>JBDNHJ010000384.1:0-62909 GCA_041688835.1 Fuerstiella sp.
CCACGGCGCGCACATACAGCATCGACAACAGCGGCAGAGCGATTACGCCCCACATCGGAGGGATTGCCAGCCACGCAAGACAGACCCAGTTGTGACCATAAAGCCATGCGTCGATCCATGACACTCGCCAGCGCTGTGATTGTACTTGGTATGCGGCCGACCAGCGGGACTTGAGCTTCACGAGTCTTCACCCGTGAGTTGTTGCGATTCTGCAGCCGCGTCGCTTGGTCATGCTGTGACGCTGTTCCCTTTTTGTGTGGACGTTGCGGACGTCGTTCCGACTTCTTACGCTTAGCCATCCGTGGCTCTCCTAGTGAAACTGACGCCTTTTGATAATCACAGTTTTCCCGAGAGCCACGATTTTGGGAACACCAACTTCAAACTGCTAGAGGGGGAGTGATCCTAAAGTGCAGACCCACAGAAACGCAGCTTATCAACGCCCGCACACCCAGATCGCTGTGGCAGCTGCCACCTGCGCCCGACCGGAAACAACATCCACGTTGCCGATTGGAGAATCCGCAGGAGGGTTTGCTAGACTAACGGAACCACGAACCGAACGAATCGGACCACGAGCCATGGAAACGGATACCAAGATGGACTACACCGCATGATCACAGGCGAGATACGCAGCAAAGTCGACAAGATCTGGGACTCGTTCTGGACCGGGGGCGTTTCCAATCCGCTGGAAGTGATGGAGCAGATCTCGTACCTGCTGTTCATCAAGCGATTGGATGACCTGCACACGCTGGAAGAGAACCAAGCCAACCGTACCAACAAACCCATGGAGCGGCGGACGTTTCCCGAGGGCAAGGACGATAGGAAACGCTCGTACGAAGACCTTCGCTGGTCGCGGTTCAAGCACTTCGAGCCCAAGGAAATGTTTGAGGTTCTCGCTGAGCACGTCTTTCCGTTCCTGCGAACGCTCGGCGGGGATGGTTCAACCTATTCCCACCATATGAGAGACGCTCGGTTCACGATCCCGACACCGGCGCTGTTGGCCAAGGTCGTCGACTTGATCGACGCAGTGCCGATGGAGGATCGAGATACCAAAGGGGACTTGTACGAGTACATGCTGAGCAAGATCGCCACGGCGGGCCAAAACGGCCAATTCCGTACGCCTCGGCATATCATCCAGTTGATGGTCGAACTGACCGCGCCGACGACCAATGACGTGATCTGCGATCCGGCTTGTGGCACCGCTGGCTTTCTGGTCGCGGCGGGCGAGTACCTGCGTGAAAAACATCCCGGAGTGCTGCGCGATGCGAAATTGAAAAAACACTTTCACGGCGACATGTTCCACGGCTTTGACTTCGACAGCACGATGCTGCGGATCGGCAGCATGAACATGCTGCTGCACGGCGTGGAGAATCCGAACATCGTCTACCGCGACTCGTTGGCTCAGAAACACGGAGCCGAGGAAGAACGGTACTCGCTGGTGCTGGCCAATCCGCCGTTCGCGGGTTCGCTGGATTACGAGAGCTGTGCCAAGGACTTGTTGCAAGTCGTCAAGACGAAGAAGACCGAGCTGCTGTTTCTGACGTTGTTCCTGCGGTTGCTCAAGCCCGGTGGCCGAGCGGCGATCATCGTGCCCGACGGCGTGTTGTTCGGTTCGTCGAACGCGCACAAGACGCTGCGGAAGATGATCGTCGAGGATCAGAAGCTGGACGGGATCATCTCGATGCCCGGCGGCGTGTTCAAGCCGTACGCGGGAGTCTCGACGGCGATCCTGTTGTTCACCAAGACCAACTCGGGCGGCACGCAGCACGTTTGGTTCTACGACATGGCCGCCGACGGCAAGTCGCTGGACGACAAGCGAACGGAGTTGTTGCCACCGGAGAAACAAGGCCCCGCGCCGACGGTGAAGCTGACCAAGGACGAGCACGCCAAGAACAACTTGCCCGACATCTTGGAGCGATGGAGCAAGCGGGACAAGTCCGAGCGGAAGAACGAGCGGACGGCGCAGAGTTTTTGCGTGCCGAAGTCGGCCATCGTCGAACAAGGTTACGACCTGTCGATCAACCGCTACAAGGAAGTCGTCCACGAAGAAGTCGAGCACCGCGCCCCAAACGCGATCCTGGATGAGCTGGAGAGTATCGAAAAGGAGATCACCCAAGGCATGAAGCAACTGCGGGGGATGCTGAAGTGAAAATGAGTCATCCTCGTTGGAAGTTGGCCAAATGCAGCGACATTATTGATGTCCGTGACGGGACTCACGATACACCTCCGAAGGTAGCCGAAGGTTACCCGTTGGTCACGTCAAAGAACCTCAAGAATGGCAAGATTGATTTTTCCGACGTTACGTACATTTCCGAAGAGAGCTTTCGCGAAGTTGAAAAGCGTTCGGGCGTTGACGACGGTGATGTCTTGATGGCAATGATCGGAACGATTGGTAGTCCCGTGCTCGTTGCCAAGGAGTGTGATTTCGCCATCAAGAATGTCGCGTTGTTTAAACTGCCGAAAGAAAAAGTTGACGGCAGCTTCTTTGTTCATCTGCTTAATAGTCCGTCTATCTGGGCGCAACTCAATCAGAACTCGCGCGGAGGAAATCAAAAATTCGTTTCCCTTACGGTGCTTAGGGAACTTTGGATACCGGATATTCCGCTTTCGGAGCAGAAGCGGATTGCGGAGATCTTGGATCGGGCGGAGGCGTTGCGGGCCAAGCGTCGCGCCGCCCTCGCCCTCCTCGACGAACTCACCCAATCCATCTTCCTCGACATGTTCGGCGATCCAGCTGTTAACCCAAAAGGTTTTCCGATCAAGGTCTTGAGCGAGTTGTACATCAACCCAAAAGATGGAACGAAGTGTGGCCCATTCGGCAGCGCACTCAAAAAGCATGAGTACGTCGAATCCGGCGTCGCAGTATGGAATATGGACAACATTGATCCAGCGGGGCGAATGGTTTTGCCATTTCGTATGTGGATCACTGAAAGCAAGTATAGAAAACTCAATGCATACTCCGTCATGGATGGTGACATCATCATTTCACGCGCTGGAACGGTAGGAAAGATGTGTGTCACGAAACTTGGGTCCCTCCCAAGTATTATCAGCACAAATTTGATTCGGCTACGGCTTGGCCCGAATCTCTTGCCCATTCATTTCGTATCGCTAATGTTGTACTGCACGGGACGAATACGACGATTGAAAACGGGGACGGATGGCGCATTCACTCACATGAGTACGGGAATACTTGACACACTTCGATTCCCGTATCCACCGCTCGACCTTCAGCATCAATTTGCGGCAATTGTCGGCTCTATGGATCGACAAAAAGAGACAATGCTAAGTCAGCTGACTGAACTTGACCAACTCTTCGCCTCTCTCCAACACCGAGCGTTTCGAGGCGAACTCTGATGGCGGAACAACCAAGTCTAAAGGGCGAGCGATGAGCAACTTTGCATTCCTGAGCACCGAATGGAAGGACATCCACGAAGCGGCCAGCAAAGCCGAGTCGGCGGCGATCCCGGCAACGGCGCTGGCAGTCGAGGATTTGCGGTTTTTGAGGTGTTTTCTTCCCGATGAAGCCGAAATTTGCTAGACTGTTCTTGTCAGGAAAACTGGTGTCTTTTTCTGACGAGACAAAAGGTGAAAAATGGATGAAAACATAGAAAAACGCCTATTGAAACGCATTCGTGGCGGCGGTCGTGGCTCTGTCTTCATGCCAAACCACTTTTCTGACGCTGCACCCCGGACGGCAATCGACAAAGCACTGTCCCGGTTGGCGTCATCTGGCAGCATCCGGCGAATTGCCCGTGGCGTTTACGATTACCCGGTCGTTGATCCGCTGCTGGGTGAACTGTCGCCGACGATCGAAGCGATTACCAAGGCACTGACCCAACGCGACCGAATTCGATTACAACCCTCGGATGCGTACGCGCTTAACCTGCTGGGCTTGTCCGAGCAGGTTCCTGCCAAGATCGTGTTCCTGACCGAGGGCGAATCTCGCACAATGAAGATCGGGCCGATGACGATCCAGCTTCGCCGCACGACGCCTCGTAACATGGCGACGGCGGGGCGATTGAGTGGTTTGATTATTCAGGCCTTTCGCTCGCTAGGCAAAGACCATGTGACACAGGCGCGCATCGACAAACTGAAATCCACGATTCCCTTGAAGCAGCGACGGGAATTGCTCAAAGACCTTGCCCTGGCCCCCGCGTGGATGCACCCGATCTTTCACGAATTGGCAGAGTCCCAGCCGCAAAAAGGCGACCGATGAATTCATTTTTCCTGAGCCTGCCTGAAACCCAACGACGAAGGGCAATTGAAGAAGCGGCAGTTCGTCGAAGCGTGTCGCCGGTCATCATGGAAAAAGACTTTTGGGTTTGCTGGATGTTGTCGATACTTTTTCGTTGCGAATTCGGTGATTCGCTGGTTTTCAAAGGCGGAACATCGTTGTCGAAAGTGTTCGGTGCGATTGACCGGTTCTCTGAAGACATTGATCTGTCGGTTTCGCCGGTGTTCCTGAAGTTGCCCGAACCGCGCTCAAGCCGCAACCAGGCAAACAAATGGATGGCGCGAGCTGAGACTGCATGCATCGAAATGGTGCGAGACCACTTGATGCCCGACTAAATCAACAAGTCCTTGGAGTATTGAGCACTGCAAAGGATCTTGACCTGACCGTCGAACGTATCGAGTTCCAAGTTGACTCGCAAACGAATTCGCCCGTTCTGCTGTTTCATTATCCGACGACGCAACCTGCTGGTTTCGACTATTTAAGACGATCCGTGAAGCTGGAGTTCGGCTCGTTGACTGAGCAGCGTCCAACGGGACGACATAGGGTCACGCCTTGGCTGGCCGATGAGTTTCCTCAGCTCTTCAATGACTGGAACTGTGAGGTCGTGGCTCTGGAGATCGAACGAACTTTTGGGGAGAAGGCGACGATCCTGCACACCGAGCATCATCGACCGGATGACAAGCGAATGCCTGACAGGTTTTCAAGACACTATGCCGATACGGTCGCTTTGGCACAACATCCCCATGGACAGCGAGCCATTACATTGGACGATGTTCGAGCGAACGTTGTCGATTGGAAGTCTCGCTTTTTCGGTAGCTCATGGGCGAGATACGACTTAGCGGTTCCGGGCTCGTTCCGCCTCGTCCCCTCGGACAGCCGCGTCGATGCGTTAAGGCAAGATTATCAAACAATGCGGGACATGTATTTGGCTGAACCGCTTTCATTCGATGAAGTCATGAATCAGCTCGCTGCTATGGAAGCTGAGATCAATCACGGAGCCCGACGATGAGCAACTTTGACTTTCTGACAACCGAATGGAAAGACATCCACGAAGCGGCCACTCAAGCTGAGTCAGCGGCGATCCCCGATCCACGCACGTCCTGCTTCTACGCTCGACGGGCTTTGGAGTTAGCCGTCGCATGGGCGTACAAGTTCGATCGTGCGTTGAAGCTGCCCTACCAAGACAACATCTCGGCACTGATCCACGAGCCGACGTTCAAGCATACGGCAGCCGATGCGGTCTTCAACAAGGCCAAGGTGATCGTCACGCTCGGCAATCGAGCGGTTCACAGTCCGCCGGACATCCCGCAAACCGATTCGGTGCAAACGGTCAAGGAACTGTTCCACTTCTGCTACTGGTTCGCTCGCCTGTACGCGCGGCGAAATCGGCCGGATGGGCAGTTGGAGTTTGACGAATCCGCACTGCCGACGCCCGCGATCCCGAATCAAACGCTTGACCAGCTGAAGCGACTGCAAACTCAACTTCATGAGCAGGACGAAAAGCTATCCGTCGTTCTGGCTGACAAAGAAAAGCTGGACGAAGAACTCAAGCGACTGCGCAGGGAAGTGGCCGAGGCGAAGCAGGCTGCCAAAGCGATTCCCGACGATCACGATTACTCGGAAGCGGAAACCCGCGATTACTTCATCGACCTGCTGCTAAAAGAATCTGGTTGGCCGCTGGATCAAAAGCGTGACCGCGAGTTCCCCGTCATCGGCATGCCCAATCGTAGCCTTTCGCTCCGCGAAAGTAGTTCAAAAGATGAACGCAGCTTTCGCGGAGCGAAAGGCGACAAAGGCGAAGGCTTGGTCGATTACGCGCTGTGGGGCGACGACGGCAAGCCGCTGGCCGTGATCGAAGCCAAACGTACGCGACGTGATCCCAAAGTTGGCGAACAGCAGGCGAAACTGTACGCCGATTGCCTTGAGGCGATGTACGGCCAGCGTCCGATCATCTTCTGCAGCAATGGTTACGAGCACTGGATCTGGGACGACCAGATGTATCCGCCTCGATGCGTTGCCGGATTCTGCAAGAAGGCGGAGTTGGAACTGCTCATCCAGCGACGCACCACCCGCCGCGAATTGGCAGCGGCGACGATCAACGAAACGATTGTCGAACGCTACTACCAAACACGGGCGATCCGGCGGATCGGCGAATCCTTTGAGAAGGACAACGAACGGAAGTCGCTGCTTGTCATGGCGACCGGATCGGGGAAGACTCGCACGGTGATCGCTCTCTGCGATTTGCTCATCCGTTGCAACTGGGCGAAACGTGTCTTGTTCCTGGCTGACCGCGTGGCTCTGGTCAATCAAGCGACGAATGCGTTCAAGGCGTTTTTGCCAGACTCGTCGCCCGTGAATCTGGTGACGGAGAAGAACACCTATGGCTTGTTCGATCTGGAAACCGGCGTGCCGACGGATACCTACGACTTAGACGAAGCCGTCGCGGATAAGTTTTTGGTGCCGCCCAAAGCGGTCTCGGTGCCACTGAAGTTTGAACGCGAAGGCATTAAGTACAACGATCTTTCGGAAGAAGACAAAACGACTGGGATGCCAAGGAATGGGACGAAGAGGGGAACATCCCCGACAGTGTTGAAGCGTCAGCCGTCAACAAGTGGCTATTCAACATTGACACCGTGGACAAAGTGCTGGAACACTTGATGACGCGTGGCCAGTGCGTCGCTGGTGGTGATGTGCTGGGTAAGACGATCGTTTTTGCGAAGAACCAGAAACATGCCGACTTGATCAAAGAACGGTTCGATGTTAATTATCCGCACTACAAAGGCGAGTTCGCGCGAGTGATTACGTTCAAGACGGAAAAGGCTCAGTCGCTGATCGACAATTTTTCGAACAAAGACAAGTTTCCGCAGATCGCGATTTCGGTCGACATGTTGGACACCGGCATCGACGTGCCCGAAGCGGTCAACCTAGTGTTCTTCAAGCTTGTAAGATCCAAAACCAAGTTCTGGCAGATGGTCGGACGGGGGACGCGTCTGTGCCCTGATCTGTTTGGTCCGGGCAAACACAAAGAGTTCTTCTACATCTTCGACTACTGCCAGAACCTCGAATACTTCAGCTAGGATGCGGCCGGGACCGACGGTTCGCTGAGTGAGTCGTTATCGGCCAAGTTGTTCAAGCGGCGATTGGAACTGATCGGCGCGTTGGACACAAAGGAGCCGGTGAGCGTTGTCAAGGAAGTGGTGGCTCACGACTTTGATCTCGCTCCGGATTCTGAGGTTCAGGTCCAGCGACACGTCAGCAAGCTGCTCTACACGCAAGTCGCGTCGATGAACTTGGACAACTTTGTCGTTCGGTCTCATCGCCGTGTCGTCGAGAAGTTCACCAAACCGGAAGCATGGGAGAAGCTCTCCGAAGCGGACATGCAGGAATTGTCTCAGGAGGTAGCCGGTCTGCCGACGCAGCTGGAGCGTGAATCGGAGGATGCCAAGCGGTTTGACTTATTGCTTCTGAATCTGCAACTGGCACTCCTCAAGTCAGAGCCGGCCTACGAGCGTTTACGTGAGCAAGTGGTCGCAATCGCGGGTCTGCTGGAAGAGAAGTCCACGATCCCGAGGGTCAACAAGCAGATGACCTACATCTAGGACGTGCAAACGGACCAGTGGTGGCAAGACGTCAACGTTCCGATGCTGGAAGTCATCCGTCGGCGATGGCGAGATCTGGTCCACCTTATCGAGAAACGAAAACGCGAACCGATCTACACGAACTTTGAAGACTTGATGGGCGAGGAAGCCGAAGTCGAGTTTGCGAAGTTTGCCAGCCCGGACACATTCGAGCGATTCCGCAGCAAGGCTCAGGCTTTCCTGCGCGAGCACTTGGGCATCGACGCGGTTCGCAAGCTACGTACCAACGAACCGCTCACACGCGGCGACCTAGATGATCTAGAACGGATCCTCAACGACAACCAAATCGGCAATGAGGCGTTCATCGCTCAGGCAAAGCTGGAGGCCGATGGGTTTGGGATCTTTGTCCGCTTGCTGGTCGGCCTGGACCGCGAAGTCGCCAAGAAGCTGTTCGGCGAGTTCTTGCAGGGGGGTGACTACAACGCGAACCAGATCGAGTTCATCAACCTGATTATCAACCAACTGGTCGACCACGGCATCGTCGCTGTATCGCTATTGTACGAATCGCCATTCACCGACATCTCGCCGCAGGGCCCAGACGCCCTGTTCACGGCAAACCAAATCGACAACATCGTGAGGCTATTGAACGACATTCGCTCGACGGCGGTTGCTGCCTGACAACAACCAAGAAGTACAGAAACCAAATGCGAATCATAAAACCGGCAGCGGAGATGCGTTTCGGCGTCGGTGATCTGCTTGGTCATCTTATTGGCTTCGGGCGCGAGCGGTGCGATCGCATCCATGTCGGAACGCATCTTTCGCCAGCGAGCGAGCAATCGGGCATTGTCGTGTAGCTCGACCATTGGGATAGCCGGCCTTCTCGGTCGGTGCTCTCTCGCTCTTGCCCCGCGCTTGCGCAGACGCGGTAGCAGAACCCTGGGGAGGGCCTCGCACACGCGTTCAGGGCTGCTAGTGGTCTGTCACAGCTTAATTTGAGGGTCGGAAGATGTAACTCGGTGGTCTCCACCGTGATTTCTCGGCGGAGACCGCCGAGCTACAAAAACAGAACCCCAGTTTTTAATGTTGACAAACCACTAGGGCGATTCATGCAATTGTTAACGGTGATACATGTCACTCGTTGGCAAAAGAATTACAACATGGTCGGCTATGGCCACGTGTACCAAAGTCGTTTCAAATCCTTCCCGGTTGAAACTGATGAGTATTTCTACCAGGTCAATCGTTACGTCGAACGAAATGCTTTGCGAGCAAACTTGACGGACCGGGCCGGAAACTGGCGCTACGGTCGTTTGTGGATTCGGCAACAGGGCACCGCCGAGCATCGGAAACAGCTTTCCTCTGGGCCACTACCCAAATCGAGGAAATGGCTGGAGTACGTCAATGAACCGGCCAGCGAATTGGCGCTCGCAGCACTTCATCGTAGTGTTGTTCGCGGTACGCCCTATGGAAGCTCAAAATGGATCGAATTGACTGCCAGAAAACTGGGGCGAGAAGCGACCCTTCGCAAGCCGGGCAGGCCCAAAAAAACAATAAACTGGACCTCTCCCCGTTTCCCCCTCCCCAGTCCCCGTTTCGCGTCCGCGTTCTGGAGCCTACAGAACATCAGATCGCCCAAACTCGCCAACGGCCGTTGCTGCGTGGCAGATTCCCTACGTCCATTCGGCGACAATTTCGTGAACGACGTCGCCTTCCAGAATTTCGTGCGCCAGCAGGTTGTCCACGATTGCTCCGATGGCCGCCCAGTGGTTGTCCTGCGACAACGTGCGATGCAAATCGACCGTCGTTTGTTCCAGAAACTGCATCCGCTGCTGTTGATTGGCCACGAACGCAGCCGCTTGCCATGCCAGCTTCCAGTCCTGCGACCATTCTGCCACCATCGCGGGATGGAATGGATCGCCAGAATGAATCATCTCCACCACCGGACCACCCAGCGCCACAAGAATCGCGTTCATCTGCAATTCGCGTTCAGTGAACCGATCGCCGTGCCAGTGGATGGTCGTATCGCCGAACCTGTTTGGACCGTCGTCCCAGTCGGGATCGATCGACACGGATTCCACTTCACCGCCCAAGTACACGGCCACAAATGCGTGGCCCGCTTCGTGCCAAGCCGTCACTTCTTCGTCACTGAATCGAGGCACGCTTAAGCAGCGCGTCGCAGGGTTTGCGGTTGAGCGTCTGCCGGAAGTTGCACCAGATCGTGAATCGATCCAGAAACCGGCACCGTGCGCGACGATTGCGATACAGGCAGCAACGTGGCATTCACAGAACTGGTTGGCCCTAACATGGTGGAAATGACTTGGCCGTTCACCACAGAATCAGCTTGCACCTGAAAGTGAAAACGTTTCAGAATCACGGCCAACGCAGTCCGCAGTTCGACCATGGCCAACGGTGCCCCAATGCACATTCGCGGACCGGCTCCAAACGGAAGATATTCATACGCCGAAGGCTTGGAATGCTCCCATCGTTCTGGTCGAAACACGTCCGGATCTTCAAACAAGTCAGCTCGATGATGAGTCATAAACTGACTGAAGATCACCGGCGTTCCCTGTGGCAAATTCACCGGTCCCAGTTGGGTTGGTTCTGTCGTGATGCGTTGAGAATAAGACGACGCAGGCAGCACGCGCATGCTTTCTTTGACAACCCACTCCAGATAGGTGCAGTTCTGTAACTCTTCGAATGTTGGCTGCAGGCCCGTCGTTTGTTCGGCCAGTTCACGCGCCAGTCGATCCATCACGTCCGGATGTTGAGCCAACAGAAACAAGGTCCAGCTGAATGTATGAGCGGTCGTCAGATGAGCGGCGGCGAAGGTTAACGTGGCGTGACCAACAAGCTTTTTGTCATCCAGTTGTTGCTCAGACTTCTGAGCCTTAAACATCAGGCTCAGCACATCACTGCGCTGATCTTCGGAATGGTTGGCTCGATGCTGAGCAAACATTTCCATCACACTGGACTGCAAGTCATCGGCCATGGCCAGCAGTTCGTCGTACATGTCGGTAAATTGCGGGGCAGACACTAGGGCACCCATGCCGACTTCATGATTCTTACGCACCCAGCTGTCGATTTTGCTGCCGAGTTCAGCCGAATACTTCGCGTCGTCGATTCCGAACAAGAGGGCGCTGGTCATGCGCACCATAAAGTGGACCATTTCGGTGTTCAGATCGTGTTGTTGGCCGACTTGCCAATCGACCATCAATTCTTCGGTCAGCTTGGTGATCGTGTCGTGATATTCCGGAAGAATTCGTCGCGTGAAGACCTCCATCATAATCCGGCGACTGTCGCGGTGTTCGCTGCCGTTCATACTGAGCAGTCCGGATGTGACTGTTCTTTGAGCCGACCGACGACCGCCTCGAATCGCGAAAAACTGCGAGTGATAGGTGTTCGAATTGCTCAGAACTTCCCGATTCAGTTCTGGGGAGAACACAAATCCGATCCGCTGTCCCTGATCTTCAAGCACAGCCATATCACCAAACTCACGATGCAGCTGGCGCATGCAAGCGATGGGATCTTCCGGAAACTCAAGCAGATTTCCGTTTTTGACCGGCAGGATGCCGCCAGACAGAGACACAGATTCTGGGTAACTCATTCCGATCATCCATGATGGAAGCTGAGTGCGAACGTAAACACAGCGGACAGCCGTTCATGCTTGAACCGCAACCGCCGTCGAACGGCATTTGTAGACCAAATGTCAAAATTTGGCCAGAGGATGTGCAAATTTTGCCGCATTTCAGCGCTTTCCCGGCGATCAGCTGGGGCGTCCTGAACGATATTTGCGACAATCAAACCTGCGGGCTGCTGTGAAGCCTCCATTTCCTGTCGTTTTTTTGGCTCCGTCTTTTTTGGTGCCTGTTTTTTTTGACGGTCTTCGAGTGTACGTTTTTTTGTGTTGTCTGCTAAGTTTTCTGATTGGCGGTATCCCGTTTGGCTACCTGATGGGACGCTTGCTGCTGAAGGACGATATCCGGAACCACGGTAGCGGAAATATCGGTGCCACCAATGTTGGCCGTGTGATCGGTTGGAAGTGGGGCGGCATTGTGCTGTTTCTGGACGCGCTAAAAGGGCTGATCCCGACAATTGTGGCGATGAAATTCGCAGCCGCCAACTTTCCGGAATCGATGCACTGGCATCTGCCGGTGGCTGCAGGCATGAGTGCCATTGTGGGGCACATGTACCCCATTTACCTGAAGCTGCGTGGCGGCAAAGGCGTCGCAACGGCGCTGGGAGTGGTGCTGGTGCTGGCCCCCAAAGCAGTCGGCTTGGCCCTGATTGCCTTCTTGCTGGTCATGGCAGCAACCCGAGTCGTCGCATTGGCGTCGATGTTGGCTGCGGTCGTGTTCGGTGTTGCGCACCTGTTTTTGACATGGGATCAGGCGTTTCAGCCACCAAACGCTTCGCTGACAGCGTTTGCAATCGCGATTCCGCTGCTCATTATCTGGCGACACCGCAGCAATATCAAACGCATGCTGGGTGGTGCCGAAGAGGCCATCATCGCACCGAAATCAGACGCCGAGTAGTAGTGCAAAAACATGTCTCCACCGATGTGAAATCGGCGGGGGAAGTCGTCCCTGCCGGCAACGAATCGCAATTGGTGTTGTTCGCCGCTCGGCACTGACCTTGGCGCAAGAAAAAAGCCCGACGTTTTCACGCCGGGCTTCGTTCGATCTCAGAGTGACACTAAGCTAGGCTTAGTACATTTCTTCATCGTGATCGTGTCCACCTTTTTTATCACCTTTTGGTGCTTCTGCGATCAGCGCGTCACTGGTCAACAGCAGTGTCGAAACACTGGCTGCGTTTTGCAGTGCGGTACGAGTCACCTTGGTTGGGTCGATGACTCCGCCCTTCACCATGTCTTCGTACTTGTCGGTGGCAGCGTTGTAACCAATGTTGCCAGTCTCGTTCGATACTTTTTCGCAAACCACAGCTCCGTCAACGCCAGCATTGTTGGCGATTTGAGTCAGCGGTGCTTTACAGGCGCGAACGATAATGTTGTAGCCGACTTTTTCGTCATGAGACAACTTGGATGGCTTGACGGCAATTGAGGCTCGCAGCAATGCGACGCCACCGCCAGGCAGAATTCCCTCTTCGACAGCAGCGCGAGTCGCGTGCAGGGCATCTTCGACGCGAGCCTTCTTTTCCTTCATCTCAGATTCGGTGGCGGCACCAACGTTAATCTGAGCCACACCACCAGCCAGCTTCGCAATTCGCTCTTCCAGCTTTTCGCGATCGTAGTCGCTGCTGCTGTTTTCGAGCTCACGACGAATCTGATCGATACGTGCGGTAATGTCAGCTTTCTTGCCGCCACCTTCGATAACAGTCGTGTTGTCTTTGTCGACAACAATCTTCTTGGCAGTCCCAAGATCTGTCAGCTCGATGTTTTCCAGCTTGATTCCGAGGTCTTCGAAGATCGCTTGGCCACCAACCATGATCGCGATGTCCTGCAACATCGCCTTACGACGATCGCCGTAACCAGGAGCCTTCACGGCTGCGATTTTGAATGTCCCACGCAGTTTGTTGATCACCAGAGTTGCCAAGGCTTCGCCTTCAACGTCTTCGGCAATAATCAGCAGTGGTTTGCCAGCACCAACGACTTTTTCCAATACTGGAACCAAGTCCTTGATGTTACTGATCTTCTTTTCGTGGATCAGCACGTAGCAGTCTTCCAGCACGCATTCCATCGTTTCTTGGCTGGTGGTGAAGTACGGCGACAGGTACCCACGATCAAACTGCAGACCTTCAACGACGTCGAAGTTGGTTTCGAGGCTTTTGCCTTCTTCAACAGTGATGACGCCGTCTTTGCCGACCGCCTGCATGGCATCGCTGAGGATCTGGCCGATTTCTAAGTCGTTATTGGCGGCAACGGCACCAACCTGAGCGATCGCTTTCGGAGTGCGACAATCTGTGGCCATGCCTTTTAGTTCAGCTGTGATATCTTCCACAGCTCGGTCCATACCACGCTTCATTTCCAGCGGGCTGACACCAGCAACAACAGCCTTGAGGCCTTCTTTGTAGATGGCTTCTGCCATCACAGTCGCTGTTGTAGTTCCATCGCCGGCGACATCTGACGTCTTGCTGGCCACTTCGCGCACCATGCGCGCACCCATGTCTTCGAACTTGTCCTGCAGTTCGATTTCGCGTGCGACAGTGACTCCGTCTTTTGTGACTGTTGGCGAGCCAAAGCTTTTTTCGATGATGACGTTGCGACCGCGTGGCCCCAGTGTCACCTTGACGGCGCGGGCCAGTTTAGAAACGCCGCGTCGCATGGCTTCCTGAGCTTCTTGATCGAAGGCAATAATTTTTGCCATAGTTGGATCTCTCTGATTTCGTTTGTTTGTTTTTGAAAAATAACCGTTGGATTCCTAACCGATGGTCAGAATCGCGAACCTGAACTCTTCAGTTTCCGTTGTGAAGTACAAGAGCATTGCGCCAACATGCATCACCCACAGACGAAGTCGGAACAGGCGTTCGCCGGGGGAATAATAAATTCTCCGGCGGTTGCTGTCAGCGACTAAATGGTCGCCAAAATGTCACTTTCGCGGAGCAGCAAATAGTCGTCATCGCCGATTGAAATTTCGTCACCGGCGTATGAACTGAAGATGACTTTGTCGCCCTCTTTAACTGTCAGAGCCACACGTTCTCCCTTGTCGTTCACGTGACCGTCGCCCACAGCAATGACTTCGCCTTCTTGCGGCTTGCCCTTGGCTGAATCTGGCAGCACAATCCCGCCGGCAGTCGTGCCCTCTGCTTCGGCCCGTTTCAATACAACGCGGTCGCCCAAGGGCACAATGCGTGTGCCGCCGGAAGCTTTCTTAGCCATAATGTTCTCCTGAACAACTTGATGTTCGTGGTACTCAGCCGAACGTCGCCGACACTTTTGCACCACACAAACGTTTGTAGACCAAACCACGGTCCTCATCGCGATCTGCACCACCCTGTCAACAGAATGGCAGGCCGCGATGTAAAATTGCAAGGTTGCGAATCGCGTGCCACTGAACCCGCTGCGTCGTAAGTTGTTTGAAAACAATCAGTTGCAACTTCACCTAATGGATCAGCATCGCTGCCTCTGCCGTTTTGGCTGAGAAACCGTTTGCCACTGGCGAAACTGCAATTCGCTTTCGGAGCAATGAAATCGCGAGGTGATCACGTCACGTCGGAGCGCCGCGATGTGGGTTTCCCCAGCAGCATTTGTATGGGTGCTGATCAGCCGCTGACATCAGCAAAAGCTCGGAAATTTCAGACAGGTGGGCTTGCGAGTGGCATCGCAATGGTGGTTGTGTTTATGCTCGCGGTCTCTTATGCTCGCGGTCTCCAATCGCTGCTGCTCAAACCTGTCACAGAATCTGTTTGCCAACCGGCCAATGATCAACCAATTGGCTCCTGCATATTGTCAAAATCTGTGAATGTGATTCAGCAAATTCTTAGTGGACGCCACGGATTTAGTATTCCTGGTCAATGGACGTTCCTGTCCCGCGACTCCAGTGTATTACTGCCGTGTGCCGTGCCATTCGCTATTTCGTCGGGTGACCTGACTCCAGCCCGGCAGTCGTACGCGCAGAACGAAATCGCTCAGGCGCTACGCTTCGTGGAACTGTCGCGATTAACAAATTCCAACACCAGTACAGAGCAATGGACGTTGCGGCTCATCGCCGCGATGTTGCAGTTGCAGATGCGGCAGCATCGTGATGCTTGGAGAACGTTGCAGTCTGCCCTGAGCTGGAGGAATCGACAGGACAGACAAGCCGCGTTATCGAATTCGGAAACCGTGATCGAACCCGGCGATTGGCTGGTGATGGCAACGGTGGCGTTAGGTGTCGATGAAATCGACACAGCAGAACGTTACGCATCCGAAGCCATCCAACGCATCGAACAGTGTCGCGCCTGCTGCGCTGCTGATTTACTCAGAGATACTCGCGCCGACGC
Organism: Fuerstiella sp.; assembly: GCA_041688835.1. Lineage (GTDB taxonomy): Bacteria > Planctomycetota > Planctomycetia > Planctomycetales > Planctomycetaceae > Fuerstiella. Next base: position 15,742 of record JBDNHJ010000384.1, read on the forward strand.
GATGACGGTCTTTGCCACCATTCGGCTGTGCCAGCAACGGTATCAGGAAGCCGAAATGTTGCTGCAGCTGGCGCACGATGCCTATCTTCAGGCGGGGGACATGCAGCAACTTGCTGTGAGTTTGGTCCTCCTAGCTGACGTCGAGTTTCACAGCGGCAGCGCTTTGTCGGCGAAGTACCTGCTATGTGAAAGTGAGCGGATTCTGGACGAAGAGTGTGACGCCACGCGCCACGATCGCATCGCGGGACTGAAGCAGATAATCGATCTCAGGGTTCGATCTTTTCGAGGCAGCGGCCGACGCCTAGCGGATGTCAGCTTGAACTAAACGACGTTTGAAAAACCTTGGTTCGTGCGATTCAGTCCCGGCCGAGACAACAGACTGCTGGTAATAGCGAACGGCAGACGGCTGGGCATCAGCTCATCCAACGGCCGTCGACCGCGATGGGTACTCCGTACTGACACCGTCTTCTAAGCGATGCAGATGCTCACCCGCTTTACGAACCAGCAAGATACCTTCGTCTTCGCGGTTGGCGAATGATTCGATATCGATCGACGCTGGATCGCGATACGCAAGGTTGATGCTTTCACAGACTTCGCGTGGAATCTGAGACGCCACGGTCACGGTCACTCGCGGCTTTTCGACGCCGTCTTCGAACGTGCCAGTGCCGCGAACGTGAGTCGAATGCGCCAGCACGCCCCATGGATAATCCTTGAAGCGGTCCCACTGCTTGGTGAAGTAATCTCGCACGTGATAGCCGACCTGCGAAATCGTGGAACCGTGCGTAATGCAAACTTCTTTCATGTGTGGAGCGTAAATAATCAGCTCACCACCATCCGCCACGATCGGTTCCAGCTTATACATGCACTTGCCGGCGACCCATAGTTCGTCGTACATCAGCGGAGCACACGATAGAATTTGCTTGTACGGCTTTTGAAACCGTTTGATGTGGACTTGCCCCGAAAGGTCGGCCGCTTGCTTCCACGCGTCTTCCGGTGAACCGTAGAACATTCCATATGGCGAGGCATCAGTGGCAACCACAAACGCTAGGCACCGACGTTCCACACGAATCAATTTCGCAGCGCGATTCACAACCTGTCGCACGGGTGTGTCTTGGATGCCGATGATGCCGACGTTTGTGATCAGTGCTCCCAGCCAGTGGAAAAAGTTCAGCAACTCTGGGCCAGAAATTCCTGGAAAGAAGTACTTATTGCCGCCGCTGAATCCCATGACTTCATGAGGAAACACGGGGCCGACCACCAGCGCAATGTCGCAGTCCAGAATCCGTTTATTGATTTGGACGGGAACTTCCATCGATAACACGCCGCTAGATAGTTCGCGCGTTTCGGCTGCGGTGAGTGTGCCAATTGTTGTCAGCGCTGCTGGGTTGTCCCATTCGTGGTTGTGCAGGCCCACATCATCGCACGGATCACCATCAGCGATGCCCAGCATCGATCGCAATTTGTCCATCGGCATGGGCTGATGAGTTCCCAAAGCGACCACCAGATCCAGCTGTGCTGCAACAGGACTCAGCAAACGCCGCAGCGCGGGAAACAGCACGGGCAGCGGAGCCGTTCTGGTGCCATCGGGAACAATCAGCAGCACCTTCTTGCCTTCGAAGTCTTTGACGGGGACGTTGGCGTGAACCCAAGCCACAATGGCATCGTTGTCGAGAGTTGGCGGTTCGGCAGGCATAGTGCGTGATGGAATATTTGTGAAAGGAGACTGACCACCGCGCACGGTTCGCCACAGTATAGCTGAACGTTTACGCTTCGTACATTCCAGCAGTCAAAGTTCGCACCGAAACACTCAAGTTGTTTCGGTATTGCGAAATCGTAGCAGCTGTTCTGGCAAAGAACACAACAGATGCGTTAACCTTCTCGATCCACCAGAACCCCGAAGCCCGCTGAGTCTCCCGTCTTGTTGAACTTGGCTCGCAGGGTGACCGCGGAATACTTGAATACACCCGTCAACGAAGACCAATTCCGGTCAGCATTAGTTTTCTCCCAAGGTTTCCATGACTCTCGCGGAGCTCCTTCAGAATCGATTTCGAGCAGACCTCAGACATCGCGGTGCCGCCTATATTGAGGCGGAGCGAGTTTCTCTGACTCGCGTCACGTCCGAAAATGTATTCGGCCTCGTGGTTGACGGCGTTGAGCATCAGACTCAGCTGCGTTATCTCGAAGCAGAAATCGCTCTGTTCTGCACGTGCGAACAGTTCGCCAAAAGCAAGGCCTGCAAGCATCTGTGGGCGACCGTGCTGATGGCCGACCTCGAAGGCTACGTGAATCCAGCGATTCGACCAGGGCGTTTGGCCCCCTTCGTCGCGCGAGATCTAGGCGCGCCCCTTCGCTTCGACGATCTCACACCGGGCTTCGACGCCGACAAAGACGTCGGCGGCCCGAAAAGTGTGAAACGCACAACAGCGGCTGCGGTCCGTGAAGTTCGCTTGCGTCCTTGGGAAGCCAAACTGGCGGGACTGCAAGAAGAAATGGCCTCGCCCACAAGCGGCAAAAAAACGGGTCAGGGACTGGAACGACAGATCTTCTACGAAATCGATCTCGAAGCCAGCAAAGAAGGCAACACGCTGGTCATTCAGGCGTCTCAACGCCAACGACGATCCAGCGGCCAGTGGGGCAAAGTCAAACCGCTGAAAATTCGACCAGGGGCTCTCGAGCAAATCGAACACGAAGACGACCGCGTGTTTCTGTCGTACCTCGCCGGCGCGATCCCAGAACGAACCAACTGGTCCACTCAGCAGGCCGAGCTGCATGCTGCCGCGCATCGCTTTCATCTGCCGTACGAACTGGGCACGCTGATCTTGCCAGAGATGTGCCGATCCGGACGCCTAGCAATCGCCGGTGTCGACGAAAAAGCCGCCCAAACGCTGGAATGGGACGAAGGTTCACCGTGGGAACTGACCGTCAAAGTCAAACGCAATTCGGACGGCAGCGGCTGGTTGGTCACGGGAGCTCTCGTGCGTGACGACGAAGCCATGGATCTGTCGGAAGTCCCACTGGCGGTTCCTGGCGGCTTTGTGATCACCAATGATTGCATCGCGATGCTCCGCGACTTCGGCGCTGCGGAATGGATGAGCATGTTGATGACGGAAAAAAGTCTCAGCATTCCGTCGGACGATCAGAACGACTTCGTCGACCGCCTGCTGGATATTCCAACACTGCCCCGGCTGGAACTTCCGAAAGAACTGCAACTGGAAGAAGTCCGTGCGGTTCCTTCGCCATCGCTGAAAATTTTCACGCCGCCGATGTCCAAGTGGCGTAACGATTCACTGACGGCGGAAGTCATGTTTGACTACATGGGCACCGCCGTGGCCGGTCGCAACGCGCGGTGGGCCGTGGTCCAACGCGAACACAACCGCTGCATCATTCGCGACCGCGTCGTCGAAACCAATGCTTGGGAACGTTTGCGAGAACTCGGTTTTCGTAAACGCTTGAACGGATCGCAAACGAACGCCGATGTCGAAATCGGTCGGCGAGATCTCGGGCGCGCCGTGCGTGAACTCGTCACAGATGGCTGGGAAGTGTTTGCCGACGGCAGCAAGGTTCGGCAGGCCGGAGCAATGAAGTTCCGCGTCGAATCCAACATCGACTGGTTTGATGTGAATGCTCAAGTCGACTTTGAAGGTCGTTCTGTCGCATTCCCGGAACTGCTGCAGGCTTTAGAACGTGGTGATGCAACCGTCCGACTCGACGACGGTTCGCTGGGAATTCTGCCAGAAGAATGGCTCGAACAGATCGGCATGATCTCCGGCCTCGGAACGCTCAGCGACGACGCTCTACGATTCTCGAACTCACAGGCCGCGCTACTGGACGCCCTGCTGTCCGCCCAGGAAGACGTCGAGTTCGACGATAAATTCGAAGCCATGCGAGAACGGTTCCGGAACTTCTCCGGTATCGAAAAAGTAGATGCGCCGAAGGGTTTCGTCGGCGAATTGCGCGACTACCAGCGGGACGGTTTGTCGTGGATGACATTCCTGAACGACTTCAACTTCGGCGGCTGTCTGGCAGACGACATGGGTCTGGGCAAAACGGTACAATTCATCGCGATGCTGATGCGACATCGTGAAGCGGCGAAAAAGAAAGTTCCCCCCACGTTGATTGTGGTGCCGAGAAGTTTGATCTTCAACTGGATGAACGAATGCAAACGTTTCGGCCCAGAACTGAAGGTGCTCGACTACACCGGAATGGAACGCACGGCGTTGCGGGAGGACTTCAAGAATTTCGACATCATCCTCACAACCTACGGAACAGTGCGTCGTGATATCACAATCTTAAAGGACATCGAATTCGATTACGTGGTGCTAGACGAAGCTCAGACAATCAAGAATCCTGCTTCCCAGATCGCCCGCGCCTCGCGGCTGTTGCGAGCTCGCCATCGTCTGGCATTAAGCGGTACGCCGGTCGAAAACAACGCGGGCGACCTGTGGTCGATCTTTGAGTTCCTGAACCCCGGAATGTTGGGACGCAGCACGGCGTTTCGCAGCCATGTGTCTGATCCGGACAGCCCGGATTCGCGCAAGATGGTTGCGCGAGGATTGCGGCCATTTATTCTGCGTCGAACAAAAAAGGAAGTCGCCTCAGAACTGCCGGAACGACTGGAAGAAACCATCTACTGCGAAATGCAGCCGGAACAACGTGCACTGTACGACGAATTGCGGGTTCATTACCGCGAATCACTACTGGGCGCTGTGGCGAAAGATGGAATTGCCAAGACGAAAATGCACGTGTTGGAAGCGCTGTTGCGTCTGCGGCAGGCTGCCTGTCATCCCGCGTTGCTGAATCGTGGTGAAGAGAACGAAGCCTTCGCGAAGCTGGAATTCCTGATCCCGCATATCAAAGAACTTGTCTCCGAAGGTCACAAGTCTTTGGTGTTCTCGCAGTTCACGAGCATGCTGTCGATCGTCAGACAGCATCTGGACGAAACGGGAATCGACTACGAGTACCTCGATGGCCAAACGCGAGACAGGCAGGCACGCGTCGATCGCTTCCAAAACGACGACAACTGCAAAGTGTTCCTGATCAGTTTGAAGGCGGGTGGTTTGGGGCTCAACCTGACCGCAGCCGACTACGTGTTCCTGCTCGACCCGTGGTGGAATCCTGCCGTCGAAGCGCAGGCGATCGACCGAGCCCACCGAGTCGGACAAACTCGAACCGTCTTTGCTTATCGCTTAATCTGCCGTGATACCGTGGAAGAAAAAATCGCAGAACTGCAGAGTAAAAAACGCGCGTTGGCGGATGCGATTCTGGATGGATCAGATCAGACCAGCATTCTGAAAGATCTGTCGGTCGAAGACCTTGAACTACTGCTGTCATAATGTCAGCTCCAATCTTTCACCTAGCAGCTCATCTGATTTCACTTGAGCGTCTGGCGATTGCATTGATCCCCGTGGGGGCCGTGTTATTGATTTTAAATGCATGGTCGCTGACGACGAAAACGTCGATCATCGCCATGTCACGCATGCTGCTGCAACTGCTGCTGCTGGGCTACGTGCTGGTCTACATCTTCGAATCGGACACACCTTGGATTGTCCTGCTGGTGCTGACCGGTATGTTGCTGGCCGCCAGCTGGATATCGCTGCGAGTCTCCGTGCAGCATCGTCGCAAGATGTTGCCGCGAGTTTTGCTGTCCGTGACTGTTGGCGGTGGATTGACGCTGCTGATTATTACACAGGGCGTGCTGCAGCTGGACCCGTGGTACGACCCGCGTACGTTAATTCCATTGGCAGGAATGATCTTTTCGAACTGCATGAATTCGATCAGCTTGGCGGTCGAACGCTTCTATGCAGAACGGTCTCGCGGCGAAGAATATACGGCCGCTCGCCAGACAGGGCTGGAAGCTGCCCTGATTCCGATCACAAATTCCCTGTTTGCGGTTGGTTTGGTGTCGATTCCGGGGATGATGACCGGTCAGGTGCTGGCTGGCGTTGAACCGTTGATCGCCGCCCGCTACCAAATCATGGTGATGTGCATGATGTTCGCGTCGGCCGGGCTGTCCGCGTCGCTGTGCTTGTCCCTAATCGAACAGACGACCACAAGGAATCCGCCGAGTTACAACGCGGATCAGGAGAACGACTGAGTGCCACGCGATAATCGACTAAAGAAGGCCAAGTACAAGAAGCCAAATGCGAAGAAACGCGACCATTCGCAGCCGCGCAGTATCGCCGACCGCTTGATTCTGGCTCAGGTCGATCAAATCCTGCCAGGCAATGCTCTACTGATGCTGGTCACTGGCACCGCTCTGGGCAAACACCTGACTCAATTACGCCCGGAAATCCACTGGGACATTTTCACATCGGAACACTTCTACCTGACGGCTGTCGTCAACGCTCTGTCAGAAGTCGATGACGAAGCAGCCGCCAAGACCGAAATCGAATTGCACTGCATGCCGGATATTCCTGCCGGTGAATTCGATACGGTCATCTACCCGACAGATTCCAAAGGTTCCTCAGAACTGACGCGAGAACTGCTGCAATCGATCGCCAATCAACTGAAGCCTGCCGGGCGTTTGATCATCTCAACTAACAATGCGCGCGACCACTGGCTGCACGAACACCTCAAAGAAATCTTTGGACGTGTGACGGTCATCAAAGACAAAAAGGGCATCTGCTATATCGCGCGAAATGTACAAGGCGTTCGCAAGCAAAAAGACTTTCGCTGCGAGTTTGCGTTTCGCGATGGCGAACGACTAATCAAGTGCGTGTCGCGACCGGGCGTGTTTAGTCATCGGCGAGTCGACGCTGGGGCGCGCGCGTTGGTGCGTTCGCTGGATCTGCTGGACGAAGACAAACGTTTTTCCAAGAAGCCACTATGGCGGATCGTAGAAATGGGTTGCGGCTGCGGTTCAGCCGCCACCGCCGCCGCGCTCAGGTTTCCTGACGCCGGAGTGATTGCCGTCGACAGCCATGCGCGCGCTGTGCAGTCTACGCAACAGACAGCCGAATTAAACGGCGCGAAAAATGTGGCCGTGGTGCTGACTTCAGACGGTGTTGTTCCTGCACCCGGAACGCACGATTTGTTTCTGTGTAACCCTCCGTACTATTCGGACTACCGGATTTCAGAACTATTTCTGCAGTCAGCGGTGGAAGCCCTACGTCCCGGCGGGCGAATTCATCTTGTCACCAAACTGACTGACTGGCACGAAAACCGCATGATCGAAATGTTCGGCAATGCAGAAACGACGCGCTTCGCCGGTTACGATGTCATCGTGTCCAAGCTGCGACATTGATGTTCGGCAGGCCGGAGTCTCGATAGGGCCAGAAGCAGGTAGCCGCTTGGGCTCGCGCCTGTAGCAAACTGCTGCCACCGCTATCGCGGCTCAACGCGGAATAAAACCGTTACGCGACGATGTCATCGAAATCGCACGTCAACCCCAAGTTTTCTAAAGCTCGGTGCAAACTCCCGCGAACACACCGCCCGCTCAACGCAAGAGGGTGACCAGTGCTTTTCAATAAGTTCTCGAATTTAAACGATTGGTTATTGCAATCGCGCCAGCAACAACTACCCTAGTACTTGTGATTCACACCTTCACTTAAGATAAAAAGCACGTCACATGGGAAAGGTGCCGTCAAATCACAGAGTGGGTTTCACCTTGGTGGAACTGTTGGTGGTCATGGCCGTGATTGGGATTTTGATCGCGCTGCTGCTTCCGGCGGTACAACAGGCGCGGGAGGCGGCTCGACGGACGCAGTGCCAGAACAACCTGAAGCAGCTGGGATTAGCGCTGCACGATTACCACGATGTTTACGGCATGTTTCCGGCTCGACAGGGCGGCAGCGGAACACTGGTGGCTGGCGGTCACCGGTTTCGGATGAGCGGTTTTGTGGCGTTGGCTCCGTACTACGACCAAAAGAACCTGTACGACGTCATCACGACCGAACAGGAAAAGCCGTGGGGCAGTACTGCCGCGTGGCAGACGTCACCGATTTTGCTGAACTGCCCCAGCGATACAGGTGACCGGCCTCCTGCGGGCGCGGGCCCGAGCGGAACGACGTCGTATGCCTTCTGTGCAGGCGACACGTATGTTGGTTCGGCCATCGATCCGTCCGAACGAACGGATCCGGCGCTGGCAGCTCAGACACGACCGATTCCCAATCGGGGTGTTTTCGGTCGCGGCAGTTGTACGCGATTAGCAGGCATCACCGATGGTGCCAGCAACACCATTGCGATGGCAGAACGCTCGCGCCCCGCGCATTCACTAGATCGCAGCATGGTGGCTGTGCCGCCGGGCAGTGATCCGGCCACGTTTACGCCGCTGGAGTGTGAAATTCTGCTGGACGGTCCCAGCTACCCATCGGGCGCGAATATATTCATGCAAGAAACATCACCCGGCTATCGCTGGGGCGACGGCGCAGCATTCTTTCAGGCGGTTAACACAATTCTGCCCCCGAATTCGGCCAGCTGCCTACTCGGAGATGTGCAGTGGGTCAACGGCGGAGGTCACTTGGCACCCGGTATCTGGACCGCGACAAGTGAACATCCCGGCGGTGTCTTCGTGCTGCTGGCCGATGGCAGTACACGGTTTGTGAGTGACAGTGTTGATAGTGGCAATTCTGGGATTGTCCCCACGCAATTCAACAGGAGTTCTTTCGGGGTCTGGGGGGCGTTGGGGACACGCGCGGGCGGAGACGTGCCTAGTCATTGAGTTGAAATGCTGACTTAGCGAACTACCGGCCTGCAGCTGATTCACGCCCAACCTTCGATTTTTGGTTTTCACTAGAGTTTAGATTCTCGGGGCGTAACCTTGAAACGAATTTTTCAAATCAAATCACTTCTACTTTGCTTGGGCGTTGCAGCTTTAGGGGCACTCGGACTCTGGCGTAACCTAATCGACTTTTGCCACGGGAACAGCGTTTCGGTAGCAGAGACGGTAGTTGAGTTGGGTGCTATGGCACCGGAAGAAGAAAAGGTCACAACGATTCGCCTGAGAAAACTGGTTCTTAGGTCGGTGTCATTAGTTGGGATCGAGTCAGGCTGCTCCCGCGTGAATACTGGTCCATTACCAGTCGAAGTGCCTGTTTTGAGTGCGTTGCAACATGGGTTCCGGATTCGTGCACCTGCGACGGAAGGAGATTTTTCAGCTTCCATAGTGCTTTCGATAGATTCCGGTGCTGTGGAACGAATTACAATTCGGTTCAGTGGCAATGTAGCTATGGGACAAGATCAAATTCCTAAAAGTCCGGTTCCGGATCCTGCGTTTCTGAATCTCTCGTTGTTTCGTTTCTAGTTCTTTAGAAAAGGCGGTGTTGCGATGTCGATTAAGAGTTTACTGCTGGATTTCCTTTTTGTTCTCGGGCTGTCGATTGCCGGTGTGGCCTTGCTGTCGTCGCCTGTTCGCGCAGATGACGGTACGACTTCAAGCGGGCTGCTGTGCGGTCAGTGTACTGGCTGTTCCGGATGGAATGGCCCGTGCGTCGATCAGAGCTGCAGTAACACGAACGGAGGTCGGTGCATAAGTAGTTGTGAGTGTGAAGATGGACTGTACTCCGGTAGTTGTAGTTGCGACTGGCATATTTTCTAGCCGTGTGCAAATGGCCGCGATGCCGGATGAGCTTACGGCATCGTGGTCTTTTCGACTTCACGTCAGGTTTCGGACCTGAAGAAAGTTTCCAGCGTATCCTTCATCAAGAAGAACCTTTGCCCATGAGTCATTTCAGCACATTCTGGACAGCGGCGTTGCTGCTGACCTACGCTTCTGCCAGCTACGGTGCGGAGTGGAACACCTATCGTTCAGACGCAGCGAACGCTTGGGCCGAGCTTCGACAATTGTCTTCGAAAATTTCTTTTTCCATCACGGAGTCGGCTGCGACCGACGACAAATTGCTGCAGGAAGTAAGACGGGTGAACGGTGCAGTTGACGGCAGTCAATTCTATCTCCATCGGACCGAGGGTGCGACCGAAAAAACAGGTGTTGTAGGGAAGCATTGCGCCTTCATGATCGGCCGCCGGGATGAAACTGAGGATTGGGAAATTGTCCGGTATGGTCCCAATCGCCAGACGGTCTTGGACAACCTGGACGCCCAGATCAATGCAATCCGCTGCCCTCCACTGACTCCAGCCTCCAAGGCGACGGTTGAAGAGTTGCTCGCCGCTGAAGGGCTACGCGAGGTTACGGCCGAGGAAATCGGCGACGCTGAAAATCGGCGAGTTCGACTGACCGTTGCATTCCCGGATCAGCCTGTCATCATCAGAGGACAACCGATCGAAGCCAAACAAATGATCTATGAGTTCGATCCTGCAATGTACTGGGTCGTCACAGGTTTTGAGCTTCTGTCAGATCATTTCCACGGGAAGGATTCGGTCGAGTACACGGTTGACAAGGATAATCGGCCAGTCCTTCAGAAAGTGGTCAGCCACAATACTTGGCTGAAAACCGGGACCACTCAGCACGTGGAAAAACTTTACACGAAATACGAATACGCTTGTGACCCGAGTCTCTTTCAACCGGAGAATTATGGCTTGCCACCGCTGTTACTGGCATCGGCACATTCCTTCCGCAGATTCAGTCTGCTGTTACTAGGAGTGACCATCGTCATTGCTGCACTCTTATTTCGGAAGCGGGTAGCGAAGAATGGCAGCCTTTCGTCTGGACAATAAGTGGCTACGAAGTGTGTCGTGCCCAATGCCAGTCACATGTTCGTAACGTCAGCTTCTCTTAAAAACGAAACCCGACTATGAACGTCATCATCCAAGTTCCTTGCCTCAACGAGGCGGACACGTTGCACGAAGTCGTCGCCGATTTGCCGTTCACAATCGCTGGAGTCGATTCGATCGAAACGCTCGTCATCGATGACGGCAGCCGCGATGGGACGGCGGCCGTGGCACTGGGCTTGGGAGTTGATCATGTGGTGCGGCATCGACGGAATCGTGGACTGGCGGCTGCGTTTTCCACTGGGCTGGATGCCTGTCTGAGACTAGGTGCCGACATCATCGTCAACACGGATGGGGATGGGCAGTATTCTGGTGCGGACATTCAAAAACTGATCGAACCGATTCTGGCCGGTCGAGCCGACATGGTGATCGGAGATCGACGGCCCAGCGAAGATCTGCGGCAGTCGTGGCTGAAAAGGAAACTGCAGCGTCTAGGCAGTCGCATGGTCAGTTGGCTGGCCGGGCGTGAAATCCCGGATGCTGTGAGTGGGTTTCGCGCGATGAGTCGTGAAGCAGCATTGAAGATGCAGGTGGTGACCGAATTCAGCTACACCATCGAAACTGTGTTGCTGGCGTGTTCGCAGGGATTGGCGATTGAGTTTGTGCCGACCACAACAAATACGGTCACTCGACCATCACGACTGTTCCGCAGCATTCCTCAGTTTGTGCTCCGCAGCGGATTGACGATGCTGCGAGTGACATTCCTGTACCGACCGCTGGCCACACTGATGACTGCCGGCGGACTACTCGGAATCGTCGGGATGATCCCAATCCTCCGATTTCTGTATCTGGCGGCAGGTGGCAACAGTGCCGGGCACATCCAGTCGCTGGTGCTGGGCGGAGTCCTGCTGGTCTTGGCAGCAATTCTGGCAGTCGCCGGGTTGCTGGCCGATCTGATGGCGGCCAACCGGAAGCTGCTGGGAGCGACACTGGAGAAAATGAAGCGACTAGAATCTGGTGACGAGAAAGCAGACACTGTGCCCAATGTGGGGCGAAAACGCGGTCGAGATTCCAACGCAATTGGTTCTAGGCCCACAGGCATCTTTGGAGATCGGGCATGAATCGTGTTGCTGTTTGGGGAGCGGACCCTATTTCTGCGTTGGGAGTGATTTCCCTGTCGCTGATGTTTGCGTTCAGTGGTTGCGGCGGTCAACCTGCCCCGACGGCGGTTGTCGAATCGAAGGTACAGTGTCGGTCGCCCAACAAGCCGGACGCGCAACCCACGCCGGTTGAGCAATGGAAGTTTGATACAGTTCAGGATGCGATCCTGACCATCCTCGGTGCCGAACAAGGGGGCATCAAATCAACGGTGATTCCCGGACGACTCCCTGAACTTATTTCGGCGACTGATTTCGAGCGACTGGGAAACCTGAAGTGGGTTGTCGAAAAAGTTCGCTTAGAAATGGAAGTTCGCGGCGAAATTGAACGTACGACTGCGCCGACGGGGCAATTTGTCTTGCACTTGCCGGGCATGGTAGGAATCGCGACTGAGCCGACTGAGCCGCCGACTGCGACTACAGAATGACAGGGGCCGGACAACGCTGGCTCGAAACCGAAGAATCGGGCCAGCGACAACGAAGGTAAATACTTGACTGCCGTGACGCATCGATTGATCGCTGTTCTGCTGGTATTGCTGCATGTGGCGTTGCTCGCGTGGGCCGCGACTCGGCATTCGCCAACCTACGACGAGACGGCTCATCTGGTGGCGGGACTCAGTCATCTGGACACCGGTCGACACGACCTGTATTGCGTGAATCCACCGCTGGTCCGCCTACTGGCCGCCCTTCCGGTTTGGTTCAGTGATCCTGTTCGAGACTGGTCGGCGTGGCGTCCCGATCCTGCTGCGCGCAGTGAGTTTGCAGTCGGTCGTCAGTTTGTTTCGGCCAATGGCACAGAATCGATCCACCTGTTCACGATCGCTCGCTGGGCCTGTATTCCGTTTAGCCTGTTCGGGGCACTGGGTTGCTATCTGTTTGCTCGCGACCTGTACGGGAACAATGCGGCTTTAGCAGCGCTATCCTTGTGGTGTCTGTCCCCCAACATTCTGGGGCATGCGGAACTGATTACGCCGGATGCGGCTGCCGCGGCCTTGGGCATTCTGAACGTGTATGTGTTTTGGAAGTGGCTAGAACGATTTTCGTGGTCGACTGCGTACATTAGCGGCGTGATGCTCGGGCTTGTTCTGGCGACGAAAACGACGTGGGTGATTTTGTTACCGCTGTGGCCATTGATCACGTGTGCTGTGCTGCTGTATCGGCGTCACCAAGGAAACGGGACGGGGCTTCTGCTGCGTGCCTGTGCGGGGATGGCGCTGATTCTGGTGGTGTCGCTGATTGTGTTGAACGTGGTGTACGAATTTGATGGCACCGGACGCCCGCTGGGAGACGAGGTGTTTATGAGTCGCGCCTTGGCCGGTGAGGACCAAATGGGAAATCGATTTCACGGCACACTCTTGGGGTACGTTCCGGTGCCGTTTCCACGCGACTTCGTGCGCGGGATCGACATTCAGAAACACGATATCGACAAAGTCAAACCATCGTACTTGCGAGGCACAGTGCGAAAAGGTGGTTGGTGGTATTACTATCTCTATGCGATGACGGTCAAGATGCCACTTGGCACGCTATTGCTGTTGGCGTTCGCCGGCATTGGGCTGGCGAACGCCGCCGGGAAGTGCCAGCTGTCGTTGGGCGAAGCGTTACTGATCTCGCTGGCCGTTACGCTCATTGCGCTGGTGAGTTCCCAAACGCAAATGAACAAGCATATGCGATACGTTTTACCCGCATTTCCGTTTCTGTTTGTGCTTTGCAGCCGCACGTTCCGTGACGACTCCGCGAAGACGAATCGCCTGTCGCGCTTGACGATGCGATTGGCCGCGTTGGCTGTGGTGACCGTGGCGGTGAGTAGTCTGCGAATCTGTCCGCACAGCTTGTCCTATTTCAACGAGGCGTCTGGCGGCCCGGAAAACGGTGGCTTTCACCTGCTGTCCAGTAACGTTGCGTGGGGACAGGATCTGACTGCGCTTCGTGACTGGCTGGACGACCATCCCGAAGTCGATCAACTGGGACTTGCCGTGCATTGCAACTTCGATCCTCGAGCGTTGGGAATCGAATTTTCGCTGCCTCCCGCTGGCGGTGCAGTGGCTGTCGATCAATCAACACTGCGGTCACCCCTGCAATGGTATGCCGTCGATGCGAATCTGTTATACGGGTATCCCTACATGATTCCCGATGGCAACGGCGGACGATTCCGCGCGTATGATCGTCAGTTTCAATGGTTCCGACAATTTGTGCCCGTCGCCAGAGCCGGTTATTCGATCAACATTTATGAGCTGTCCCATGACGATTTGCGAGCAGCGGGGTTCACGGTGGAACCGGATGCAGATCATCTTCCGTAGGTATCAAACGGATCGAGTCGCCCTCGGTTGTCTGCTTGTTCTGCACGCGGCTTTGCTTGTGTTTTGTGCCATGCGGCATAGCTTCTGCTGGACGGAATCTGGTTTGTTGCCGTCCGGAATCATTGATTGGCAGTACGGAGACTTCGCGGCGTATCGAGTGAACCCGCCGCTGCTTCGCATGTGGGCTACCTTGCCGCTGCTGGCGCTGGACATTGATATTCCGTACTACGGAGCCAGTACTGATCCTCGTCATCGGCCGGAATGGGATCTGGCGCAAGCGATGTTCCAAACCTACGGTACTCGGACGTGGGCTTGGCTGACGGTCGCGCGAATGATGTGCCTACCGTTTTGCCTGATTGGGATGAGCGTCGCTGCCCGCTGGGCGGGAGAACTGTTCGGCCGCGAAGCCGGTTTGGCGGCGGCCGCCCTGTGGGCGTTCTCACCGTGGATGCTGGGCTACGGCTGCCTGATGAGTGGTGATGCTCAGGCGGCTTCGATGGGCCTCGTGGCGTTGTACACGTTTCGTCATTGGACAAAAAACGTGTCTCTGGAATCGTCATGGTTGCTCGGGGTGGCAGTTGGAATCGCAGTGCTGATGAAATTCAGTTGGCTGATTCTGTTCGGCCTGCTGCCGCTGATGTGGGCGGTGATTCGGTGCGGGCAATGGTTGCAGCGAAGTTCCAAATCAAGTTCGTGGGCCTTTCCGTCGTGGGCAGAGATTGCGAGGCAAACCGGACTGGCGACGTTTGGATGCCTGACGTGCCTGCTCGTCATCAATTTAGCCTATGGCTTTCAGGGAACAGGGATATCTCTGGGAGATTTCGAATTCATCAGCAAAGCTCTGGCGGGCACAGATGGCTGGCAGCCTGACTTCTTCAGCGGAAATCGATTTCGCGATGGTTGGTTGGGGGCAGTTCCCATGCCGTTTCCGGAAGATATGATCATCGGTCTGGATCTTCAAAAGTGGGATTTCGATCGTGAACGCTCGTCCTATTTTATGGGCGAATGGCGAAATTTCGGCTGGTGGTATTACTACGTGTTCGGTCTGGCCGTCAAAACCCCCATTGGAACCTTGCTGCTACTGTTGATCGCCATTGTCGGGGTGATCTGCCGACGGTCTTGGCGCGAATCTTGGGAGGACGCTCTGGTTCTTTGCCTTCCTGTGGCCGTGATTCTGCTACTGGCCAGTGCGGAAACTGGACTGAATCGGCATACGCGCTATGTGCTGCCTGTCGTACCGTTGTTGATAATTCTGTCGAGCCGCAGTTTTCTGGCCGTGAAGTCACCGTCATTGGGGATTCGTTGGCTGGTTTGCGGTTGTCTGGCTTGGACGGTTTTCAGCAGTCTCGGTATTTATCCCCATTCTCACAACTATTTCAACGAGCTCATCGGAGGTCCGCGCAACGCGAGCAAGTACATGAACGCCAGCAATCTGGATTGGGGCCAAGATCTGAAGGCCGTCAAGGGATGGTGCGAACAACATCCGGAAAAACGTCCGGTCTTCGTGAGTTCCTACCCAACAGCGCCTAATCCCAACGACATGCAGATTCCCGCCACCGGAAGGGTGCCCACCATACCGCCGTTTCGGACTGGCTGGCGTTCTAAGGCTGCTGCTTTTCAACGATTTCCCTCCGGCTGGTATGTGATCGACGCAGAGAATCTGATTCGGCAACAGGGCGACTATCGCTATTTGGAAAACGTACCGGTTGACGAATACATCGGGTCTGCCTTCCGCGTGTTTCACGTGACAGAAAAAACAGCTCTGCGATTGCAGCGACAATTCCATGACGAAAGGCCATCGCCGTGATGTGCTCCCCCACGCGGTGATCCGAGCCTAAACTCGTAACGGCGATGCCACGATCGTCTATAGAACCGCAGCGAAAATGCAAAGCGCATTCTTGTGTTTCTGTGGGCGGACAAAAGTTTTCCCGAACAGCGCTGGCATCTGGGTTGACCGTCTTGCTGCTTCGCATATTCTCGAAGAAGTCAGGGACGGCTGAATCATGTCATCAGCCATTCCTGCTTCCGACTCTCTGTAGTGAGTTTCACATGTCTTGAATATCTGCCGTGGCGCGCGGCAGAAGCCACATCCAATTCCCAAGAAGGAGTTCTCCGATGGTCGAACACACACGTATCTCACAGATTCACTCCATGGCTGAATGCAATGAGTTCCAATACCTGCTGCTGGGGGATGTTCGAGACATTCTGGATGAGACGCCGGATGAATCCAATCGGAAATGGTTGTTGGCAGTGCTGGATGTGCTGGTCTGCCTGATGCCGCGAGAACGACATCTCCACGATCAACGTGGCGGCTACATGAGTGAAGTCTTAGAAGCCTTTCCGGCGTGGAGCCGTAAAGTGATGCAGCTGCACTTGAAGAAGCTGCAGCTGGACTATTCGTTGCGAGCGTGTCGTGATCACATTCGGCGTGAAGAATCATGGGTCTCGATCGCTGACCAATTGAGCTGTGAATTACGCGACTGGATGAGGATCTTCAAAGAGATTCACCAAGCCGAATCAGCATTGCTCATGGACGCGATGCTGCTGAACACAAGCCATCGTGACTAACACAGAACATCGCTGGACAGCGCCAGTTTAGGCGACGTGTGATTAAAAACGCTCGTGGAATCGAAACACGGGATCGAGTCTCCCTTCTCCCCCGACGGGGAGCAGGTGGCCGAAGGTCGGATGAGGCGCCTCGGTGCATAACCGCCGCAAAAGCCAATGAATCGTCGAACAAAACCCCTCACTCTAGCCCTCTCCCCGAAAAAGGGGAGAGGGGACAATCGCAGTCAATCGTCCAGGCGCGAGCAAAAAGTGGCAATGTCCAATTAGGCACGCAATTCGCAGCCCAATTCGCAGCCCAATTCGCAGCCCAATTCGCAGCCCAATTCGCAGCCCAATTCGCAGCCCAATTCGCAGCCCAATTCGCAGCCCAATTCGCAGCGCTGGCGTTGGCCGATTGTCTGTCAGCGTTTCGTTTTCTGCAAAGTTGACTGCCGACTCAAAATGATCAGGGGAAAACAAAAAAAGGGCGGCCGAAAATCGGCCGCCCAGTTGCTCGCATTGATCGTCGCCGCCTCACCACGAGGCTGGATGCTGTGACTACTCTGGCAGAATCACACTGTCGATGACGTGAATGACGCCATTGCTGGTTTCGATGTCAGTGGCCACGACTTTCGCACCGTCAACCATCACACCGCCACTACCAACTTTGACAGTGACTGACTTGCCGTTGACTGTCTTGGCTGAGGTCACCTTAACGACGTCGCTGGCCATGACCTTTCCGGCAACAACATGGTATGTCAAGATGGCGACCAATTTGTCTTTGTTTTCTGGCTTCAACAGAGTCGCGATTGTGCCTTCTGGCAGTTTTGCAAACGCTTCGTCTGTTGGAGCGAATACGGTGAATGGACCTTTGCCCTTCAGAGTGTCGACGAGGCCAGCAGCCTTGACCGCAGCAACAAGTGTGTTGAACGATCCCGCTCCGACAGCCGTGTCAACAATGTCTTTGTCTGCTGGCAAGATAACGCTGTCGATGACGTGAATGACGCCGTTACTGGTTTCGATGTCGGTCTTGACCACGTTTGCACCATCGACCGTGACTTTGCCGTTTTTGACTGCGATGTCGACCTTTTGACCCTGAACGGTTGTCGCTCCGGTCAACTTGACAACGTCCGCGGCCATCACCTTTCCGGCGACGACGTGGTAGGTAAGCACAGCAATCAGTTTGTCTTTGTTACTTGGCTGTAGCAGGCTCTCCACAGTCCCTTTCGGCAATTTTGCGAAAGCTTCATCAGTCGGGGCGAACACAGTGAACGGTCCCGGCCCCTTCAGTGTTTCGACAAGCCCGGCAGCTTTGACTGCAGCAACCAAAGTGTTGAATGAGCCAGCCCCGGCAGCCGTGTCGACAATGTCCTTTGAAGCCGGATGAGCGGCGAACGGACGAGCAACAGGGTGAGCTGCAAACGGTTGCGATGTCGTGATGAATGCTGATTGCGTTTGGTGACATGGTGTTTGAGTCATGATCACTCTGCCACCTTTGCACTTGTCGCCAGCGGTTGCTGAAGCGGCGAACATTGCGACCGTCGTGAGAGCCATAAGTGTTTTCATTGTCGTGTTTCCTTGAGAGCTGAGTTAAGAGCGAAGTTGACTGTGTGTGCAAGTAAACCCGGATGGGACTGGGGAGGTTGTAGGTGACTCAAAATCGTCGACCACAAAATTTCGAGTGAAATTTGTCAAGCTGCTTTCGGGAAATCAGCAGACGATCCGCAGCTCGTCAAGCAGATAGCCGGGAAGACGAACAAGTCCCAGCGGAGCTCGAACCGGAGCAACGTCGATCATGATTCGACTTCACTACGCACTTGCGGCGGATTAGCTGCTGAACGAAGAGGCGCCATGCGACCGCTCCTCGGTCTTTAGGGCGGGCGCGTTCGGTGAGAGTGATTTCGTCCGGGGCAAATTTTTTAGAACGACGCCTGCTGAAGTGATCGACGGGAGACCTGCGCTGTAAAGCCTTACGCCAGCTACTTTCCACTCACAGAATCTGCTTCGAGCAGATCAATCTGTCGGAGAATGTCCTCAGCTTCCGCAGACATTGCCGCATAGCCCTTAATGTCACCCTTGCGTTGCAGATCGCGAGCAGATTCGAGTCTGCGAGCGTAGTCCTCGTGAAGATTCTTCAACGGATCTTTTTTGAACAGCCCAAACATTGTTTCGCCTTCGCAGGTTGATTTTCAAACACGCGGTGAGCTTCGTTTCTAGACACATCACCGCCGGTGTCCACAGGACGCTTTGAGTATAGTTTCCTTCTGGTTCCGTGAAACGCCCAGAATTTTCTAGGCGGGAGGAAGCAGCAGTTGAATTGGCGACGTTGGGCGGCAGTAGCGATCAAGGCGGGCCGTTCTGCACGGAAACTGATGCACAGGTGCGCTGGCGGATGAGTGAAACCGGGAAGGGTGGCCGGGGTTGGAGCGCGGTACGAGCGAAACCCCGGAGCTTCCTTCGCAAGCTCAGTCCAGCCCGGGCACCCTACCCTACAACCAAACACCGAAATCCATCAGCGCACCCCAGATGTATGAGTGCTTACACCGCCTGAATTGACGCCGGACGATCACAGCAGACAATGAGCGGAATCATTGCTGTCTGCCTAAAAATAACGAATCGAGAAATCCATTAGCATGCAACCGACAAATGTGACTCAAGCAATTGGCTCCAATCTCCAGCTCCGCCCCCTGTTGCGTAGATCGGCCGGGGCGATGTGTTTATCCGCCACCGTTATTTTCGCGTTGTCGTTAGGCGCGACGGAACTTGCCGCCCAGTCAGCGAAGACGCCGAACATCGTTGTGCTCTTGGCGGATGATCTGGGCTACGGAGATTTAGCGTGCTGCGGAGCGGGGGACATGCAAACCCCACATCTAGATGCGTTCTTCAAGCAGGGCATGCAGTTCACGAATTTCTACGCCAACTGTCCCGTGTGCTCACCAACTCGCGCCGCGCTGTTAAGTGGCCGGTACCAAGAATTCGTGGGAGTCCCCGGCGTCATTCGGACTCAACCGGAAAACAACTGGGGTTACCTGAACCCAAACGCCAAGCTGCTGCCGAAAGTCGCTCAGGCAAACGGTTACCACACCGCCATTGTGGGCAAGTGGCACCTTGGCTTGGAATCTCCCAACACGCCCACAGAACGAGGCTTCGACCATCTGCACGGTTTTTTGGGCGACATGATGGACGACTATTACAACCATCGCCGGCATGGCAACAACTACATGTATCGAGACCAGCAGCAGATCGATCCTGCAGGTCACGCCACGGATCTGTTCACGCAGTGGTCGATCGACTATCTCAACGAACGAAAGAAATCGGACCAACCATTTCTGTTGTACCTAGCCTACAACGCTCCTCATACACCAATTCAACCGCCCGCAGAATGGGAACAGAAGGTTCTGGCCAGAGAAACAGGAATCGATGCGGCACGAGCGAAACTTGTCGCGCTGATTGAACATCTGGACGATGGGATCGGCAAGGTGTTGGCCACGTTGAAGATCAATGGTCAGGCGGAAAACACGATCGTCGTGTTTACGTCAGACAACGGAGGTCAACTGAATGTGGGAGCCAACAATGGTTCGCTGCGAGACGGCAAGCAGAGCGTTTACGAAGGCGGCTTGAAAGTTCCCACGGCCGTTGTGTGGCCGGGCAAGATTCAGCCGGGAACAATCAGCGAACTCCGAGCGATGTCGATGGACATTCTTCCCACAGCGTTTGCTGGGGCCGCCATTCCAATTCCGTTTGAAATCGAAGGTCGCAGTTTTCTGCAGACACTGCAAGGCCAGCTGCAGCCACCGCTGCGTCAGCAGATGTTTTTCTGTCGGCGTGAGGGAGGTCTACGTTATGGCGGAAAGACAATCGAAGCCGTCATCGACGGTCCCTGGAAACTGCTGCAGAATTCTCCGTGGCAGCCACTGGAACTGTATCACATCGAGAATGATCCGCACGAAGAAAGCAACGTCGCTGAAAAGAATCGGTCAGTCGTGAATCGCCTGAACGCAGCGATGCGCGTTCAGCTACAACGCGGCGGACAGGTTCCGTGGCAAAATCCAAACAAGGCCGATTAGAAAAATGAATTTCACAGACGGATCTTCAGAAAGATTTTGATTGAAGGTGCAACGATTGCTGAAGCACGTCGTGACGACGCCAACCGTACTGAGTCGCCAGCCTGATTCTAGAAATGACGACCGTTCGACTGACTGATTCAGCGTTTTATCGCTCGTTGGCAATTCAGCAGCGATGGATTCAGCCGCGTCAAAGAAAACTAGGAACGGACATTGCGACTGCGTACCTGTCGCTCAAGTCAGCGAATTTGACGGTAACCAATGTGAATGACTTGAGTTTGCGGGGCAATTTCCAGAGGATCTGCGAACAAAGTCGTCATGCCGCTGCAAAGCTTGTGGCGGCACTGCAGTGTCTCGAGATGACAGTGTTCTGTCCTGTCGTTTCAGGATCGACGGAATTCTAGTCAAAGTTGCTGGATCAGAATCAATGAGCGAAAAGTTATGTCGTTGGGGAATCATGAGCACCGCGGGAATTGCCATGAAAAACTGGCATTCCATTGCGGCCTCAGGTAACGGTCAGGTCGTAGCCGTCGCCAGTCGTTCGACCCAGAAAGCTCAAGCGTTCATCGACGCCTGCCAAGCTTCGGTGCCGGTCCCGCAACAAGTGGATGCGCTGGGAAGTTACGAAGAACTGCTGGCTCGTAAAGACATCGACGCTGTGTATGTGCCTCTGCCCACGGGCGTTCGTACCGCATGGGTCGTGAAGGCGGCCAATGCAGGCAAGCACGTGATGGTGGAAAAACCGTGTGGAGTGACGGCGGCTGACGTGCAGTCCATGATCGATGCATGCGACGCGAACAATGTGCAGTTCATGGACGGCGTGATGTACATGCACAGTGCTCGCATGCCAAAAATTCGCAAGGTCTTGGACGATGGTGAAAGTGTGGGGCAAATTCGCCGCATCGCCAGTCAGTTCAGCTTTTGTGCGGATGAAGAATGGGTGGCTAGTAATATTCGAGCCAGCAGCAATCTGGAACCAGCTGGCTGCCTTGGCGACCTAGGATGGTACACTATTCGCGCCACGCTGTGGGCCATGAACTATGAAATGCCGACGGAAGTTCGCGGACGAATTCTGCATGGTGCGAAGCGTCCCGATAGCCCTGACGATGTGCCGATGGAATTCCAGGGCGAAATGCACTTTGCCAGTGGCGTATCGGCTACCTTCTACAATTCCTTTCGCGGCAATCATCAGCAGTGGGTCAACATCAGTGGAACCAAGGGCTATGTCGAATGGAAAGACTTTGTGCTGCCCTACTTTGGCAACACCGTTTCCTTCGACGTCGCCAACCACGACTTTGTGGGCAATGGCTGTCGCTTCAACATGGAAAAATATCTGAAGACGATTTCGGTTTCGGAATTCAGCAACAATGCCGAGACGGCTCAGGAAACAAATCTGTTCCGAAACTTTGCCACGATCGCACTCAGCGGCAAGATAGATCGGCACTGGCCAGAAATCGCGTTGCAGACTCAGCAGGTGTTGGACGCAGCACTCAATTCGGCTCGGAACAACTGTCAGCCAGTGATGTTTTCGTGACCGTAAACAGCAGATTTCAGATTTCAAATTTCAGGACGATTTTGAAATGTTTGTATCGCCGCGTGGGCATCGCTAAGCGGTTATACGAGAACTGCCCAGCAAAGGCTGCGATCACAACTCCCCTTCCCACGGCGGATGAGCCAACACTGCAGGGATGACGGCGATCAGCAGGATCACCGCGAGACCAACAACGCCTGTCATCAATCGTTGGCGACTTGGTTCAGCCGCGCTGTCTTTGCGAATCGCAGCAAACAGGGCCAGCGGAGCTAGCACAACCAGCGCGTAGCTGTAGCTCGGTACGGACGACGAAGAGCTGGCGTGGCCGATGAACATCAGGTTCGCCAGCATCGTCACGAACACCAGTTGCAAGCCGACCGTTGAACGCTGTGCGTTACTTTTTCCCAGCAGTAAACTGCCGGCCAGCGATGCCGTCAGTAGGCCGGCAATCTGAGCGAACTTCAATGCAAAAGACTGCGCCAGTATGACGGCTGCGGCGGTTCCTGCTGCCATGAGGCAAACGGTCAGTAATCTTGAGTTGATGCGGACCGCCGAATGTTCCAGCGGGCCCGCCAGCAAGATACTGATTGCGCCGATCATGACGACAGCGATTGGTCGAGCAGGCTGCAAGGCAGGAAACGCTGGTACCAACAGCCATGCGGCCGCCAGACACGCCAGCCCAGTGATCGGCAGCAGTATTGTTCGCGGAGTCTTGAGCGCGAAACCTGTCGCGACGATCGCCAGAACAAGAGCCACCCACGGCAGCCAATCCAGATACCGTGTTGGCCACAGCGTGGTCCATTCTTGCTGAGCCCACCCCGCGAAAAATCCCGCCGCCAGACTGACGGCTCCACTTGCGGGAGCGATCCGAGGCAGTTGTGAAATTGCTGCGGCAACAATCACAGACACGATGATTGGAACCAACGCTGTTTGTACAAACAGGCTCAACACAAAGTCCACGGACGTCTCCTGTTTGTTCCCCGAAATCGATTCTGCCTGCGGTCTGACGCCGGTAGGGATTGATTATGCGGTGTTTCGTGATGCATCCATCGGACAATCGACGGACTTCAAGCCCATGCCCGTAATTCGGGGCGGACGTTTCAAGGCCAATGACGTTGAGTGTCAAAAAATGTCAAAAATAGTAGTTGACAAATTGATTGTGAGAGTTCTACAAGCACTACAGGTAGTTATTCGGTCATGCCATGCTCAGTGTGCTCGAGGTGTTCCATGGGGCGGAATCAAATAAGACGCTATGGTTTCACGATTGTGGAATTGCTGGTGGTGATGGCCGTTATTGGGATCCTCATCGCCTTGCTGCTGCCAGCGGTGCAGCAGGCGCGCTCTGCCGCGCGAGCGGCTCAGTGCCGGAACAGTTTGAAGCAACTTGGGCTTGCGCTGCATAACTACCATGACGCCTACGGAATGTTTCCAGCTCGCCAAGGTGGCAGCGGAACGTTGTTTGAAGGCGGGCACCGCTTTCACATGAGCGGTTTTGTGGCACTGCTGCCGTATTTCGAACAAGCGGCACTCTATGAACGAATCATGCAGGCTCAGGACCGCCCTTGGCTTGATACTCCATGGTGGAATCAGACGTTGTCGATCCTGATGTGCCCATCGGATTCCGGCGAAAGTCCTCCGGCGGGCGATGGTCCTCGGGGTTTGGTCAGTTACGCCTTCTGCGGTGGTGATACATATCTGGCATCAACAGTCAGTCCCGGGGAAAGAACGGACCCGATACTAGCCGCGAAGAATCGACCGATGCCAAATCGGGGTATCTTTGGCCGTGGTTCGTGTACTCGCATGCGAGACATCACGGACGGAACCAGTAACACGATCGCGTTGGGCGAGCGTTCCCGTCCTTCACATCTGTACGATCGTGGCATGGTGGCCGTCGATGCGAATGGGGATCCGCCCACGTTTGTGCCATCCACGTGTGCAGCGACATGGGAAGGCAGTCAGTACGATCCGGGCACGCCCATGTTCGATTTCAGCACCAGTCCCGGCTATCGCTGGGGCGATGGAGCCGCTTTTTTTCAGGCGTTCAACACAATTTTGCCCCCCAATTCGGCATCCTGTCTGATCGGAGGTTCCACTTGGCCATCCGGCGGAGGGCACTTCGGCCCTAGAATCTGGTCCGCCACCAGCGAACATCCCGGTGGTGCGAATGTACTGATGGCGGATGGGAGTGCAAAGTTGATTACTGACAGCATCGACGCTGGGTCGCAAGCATCAGTTCCGACCAACACATCCACCAGCCCGTTCGGGATCTGGGGGGCGCTGGGAACCAAGTCATCCGGCGAAGTCGTTGGGGAGTTTTGAGATGGGGCGATACGTACCGGGTGGGAAAACAGAAGTTCTGCAGGTCACCGGAGAACGTCGTTGGTTTGCGTCAATGTCGGTCTCGCTATTGGCGGCACCGTTTCTGTCGGGCTGCAGTGAAGTAAATGAATCTGAATCACCTCTCAAACTGGGCGAGCCGCTTTCGATCGGACCTGTGGGCGAGTTCGCATTTCCATGTTCGTCAGAAGAGGCTGAGTGGTATCGGAGACAAATGGTTCCCGGGTCCAAGAAGCTAAATCAGGGCCAGTGCCTGCACATGCTTTACTTACACGGAGTAGATGCCCGATTTGAAGGGTGCAGAATTGGCGGTGGAAAAGAACTACTTAAGTTGATTCTTGACGCGAAGGCGGGCGGGCAAGAGTTTGGACAGGCATGTTTTGTTCGGACGCGTTTTGGTTTGCGTGTGCCTGAAAATGCCAGACTATCACGATCTGACGAGGCGCATCGAGATCAAACGCTTGCCATGCTGGCTCATCTGGGTGTTTCATCAGTCGCTGAGGTGCATCTCGCGGATGAAGTGTCAACGGTCGGTGAGGCGATACGGGATTCTGTGGCCACTTTCGATCTGACAACTACTGAGCTCGAGTGGAGTGCATGGGCATACGCTCTGTATTTGCAGCAGCCTAACTGGCGGAATCGATTTGGAGTGAACTTTAGCTTCGACCAAATGGTCGACTCGCTGCGGTCTAGGTCGATGCATTCGGCAAGCTGCGGCGGAACGCACGTGTTGCTTTCCTTGACGATGATATTGCGAGCAAATGAACAGCGACGAATTCTTACGGATCGCAAGCGAGACGAATTGAAAGAATTCCTTGAACGGGCAGTCATCGAAGCTGTCCGGCAACAACAACCAGACGGGAGCTGGAAAATCGACTGGCACAGGGAACTCATCTTAAATACGGAAGGCGGGAGCTTGCCGGATACGCCACGAGAGCGACTGATCGCGACGGGGCACATCGCAGAGTGGTTGCTTTACGTCCCGGAGAACCTGCAGCCGCCGGAGGAAATTTATCGCATGTCTGCTGTTTGGCTAACGTCAGAATTAAGACGCGTGGAAGAAAAACAGGCCGAACTGTTCTGTCCGTTTACTCACGGCCTGTTTGTAGTGATTCGCGGAAGCAGTTCGAAGTTGCGATTGGAGTCATGATGTGAAGTTGTCCGCCAGCGTGGCGGACACATGTTGTTGGTTTCCTGTTTGGAGAATTGAAATGAAATGAAAAAGATTTTGTTGTCTGTCGCGCTGATGTTCATGTTCGTAGGTGTTGTTGCCGTAAATAGTGCCCCGGCTCCCGGCGTGGAGGTGAGTGATTTGGAAGCGTGCTCCCTTCAGGGCGGTTGCTTCACGGTGTCTGCGGCGACTTGTGATGGCGGTGGCCTTGACTGCGTGGCCACAACTTGTATGGGAGCTGACTCAGACGATGGGGATCAAGTTCAGGCTGGACCTTTTGTCTGTGGACAGACTTCATGTGGCACCGTGTTCACAACTACGAGTTCCGATTGCGCGGGCTCATAGTTTCAGCAATGCGAACGTCAATTGTAATGCAGGTGGTGATCATTATGGTCACCACCTGCGCTTCGCGTGCAGATGAGTCCGCCGCTCGCGCCCCATCTCTGAATCGATGTGGCCCGAATAGCCTGTACGTTTATCTTCACGCGATGAATGCTGCTGTGTCGTTATCTGACTTGGAACGCTCCTTTAGCGATCCCGGCAGTCCGACGACGGTCGAAGAGCTGCATCGACTCTGCGAGCAACACGGAGTTCCAAGTGCAGTTAAGCGATTCACTGTGGAGGATACTGCTGCGATGCCATTCCCCGCGATCGCGTACCTACCGCCGAGAAAAAAAGGAGATCCTGGGCATTTCATCGTCATGTTGAAATATGAAGATGAACGAATGGCTTTTGTTGATGGCACTTCTGGTGAACTACGGAAATGGCACCACAGCACCCTTTGGCGGCAGTGGAAGGAATCCGGCATCGCCATCGTTCCCGAAGTACAACAGTTCCCTTGGGCGATCTCGCTTTGTTCTGTCGTTTTCGTGCTGTGTGTTTTTCGGTTGCTCGTCAAGCGAAGCTGATCCACTGACTTGAGTTAAGCTATCAACGAGTGAAAAATATGTCCAAATTTCTGCTGATGGCCGCAACTGCCTGCCTCTTGATATCGGGGTTTCCCCGTGAGAACGCGGCGCGTGGGACGGACGATCGGGACTGGAGGTCTCACTGGCGGGAAGGTGGATACGACGGCGTTACGGCACTGTACACGTTCCTAAGTTTTCAGGGCGTTTCAAATTCTTATTCGTCATTCGTTACGGACCATAACTTGGCTGTCAATCCGAATTTTTCGTCGGTTGTCCAATCAGCGACGAGAGTTGGGAAAAGTGTGTCACTTCGTAGATGCACAGCTGACGAGCTAGACACGCTCCCGCTCCCTGTCATCAGTCATTTGGACGCCGAGAGAGACACAGCCAGAGGCGAATTCGTAACGCTCATCAAACGAACGGAGAAGGAATTCATAGCGGTCAATGGTTCGAATGGATGTTTGACAACCGTTGATAAGGAGTTGCTGCTTCGGCAATGGAGTGGCGTTGTCATGTTTACGACACGGAAGTCATCTTTTGCGTCCCTACTTACCATTATTTCTTTCGGCGGATTGAGTGTGGGATACTGGACCCGCCGACATGCGACGAAATCTGAAGCCGATTAAGGCTTGCTGGAGACTTAGCAATGCGACCGTTTTTATTTACCGTCGCGATGATTGGGTTTCTGCAGCCGTCGCAGGCCGGGACCGATGGCATTCCCGAAGACGCGAGGCAGAAACTGGTCAGCAATGCTAACGGGCTTGCACCGATCACGGTGACCTACACCTACGAACCCTCACTAAAGCTTAACAAAGATCAGTTTGAGACTGACTATCGCGGTGCAGACATAAGCCACTTAACTCGAAGAGAATCAACGCTGCGATTGGATGACACGCGAATATTTGAAAAATCGCGGTCTAAAATGTCCGACGCAGGTGGCAGTCAAGGTTTCTGGGTTTCGGAAAAAACGTTTGATGACGAGTACTTGTACAGTGGCACAGGGATCGCTGAGGTGGTCGATCGGGGGGCGCATCCTGTACTTGCGATCGAACGATTGGCAGACGTGCGTCGCAAGTTAAAGGGAAAGCTTTTCCGGCTGGACTACTTTGACCTAGCGGGTTTCCAGATGGCACAGAAGGCTGCAGAATTGGGCACGCCTCCCGCTTCCCTGATCGCTCAACTTGATCCACAATCCATCAGTACTGCCGTTGAACAGCAGGACGACGAGGCATTGCTGAGAATCGCAAGGGTTGGTCCATCTGAAACGACCACGTGGTGGCTCGCGTCATCCAAGAACTACTGCTTGGTGAAGACAGAGCTGACAAATTCGGATGGGCATTGCTCTGCCGGACAGAGAATTCCGATTTTGAGCAGTTGGCAGCACGAAGTGTGTGGCTTCCGAAACGGATTGAGCGGCACTGGTTCCAATGGGAAGGCCGAGGTCCAATCGCAAAGGAGGCTGTGGTTGTTGAGCAGTTTCTAGTTCAAAGCATGTCTGCCGAATTGATCACACCGGAGATATTCGTGCTCAACTATGATGTCCCGGGAACGTTCGTGAGCAATGCGAAGCTCGCAGATGCGATGAATTCAGATCAGGATAAACTAGATTATCAAATTCCGGCAAAACAGGAAGATCTCGATCGTGTCATAGAAGAGGCCGCGCTGGGCGAGGGGTATCGAAAGCCTCGTCCCATGCTACCCAGAAGCCTGTTGATTCTCGGATGCGTCATTTTGGCAACTGGCGTGACTTGGCTGGTCGTCAGACAGAGAAGAACTTAGGAATGACGTTACGCATTTTAGCCAAGGTTCTCATCACATTGATTGCTGCACTGATACCATCAGCGTTGGCTGCCGGTTCAGCTAGTTGTCAAGACCTGCTTGAACAGCTGGCTGATTCGTCTCGGGCGGTTCAGTCACTTTCCGTAACGTATATCTCAGGTGACATGTCGATTCGGAACCCCGATTTGCCGAAGGGGTCCCATCTGCGGCGTGAGATTGCAGCGGCTCGTCCGGGCAACTACATGCACTGGAGCTTTCACCCACACGATGACCTGACTTGGCAAAATGACCCGCTACAGCAACGTCTCTTCGTGTCGTCGTCGCAGTGGTACAACGTCAACCCAGTAAAAAACAGCTTTGCATCAGCTGCTATTGACCCTGCGGAAGGTTTACCAGGCAGTGCACCGTACGAGTTGTTGTTTTTTTCCACTGGGATTTGGCCACTCGACAGACCAGCACCAACTTTTAAGACGAACCAAGTCTATCTTCATGAGCTGCCCGCGTGCGCAGGGCAATTTGTGTTTTTTTCAGAAGGAAAAATTTCGGGCGTTGAATGCTTGGTGATTGGTCGGCCGGGTGTTGATCGAATTTGGCTCGACAAATTACGCGCCACTGCTGTGATGGCAAGAGAATTTTGCGACCCATCGGATGGACGACTTCTGCAAAGGTTCGAGTTCTTGGATCATGAGGAAGTCATCCCCGGGACTTGGTTTCCTCGGCGCATCAGAAATCTTCTCGTGACGGGAGCAGATCTGAGTCGCCCCGAATCCTTTCGTGACTCCGTGATCCAGATACTGGAGCTTCGCGTCAACCAAGACGAGAGCGATGGCTTTCACTGGGAGCCCGGCCCCGGAGCATTGGACATCACGCGACCCAACCAACCAAAGCAGGTTCTTACTGGAGGAACAGAATTGCTGGATAACTACCGTACCTTTGCGGATCTAAGCCAAACCGAGAGTACGCCTTGGACCGATGTGATCTGTATCGCCGCAGCATTTCTGAGTATGTTTGCCTGCGGATTTTTCCTACCAGTGATTTTCGATAGACGCAGGGCGAAACAGAAATCATGAACGTATCCCTTAAGTCGGTTCGATCAGACGAAATCGGAGTGGAAGATTCCAGCCGAAGCATCGTCATTCAGATTCCCTGTCTGAATGAAGAAGGCTCGCTGCCGGAGATGCTTGAACGTGTCGCCGAAATTCAAGTTGACGACTGCTGCATCCGGTTGTTACTGATTAACGATGGGAGCACAGACCGAACGGTTGAAGTTGCGAAAGCGGCAGGTCTGAATTGTGTCGTTTCGCATACTCGCAATCGTGGACTTGCGGCGGCGTTTACGACCGGGCTGGATGAATGCCTGCGAATGGGGGCGGACATCATCGTGAACACAGACGGTGATGGTCAATATCCGGCGTCTGAGATTCCTCGACTGATCGAACCAATTCTTGCCGGGCGTGCGGACCTAGTGATCGGTGATCGGCAGCCGAGTTCAGATATGCGGCAGTCGTGGCTGAAACGCAAGTTGCAAAGACTTGGTAGCAAAACCGTCAGCTGACTGGCAGGACATGAAATACCCGACGCGGTCAGCGGTTTCCGAGCCATGACGCGCGAAGCGGCGGTCAAGATGCACGTTGTCACCGGTTTCAGTTACACGATCGAGACCGTGCTGCAAGCGAGCTGCAAAGGCTTGGCCATTGAATTTGTGCCGATCACCACAAACACGGTTACTCGCCCATCTAGGCTATTTCGCAGCATCCCGCAATTTGTCGTTCGCAGCGGGCTAACGATGCTGCGCGTCGCATTTATGTTCCGGCCGCTGGCCGTGTTGATGACGATCAGCGCAATCTTGGCAATGATCGGTGTGATTCCCGTTGTTCGATTTCTGATCTTCTGGGCATTCGGTGACAGCTCAGGGCACATTCAATCACTGGTTCTGGGTGGTGTGTTTCTTGTTTTGGCGGGCATCACATCCGTCGCGGCGTTACTGGCGGATCTGATGGCCGCCAATCGCAGGTTGCTGGAAATGACGCTGGAAAAAGTGAAGCGAATGGAATGCAAACCCGTGAACTTGATCTTACTGGCGACCGTGCTGTTATGTGGCTGTTCTTCGAAGGCTGAGAGTCCGTACGATGAGAACATCCAGTGCCGTTCTCCCAACGGAATGAGAGAGACGAAGACACTCAAACGCTGGAAATTCGATCGCGTTCGAACGATTATTCTGGAAACGGTGCCCGAAGGAGAGATCGGCATGGCGTACTCAGAACTTATCGAGAAGGTCACCCCCGAAATTTCCCAAGAGGACCAAATGCGAATCGGTAACGTGAAATGGCATATTGAAAGTACCGTGCTGGAAATGGAAACCGCACAAGAGCTGACTCGTTTTCCCGACACCCAAACGCCTTTGCCAAAGAATGTGAAGCGTTGATCAGACAGATGAACACAACAGATCTGGCGACTGGCTTTGGGGCCGCTTTGCCCTTTCTCCTTTTGGTCGCGTGGGTGAATGGCTCGGCGGTTTCGCCCGATCAGAAGTACGTCCGCAGTGGTGTCATTCTGTTGGTGCTGATCGGAGCGATTTGTATACGCCTGTGCTCTTCGGCAAGGCGACCGCACGCTGTAAGTTGTGAGCGGAGTGACCCAAAGTCTGCTTCGGAAAAGGTGGTTGATTCACGAACACCGCGACTGGTGATCGCACTCATTTTGCTACATTCCGTATTGGTGGGTTGGTGCGCGTGCCGCAATAGTTTTAGCTGGACAGAAACGGGGTTGCTGCCGACGGGGGTCATCGACTGGAGATACTCATCGTTTGACGTCTTTCGCGTAAATCCTCCGCTGGTTCGTATGTGGGCGACTTTGCCAGTACTTGCATTCGATCCGGAGATTCCTTTTCGAGGGGTCTCGAGTGATCCTACGCGTCGAGCGGAATGGGATGTGGCTCGTGCGATGATTGAGACCAATGGAGAAGTCACTTGGACGTGGCTGACCGTGGCTCGCCTTTGGTGTTTACCGTTTCTGTGGGCTGGAATGTGGACCGCTTGGCGGTGGAGCAGCCAGTTATTCGGTCGTCATGCCGGAATTGGCTGTTTGCTGATCTGGACGTTTTCTCCATTGATGATTGGCTACGGCTGTCTGATCGCTGGCGATGCTCAGGCCGCCTGCATGGGCTTGGTGACGCTCTACGCATTTCGTCAGTGGTTACGTAATGTGCAGTTGGAAACTTCCTACATTCTTGGACTCGTGGCGGGACTGACCGTGCTGACAAAGACCAGCTGGATGGCTCTGTTCGGCTTGCTGCCACTGCTGTGGCTGCTGATCCGATCGATCGAGTGGGTGGCATGTCCACGGCAGCCAGATCAGCCTAGCCCCGGCTGGAAAGCCGCCCCGCGGGAAACAGGTCTTGCGATCGGCAGTATGGTCATCTGTTTGCTGGTCATCAATCTCGCCTACGGTTTGGATGGGTCGTTCAAACGACTAGATTCATTTGACTTTATCAGCAAGGCTCTGACGCACGACGAGAACTGGAGATCCCACGATTATCACGGGAATCGATTCATCGATTCGTGGGCGGCTGCACTTCCTGTTCCACTACCCGAAGACATGGTGGTCGGCATGGACCTGCAGAAGTGGGACTTCGACCGAGTTCGTTCCTCCTATTTTCGCGGAGAATGGCGGAATTACGGCTGGTGGTACTATTATCTGTATGCGTTGGCGATCAAGGTGCCGCTGGCCCTCTGGCTGTTGCTGTTGCTGGCCACTGCGGGCGCTGTGCGATGGCCGACGTGGCGCGCGGATTGGCGGGATAACCTAATTCTGCTGTTGCCGGTTGCGCTTGTTCTGGGTGCAGCCAGTGCGGAAACGGGACTGAATCGGCACGTGCGTTATGTGATGCCGATTATCCCGCTGTTATTTGTTTCGATCAGCCGCGTGTTTATTGTCTTCGGAGGCCGTGTTGGCTGGATGCGACGTGTGGTCGTCGCGTGTCTTAGTTGGATGATGGTGAGCATTCTGTGGATTTATCCACATTCGCACAGCTACTTCAATGAAATCATCGGCGGTCCGCTGAATGGGTTTCGGCACCTGAATGCGAGCAACCTAGATTGGGGCCAAGATCTGAAATTCCTCAAGCGGTGGTGCGAAGCGCATCCGGATCAACGTCCGATTTTCACAAAGGCCTACCTGCATTTGATCGATCATCAAAAAATGGGGATTGTCAGTGCAGGATCTGTTCCGTCTACGTTGACGCATTACCCTGAAGGTCGGAATGTAAGCAAGGGGCGTTTTCCGAGAGGGTGGTATATCGTGGACCACGAAACCATGCTTCGTGAGACGGGTGATTACAGGTATCTCTTGGACCGGCTTGATACTGCTCGAACAGAACACATCGGTTACGGTTTTGTGGTTTTTCAGGTCGATGAAGAACTGTCGACAGAACTTCAATATCTTCAGACAACACAACGAAATTGACTGCCGCCATTAGTAAGCTGGCTCCTGAGTCGGCCAACTTATGGTGATCCAACGACAATGATTGGAACCAACGCTGTCATGAACCGACAGACTCAAGACAAAGACCACGGACGTCTGCTGTTTGCGGCAGCGTCATTGGTTAATGATCAGAGGACGGGCATTCCTGCCCGTCGGCGTGGGATAGGCTTCCAGCCTGTCAAATTTGCGATGTTTTGAGAGGCTGGAAGCCTATCCCACGGCTATTCGCCGCCAACGATGATCTTAATGTCAACGTCGGCGTTGATTGGATCGTCTGGCTTGCCAGTGTAATTCATTCCGAATTTGGTGCGGTCAACCTTGAACTCACTGGTCAAGTTGACCTTGCCGTCGGCAACGGTTGCTTTCGTTGGAAAAGAAACTTCACCGGTCTGACCGTGCATCGTCAAAGTTCCAGTCACGGTCAACTCGCCATCGCCTTCAACCTTGGTGGATGCAAACTTCAGTTCCGGAAATTCGGGAGCACTAAAGAAGTCTTCGTTCTTTAAATGCCCCGTCAGGCGTTCATCGTCAGAAAACAACGAGTCGGTCTGAATGACAACATTGATCCCGGTGATTTTTCCTGCGGTGATGGCAACGTTGCCGGACAATGTCTTGAAGCCACCAGAATGATTGTCTCCCGATGTCTTCGTGCCCGTGAATAGCACCTGAGTGTTCTCGCCGTTCAACGCAAAGCTCTCAGCCGCAGCCGCCATGTCATGGTCGCCGTGGTCATGGTCATCATGGCCAGCGGCATCGTGATTTTCTGCGTCTTGGAGAGCATTATCGGCAGCTGGAGTTGCCACTGAGTCTTCAACTGTTTCAGCAGCACAGCCCATGAACAGGGCACTGAGTAGGGCGAGGGTGGGAAAACTGTACTTCATTCTTTAACGTCCGTTTTGGAGTTCGCGTTTTAGTGTTCGCAGGATGACCATGGTGATAGCAATTCAGCGAGGCTGGAAGCGCTACCGGCGATCTGTGGAGACCGCTGAAAACCAGAATAACGTGTTCTTGAAGAAATTACGATTGCTGCGCCGGTTTCGCCGCTGAGCCCCAGAAATCAGGCGATTCGGACATGCCACTGAAAAACCAAGCCATTCCAACAAGAAAGAAACCCGCCAGACGAAAAACGGGTGCATTTGAGGTCGCGGGACGGGTTGATTAAACTATCGGTATACAGTTTTATGTCTTTCCGCCATTTTCGTAATCGTGTGAGCACTCATGGACGCCGTTATCGAACTTCTCCAAAGCCTAGTCAACGTCGTGTCTTCGTTGCTGGATGTGATCATGGCATTTGTCCGAGTCATCCTGCCATGGTTGCCGCTGTTGACATGGATTGCGTACTGGTCACTGTGTGTGAACTGGCCGAAAGCTCATGACATTATTTGGCGACGCGGGGGCATCATTGGCGTGTTGCTGCTGATGTTCATTTCTGTGATTGTCTGGGGATCTGTGGCTCCACCGGAAGATGGCGTCCACACGCTGTTCGGCCTGACGGTCAGCAACTATGTCGGCAAGTTTGTGTATGTCACGATGCTGACCTGTATCACCTTTCTGTGCGGTTCGGTTCAGATGTCCGGCACCTTCGGTTCGTTGATCGACTTTTCCAACGAAGACCAAGCCGAGGGCCAAGATGAAGGCAACCACGCAGCCGCCACCAGCCACTGATCCTGCTCCGCCCGTGCCGCTAATTCCGGCGAAACTCACTGCATCGATATCCAGCCGAGAATACACATGCGACGCACCACCAGTCTTGTCATTCTGGGAATCATGAGTTCTGTTCCGCTGCACGCCGGTGATTGGACTAACTGGCGCGGCCCCCATGGCAATGGTATTGCCGACGGGACCGGCTATCCGATTGAGTGGTCCGAGTCAGACGTAAAATGGAAGGCTGAACTGACCGGAATTGGCGCTTCGACGCCGGCTGTGTTTGGCAACCAGATCTTTGTCACAACGACACACCAGCGAAAGAACATCGTCAGCTGCTACGGAATGGACGGCGCACAACAGTGGTCGGTGGAACTCGGAGAATCCATTGATGGCAAGCAGGGAAAAGACGGCACTGGAGCAAACCCATCACCGGTGGTTGATGGCGAACGAGTGTTCGTGTACTTCAAGAGTGGTGACTTCGCCTGCTTTGATCTGTCCGGAAAACTGCAATGGCAGCTGAACGTATTCGAACGCTTTGCGGAAGTCACTTCCGAAACGCTGTGGTGGGATCTGGGCACATCACCGGTACTGACAACAGACGCCGTGGTCATCACGATGATGCATTCCGGACCTTCTTACCTTGCGGCCTTCAATCGCACTGATGGAACGGTACTGTGGAAACACGATCGCGGTACAGATGCCCCCGAAGAAGCGGCTCAAAGTTATACAACTCCCATCGTGACGACCAACTCGGATGGCAAGGAAGTCATCATCGTGACCGGAGCCGACTATGTGACCTGTCACGATGTCGCCGACAACGGGGCAGAACTTTGGCGAGTCGGAACGTTGAACCCAGAGAGCGACAAGTATTTCCGCTCGATTAGTTCGTCCGTCGCAGGCGAAGGCATTGTCATCGCCCCTTATGCTCGCGGTGGAACTCTAACAGCGATCAAGATGGGCGGCTCAGGCAACGTCACTGACTCGCACGTGTTATGGACAAACCCTGAGACTTCCTCAGACGTGCCGACGCCACTGATTGCCGATGGTCGAGTGTTTGTGGTGCGAGACGTGAAGACTGACCGTGGAAAGATCGATTGCCTAGATTTGCAGACCGGCAAGACCATCTGGTCCGGCCAACTGCCGCAGCACCGCATGACATTTCGGGCGTCTCCCATTTTGGCCGATGGAAGACTGTACGTGACGCGACAGGACGGCACGGTGTTTGTCGTCGACGCCACAGCTGATGAGTTCAAAGTGCTGAGCGAAAACAGAATCGCTGAAGAGCACACGATTGCGACTCCCGTCTTTGTTGACGGAAAGATCCTGCTGCGGACCGAAGCTCATCTGTATCTACTCGCTCCGTAAAGCAGGAGAACCTCACGCAACGCCCCCGCAAACGTTGCTGTTTTCGGAATTTCCGAGAAGTCTGGCAGTCCTGGCTGATGCGGAACGTTTTTACTTGCCGATTTGAGCGTACCGGTTTACACTCCCCGGCTTCGAATTTCTGAATTTTTCCTCAATCTCGGCGATGCCCGACAGCCGGTGTACTTTCCACCTGCTGGCAGACGCTGAAAAGGCCACAGACCAATGAAAAAAGGCATCCACCCGGAATATCGGGATGTCATCTTCCAAGACACCTCCAACGGAACTCGCTTCCTGTTGAAGTCGACCATCAAATGCAAAGAATCAGACAAGTGGGAAGACGGCAAAGAATACCCACTTTTCAAAGTTGAAATCACGTCTGCGTCTCACCCGTTCTACACGGGCAAGATGAAGTTCGTTGACTCTGCTGGTCGCGTCGAAAAGTTCCAGAAGAAATACAACTGGGGCAAAAAAGACGAAGCTCCAGCGGCCGAAGAAGCCAAGTAGCGACTTCAAATCTGAAAATTCTCAAAGGGACGTGCGCGATCATTCGCGGACGTCCTTTGCTTTTGGCCACTTTCAGATCCCCCTCTTTTCGACAGACACAACCATGTTTCCCAGCCTAGAACAAAAGCTCGCACGCTACGAAGAGCTTGAGAAAGAACTACAGCTACCGGAAGTTCTCACGAATATCGAACGCATGCTGGGCGTGCAGAAAGAAATGGGAGGGCTCGTCAAAGTTGCCAGATCGGTCCGGGAGTATCATAAGCTCGCAGGCAACATCGAAGCGGCCGAAATGATGGTCGACGAAGAGACCGATAAAGCATCCAGAGCCTACGCGCAGCAAGAACTCAACGAGCTGCTAGTTCGACGCGACGAAATGGCCGTCGAGTTGGAAGACCTCGCCACTGCGGGCGATTCGATCACTCGCGGATCGCTGATCATGGAAATTCGCGCGGGCGCGGGGGGCGACGAAGCTGCGCTGTTCGCCAAAGACCTGTACGAAATGTACATGCGATACTGTGAAACCATGGAGTGGAAGGTTGAGGTTGTGGAATACAACCTGACGGAACTGGGCGGTCTGAAAGAAGTGGTCTGCTCGATCAGCGGCGAAGGAGCGTTTCATCGCCTGCAGTTCGAAAGCGGCGGGCATCGCGTGCAACGTGTTCCGGAAACAGAAACTCAGGGGCGAGTTCACACCAGCGCAGCAACGGTTGCGGTGTTGCCGGAAGCCACTGATGTGGAAGTGGAAATCCGAACGGAAGATCTCCAGATTGACACAATGCGGGCCGGTGGCCCGGGCGGCCAGAAGGTGAACAAAACCGAGAGTGCCGTCCGCATGACGCACATCCCCACGGGGATTGTCGTGAAGATTCAGGACGAAAAGAGTCAGCACAAAAACCGTGCCAAAGCGTTACGCGTGCTAAAGAGTCGTATCCTCGAACACGAACAAGGCCTCGTCGACGAAGCCCGTGCGGAGACTCGACGAACTCTGGTGGGTTCCGGCGACCGCAGTCAGCGAATTCGAACCTACAACTTTCCGCAGAACCGAATCACCGATCATCGTTGCGGCCTGACGATCCATAAGCTGGACCGCATTATTATCGGCGAAATGGGCGAACTGATCGATGGCCTCGTCGAATTCGACCGCCAAGAACGCTTGAAGGGCAACCGCTAGGCATAGGCGACGCATTGCCGGTTGACCTGCTACACTTCGGGCGGGGAAAGTGAACAACCCTTTTCAGAGACCCTGAGTAGCCTATTACAGCCCCATTTGTAGCCTCCATTTGTAGCCTCCACTCTCAGCCCCATGACAGATTCGACAGCCCCAGCAGATGACGTGTGGACAGTGCAGAGAATTCTGCAATGGACCACCGATTTTCTAAAGCAGAAGCAAGTTGAATCACCCCGTCTGGAAGCCGAATTGCTATTGGCACACGCCAGAAGCTGCCCAAGAATTCGTCTGTACACTGACCTGCAGACAGCGCTGACGGACGACGAACGCACACGGATGCGGGCGTTTGTCAAACGTCGCGCCAATCGCGAACCACTCGCGTATATCACCGGCCACAAAGAATTCTATGGCCGTGAATTCGCAGTGGGCCAAGGCGTCTTGATTCCCCGCCCAGAAACAGAAACGCTGGTGGATGTGTGTCTCGAACAACTCACAGATAACCAATTGGCCCATGTCTGCGAAGTTGGTTTCGGTTCGGGGTGCGTTTCGATCACGTTGGCCAAACAGCGTCCGCGACTGAAACTAACCGCCACAGACATTTCGTCACAGGCCATGGAATTCGCAGCCACCAATGCAAAAACGCATGGCGTGGAAGCCCGACTGAAGCTGTTAGCGGGCGACGGCTTCGAACCATTTCGTGGAACGGCAACGGTTCTGTTCGACGGCATCGTCAGCAACCCTCCCTATGTGCGGAAGGATGAACTTGCCGGATTAGAACCGGAGGTCGTCCAGCACGAACCACCAGAGGCCTTGGTTTCGGGCGAAGACGGGCTGTTGCTGACAAGACGACTGATCCAAGAAGCCGTCAGTCTGCTGAAACCCGGTGGTTGGATGATTTTGGAACTTGATCCGGCGCAATGTGATACCGTCGCCGAGCTGTTTGGGGCCGCAGGCTTCTTCAATACCAGAATCTACAAAGATCTCAGTGGCCTAAATCGGATCGTGAGAGCATCACTGCCGCAGGGCAACTAAACCGGAAAGCTGTCGCATATGGATATGCTGACGATTCAGGGAGGCACTCCGCTGCGTGGCACAGTTCACGTCGAAGGTGCCAAGAATGCGGCGTTGCCCATCATGGCCGCCTGCCTTGCAGTGCGGGGTGAAGTGCGATTGGCTCAGGTTCCGGATCTGGTCGACGTCACGACGATGACGCAGCTGCTGCAGAGCCTAGGTTGCGAAATCAATCGCACGCACAATCAGACGGCAACGATCAACGCTGATCCTGCGGACCGTTGTTTCGCCGCTTATGAACTCGTCCGCCGCATGCGCGCCAGCATTTGCGTGCTGGGCCCGCTGCTGGCGCGATTCGGTCAGGCCGAAGTTTCGCTGCCTGGAGGCTGTAACATCGGTCATCGGCCAATCGACCTGCACCTGAAAGGGCTGGCTGCCTTGGGTGCCGATTTACGCATCGAAAATGGCTATGTGATCGCCACCGCACAGCAGCTGTTCGGTGCCGACGTG
This sequence comes from Fuerstiella sp., assembly GCA_041688835.1. Classification (GTDB taxonomy): domain Bacteria; phylum Planctomycetota; class Planctomycetia; order Planctomycetales; family Planctomycetaceae; genus Fuerstiella. The sequence goes on from JBDNHJ010000384.1 coordinate 54,825, forward strand.
CAGCTCGGCGGCGTCGCTGGCAGTACCGTTACGGGAACCTGTAACGTCATGGTGGCTGCAGCTTTAGCCAAGGGCCGCACGGTGATCCGCAGTGCCGCCTGCGAACCAGAGGTCGTCGATCTGGGAAAGTTTCTGAACGCTGCGGGAGCACAGATCAGCGGACTGGGGACGTCTGTGATTGAAATCGTGGGAGTTGAAACGCTGCACAGTGTCGAACACAGCATTCTGCCCGATCGAATCGAAGCGGCCACGTTTGCAATCGCCGCTGCCGCCACGCGCGGCAACATCCTGATTCCTAATGCGCGCGAAAAAGATTTAACCAGTGTTGTTCAGGCGTTGAATGACATGGGTGTCACAACTTCATCCACGGCCGCTGGACTGGCGGTGTCCTGCCAAGCAGATTTACGCCCGATCGACATCGTGGCACGGCCGTATCCCGGAATCCCGACAGACACCCAGGCTCAGTTCATGGCTTGCTTGTGTACGGTGAACGGCCACAGCAACGTGCGAGACACCGTGTTTCCGGACCGCTTGATGCACGCGGCCGAACTGTTGCGAATGGGAGCGAACCTAGAAAAAAGCGGCCCATCAACCGTCATTCACGGGGGGCTGCGTTTAACCGGAGCGAACGTGATGGCGTCCGACCTGCGAGCCAGCGCGGCGCTGGTGATTGCCGGACTGGCGGCGACCGGCCAGACCAACATTCGACGGATCTATCACCTCGACCGAGGCTACTCAAGGCTGGAACAAAAGCTCACAACGCTGGGTGCCCACGTGGCCCGCGTCTCAGATTCCGCTAACGCGGAAATCCAACCGCCGCACTTCAACATGCAGACACGATCACGACGGGTGCGGTAGACAAACTCACACGGTCGCATGGCAGACATTAGTGGTTGCAGTCTTCGCAGCGTTCATCAGCAGCACGATAGATGTATGATGGTCCGTACTGCGATTCTGGACGGTCCAGAACGTAGGGGGAATATTCCATTCGGAACGAATCACACGGTCGAGCGAACAGGTGACCGAAACCGCGTGGCTTGAACGAATCTGGAGCACAGCGCTGTGCCTGAGTCAGCGTGGCGGCTTTCGGTCGATGCCACGATGTGAACATGTGCATTTTGAATGGAAAATGCTTGAAGCCGTAACCCGGAGAACCTGGAGCTCCAATATCAGCCTGCTGCCGATGCTGATCGAATCCATTTTCCGAACACTGCTGCGACGTGGCAGTGGATGTGGTGGAAACGTTTTTTAGCTTCTCGGGGGGAACGGTACTGTCTTCGGCAGTAGTACGAGCCTGTGTTGTGATAATCGCGATCACGAACACGGCCAGCGGGGTGAGTAAACGCATCCTGCATCTCTCCGCGTGTGGAAATTTAGGAAGAGTCCCATCCATGGTCTCTTCTCTTGAAACTGTTTCGACCGACTGGGCGAACCAGCCTGTGGTTGCTTTCAAGAGGATTGTGCTGCGGTCCGGAATCGTGTCACTCGAATCGATACTGACGATTGTGTCACTCCGTCCGGCCATTCAGGGCTGTGCGAAACCCAATATTTCCCAGTCCAGACCAGCGGGTTTTCAAAAAGGTGCGGCAAAATCCGCCTGTTAAGAGAGATTGACGGGGTGGCTCTGCTAAGGTTCAAAAATCGAAAGCATCCCCTTACACTATTCGGGACGATTTCCCCGTACCTGCTCAATGGCCGTCGAGTAACTGTATGAACCCGCAAGATTCCATCGCCTCCAAAAGCGCTGCGGAAATCGCGGTCCAAGCCGTTTTGCCTCAGAAACCCGCTGAAAATTGCGAGCGAAGTGAAAAAGGGCTGCTGTTCCGAGGTTCTCACCGCACCTGTCGGCTGACAGGCGTTGGCATTCGTTCCATCGGCGCTTATTTGCCCGACCGCATTGTCACCAATTCGGAGTTGGAGACTCAGTACGGGTTCGAGCCGGGATGGATCGAACGCAGAACCGGAATTCAACAGCGTCGCTACGCCGCTGATGACGAAGGCACCAGTGACCTCGCCGTCAAAGCCGCCCGACAAGCCATCGCCAAAGCGGGCGTGAACAAAGACGAAATCGACCTCGTGCTGGTCGCCACGTTTACCCCCGACTTCACCTGCCCTTCAACAGCGTGTCTGGTTCAGGAAAAACTGGGACTCGACGCGCCTGCGGTCGACCTTCAAGCCGCCTGTTCCGGCTTCATGTACGCGCTGGTGACCGGTGCCCAGTATGTCGCCACCGGGAATTCGAAGTTGGCTCTGGTGATCGGAGCGGACATCAACAGCCGCATTGTGGAACCGGGAGACCAAACAGTCGCACCACTGTTCGGTGATGCTGCGGGAGCCGCCTTGCTGAGTGCCGGCACTTCACAGCAAGGACTACTCTGCTATCAACTCGGGGCAGATGGAGCTGGCGGGAGCATGCTAGATCGACCGGTCGGGGGCACCAGTCGCCCGCTCACACCAGAACTGATTGCCGCCGGACAGCACTTTCTGAAGATGGACGGTCGCAACGTTTTTAAGTGGGCCATTCAAGCCGTGACTGAGACCATCGAACTGATCCTCAGACAAGCCGAAGTTGATGTCACTGACGTCAAATTATTCGTCCTTCATCAGGCAAACATCCGCATCATCGACCATGCCATGAAGGTCTTGGGCATTCCACCAGAAAAGGTCTTCAACAACCTGCAGTTGGTGGGCAATACTTCCGCAGCGTCGATTCCGGTGGCCCTGAACGAAGCCTTCGACCAAGGCCAGATCGAATCCGGGGATCTTGTACTCATGTGCGGCTTCGGTGCCGGGCTGACATGGGGCACCGGTCTGTTTCGCTGGTAACCGGTCGTCATGAATCGACATCGCCACGCGGTCGTCCTTGAATTCCGATAGATCGTCCCGTGGGTGCGCCCACGGATGATTGTGAAACCGGGAAGGGTGGCCGGGGTTGGAGCGAGGTACGAGCGAAACCCCGGGGCTTCCTTCGCAAGCTCAGTCCAGCCTTGGCCACGCAAATACCAATACCGAAATCAATGAGCGCGCCCTCGTGCCCTGACGATCACGGATGACACCGGCGGAAGACGCTTGATTGCGGTCGGAGTGGCGGGGATTTTCCGCCGCCGCTATTCGTTGGAAACTGCCCCAGCTGTTTTGCCCAGCAGTTCTTTCTCCAGAAACTCCGCCGCCTTCTGCAAAGCTTCTTCATCTGTGGCGGCCTGCATATGCCCCGCGCCTTCAATGATGTGCATCTCAGTCCTGACTCCACTGTTCTTCAGGGCCTCGAAGCAAGACCGCGTCCACACCAGCGGCACCAATTCGTCTTGATCTCCGTTGAAGAAAAAGACCGGCGGATCGCTCTTGTCAGCGAAAGCGGCTGCTGATGCGTCGAGAAAATTGCGGGGTTGCGAATCGAGGTCACCCCCCATCCAGTATTCGGCCCACTTGCCGTTGTCCGGAAACCAACGAAAATCGGTGGGAGCTCCACCGGCGGCCACCGCCTGAATTCGAGTATCAACGTTGCCGTTTTCTGCACTGGGAGGCTCGCCTGTAGTCGCCAGCAACGACACCAAATGCCCACCCGCAGAATATCCAATCGCTCCCAGTCGCGTTGCATCGACATTGTAATCTTTCGCGTATTCGCGAATCCATTTCACGGCCGCTCGGCAATCTTCGATCTGTGCCGGAAACTTATGAGTCGGGGCCAGTCGGTAATCGATTGCGAAACACACAAAACCTCTCTTCGCCAGCTCCGTGGCGTAGCCTCGCAGTTGAACGCGGTTGCCAAAACGCCACGCGCCGCCATGCACAACCAGAACGGCAGGCCGTGGTCCCGCAACCTGCGGAAGAAAAGCGTCCAGTAACAATTCACGGTCACCCACTTTTGCGTACGGAATCTTTTCCCGGAGTTCAAAATCAAGCCCGTTGTGACTGGCCTGCAGTGGCTCCATTGGTTGCAACGCGATCGCGATGAACATTGAAAACAGCATGGATCGTTTCACCAATAAAGAAGAAAAAAACGCCTCGGATATCTTTGCCAGTCTTCTTGCCTTCAGAACAACCGCTGCAGAACATGATCAGTGCCAGAACGACCGTTGCCAAGCCTGACCCGGTGCAGTTGCCCCGTACGAAACTCTGCGCGCACCCTGCCGCAAACGGGGGTGCCGCGATCGATTTCGCATTCGAAGATTTCCGGTTCATCAACTTGCTCCACCTCTGTGGGTGCGGTAACTCACGGCAGTGTCCCTTGAGTCGCACGAAATCTAAGCAGCCGACTGCTTCGGCATCGTTTCTGTCATGTCATTCGAAGCTCCTTCGGCCGATTTCGCAGCGGTCGACTTCATTCGCCCCAACACGACGCCAAACACAGTCAACAGACTGCACAGCATCGCAAACCAGTCACCAAAAGCAAGGTAGACGGTGCTTCGACCATCAAGTGGAATCTGGCCACACATCACGGCCGAACATTGCCGATATCGCTTGCCAGTTTCTGGATCGATCATCGAATCCACCTCTGTAAAGTCACCCACGATACCGGCGGTGTCTTCATCCATGAGCCAGAAGTGGTCGGGCTGCCGAATCCGTCCGCTGGAATCAATGAACGCCGAGATTCCCGCATTGACGGCACGCACCATCGGTCGGCGAGTTTCGATGCAGCGAAACGTGGCCGCAACCAAGTGTTGATCGAGTTCACTAGACCCGCGAAACCAGCCATCGTTGGTCATATTGATGAGCACATCGGCCGACTGACCAGCAGCATCTGTCGCCAACGCGGTTCTGCGAACCAGTTGCGGAACGGTATCTTCGAAACAAATAATCGGCGCGAATCGCGTGCCGTTGTATTCGAAGATACTGGGTTCAGTCCCCGCATCGATGCCCGAACCCGCGCCGTATGGCGTCATTTTAGACAACCACGGCAACACATTCTTCAATGGCACATACTCACCGAAAATCACGCGATGAGCTTTGTCATACCGCCCCTGATAACCACGCACAGGGTCCATGAATGCGGCAGAATTATACCGACTGATTTTCCCTTTCTCTGCAACTTCAGTAATCAGTCCCACCAACATTGCGGAACCTGTCTCCTCGCTGCGATCAACCAACGCTTCCCGAGTTTCTCCGCTGTGCCAGTGATGTAAAATGCGGTCCGCTAGATTCTTATTCAAAGAGCGGTCTTCCAAGGGCAGCATTCCGATCAGGTCCGCATCTGTTACTCCTTCCGCCAGTTCCTGATCGGGCCAAGGAAACATGGTTTCTGGCCATACGATTAAGTCCGGTTGCAGACTGGCGGCATTTCGAGTCAACAGGTCGTGCGACAGCAACATGCGGCGCCACTTATCCGGATCGTGCTTGAGTTCCGGCGTAAAGTTACCCTGAATCGCAGCCACAACAGGACCACCTTCTGCAGTGGTCGGCTGCATGCGAACAGAACCGTACACGCAAGCCGCTACGACAAACCCCAGACCGACCAACACCGGCATCCGCTGTTTGGCGGCAGGCAGCGTTCGCACTTCGGCTGCTGATTCTGCCAGTCCCCAACGCACGAACATGCGCGCTGGAATGCACTCCACAAGAGCGCCGGACACCAAAGCAACAATGAACGAAACACCGTACGCTCCGGTGAGATCAGAAATCTGCACCAGCGAAGTCCACTGATACTGCGAGTGGCCCAAATAGTACCAAGAAAATCCCGTCATCAGGTACGCTCTCAGATATTCAAGAGCCGTCCACACAACGGGCACTGTCAACCACACAGGAAATCCGCCGCGCACCGCCGTGCGACTGATCGCCACAAATGCCGGAAAGTACATCGACAGATAAAACGACAGCGCAACCAACGCGCCGTACATCGTCCAGTGCCCCAATCGCATCCACTGCAGCGTGGCCAAGGCCCACACGAAGGCAACCAGCATCAACATGCGATAGCTAAATTTCGGCAACCGGTGAACTCGCAGTAACAGGCTTAACGGCACCAAAGCCACCCACGCCGCCGCCGCAAATTCCAGAGGAGTAAAACTGAGCCACAACAAAATTCCAGTCAACGCGGACACAGCGAAAACACGTTTGACCGACAACCCGGAAACCGTCACTTCCCGTCCGGATGCAATAATGCGATCGATCTCAGGTCTTAAAGCGGTTTGTGATTCGGCAGCCATTCTCAGCCTGTAGGTTCGAGTCCGATTGATATTCGCTGTCCGGCAACGTCCTGCAGCGGTCGAGCCGAATGGTATCAGAATCAGAAACTTAGCGGGAACGCCATCTTTGGCTGCCAACACGCCAGTTCCGATGGTGAAAATGCCACGAAAAACTTAGCCTTCGGAAAGAAAATTGCCCGTACCAGACGTGGCTTCCCAAAATCTCAGCTTCCAACGACCATACAGTGGAAAAATCCGAGCCAATTTGTGATTCTGCGAAACAGGCGACTGGACGACGTGCGCGTCTGGTAACGGATCAAACAACGAAACACAGCAACATGGGCGAATCGCCAGACACAATCAAGGTCCACACCAAGGCGACCGCTCCAATCGTGGAATTGCCGCGTTTGGTGCAGTCGTTGCTGTTTGCGGAACTTGCGGCGGCATCCTACTTCGACGAAACGCACGCAGCGGAAGTTGTCAGGCAAATCGGATTTTCGGGGAGCCAGTATTTCGACCGCGATGGAGCTCAGGCGTATCTCTTCTGGAACGAAGTCGACTGCGTGGTCTCGTGCCGCGGGACAGAACCCAACGAATGGAACGACATTCGAGCGGACGTGAATGCCGTCGGCGTACTGACGGAAGCATTCGGCACCGTTCATAAAGGCTTCAAAGAAGAAGTCGACGATTTGTGGCCGATGCTGGAAGACGCGCTGATCAAAAATAAAAAGACACTGTGGTTCACCGGTCACTCATTGGGTGGAGCCATGGCCACAATTTGCGCGGGCCGCTGCTTCCTGTCAGAAATCAATTCCATGCCACAAGCGCTGTTTACATACGGCAGCCCTCGCGTGGGCGACAAACGATTCGTGAATTTTGTGGAGCTGGACCATAGTCGCTGGGTCAACAACAACGACATCGTGACGCGCGTTCCTCCGGTCTGGATGGGTTACCGACATTGCGGCACAGAAATGTACCTTAACTGCACCGGCAGGCTGAGCGATGTAAACGGCTGGACAAAACCTACGACCGGTTACGAGGCTTCCTGCACGGCTTGCGACAGTTTCGCATCGACCATTTTCAGATCACTCCATCGATCGCTACATCGAGAACATTGTTGGCTCAGTTCGCGAAGAGCATCGTGAATACCTCGACCACACTCCTGAGATTGCGCCCGCCTCGGAAGCCATTGCCGCCGAGCTCAGATCAAATCAAATTCCAGCCCCGCCAACAGAGACTGCAGTTCAGGAAGACGTCTCCAACACGCCGGCAGTCTCAGATGAACGGTAACGCAGCGTGTACAAATCACGGCGATCGTCAGTGATCGATGAAATCATGCGGATAAGTGCCCCAAAGGCGTGGTTTTACTGTCAAAATTCGATATCTTCCGCCCAGTCACACCAAGCCCCGGTGGCGGAATAGGCAGACGCAACGGACTTAAAATCCGTTGTTCCGAAAGGGACGTGTGGGTTCAAGTCCCACCCGGGGTAGTCTGCCAACTTTTTTCAGCAACGTTTTTACTGGTTTTCAGCGTTTTTGCTGTTTTGTGCAAGGCCACCATCCACGATGCAGTCGACGTGTCAGCCCATCGATTGAGCCGTTGCCGAGTACCTGTTCAACAACTATCTCGAGAATTTTGGGTGTTTGTATTAGACTGAGGGTGCCTCCAAGGAAGGAGTTCATCGAATGTCAGTGGAGCAGGCGGTTCACGAGTGTGGTTGTGCGGCGTGTCGGGCAGGCTTGCATGCCGAGCGAAACGATCATCGGCAGCTGAATGTCTATCCGGAAATGGTTTCATTGGAATTGCAGTTATCCTGCAGTGTGGGCAGATTTTTCCGATCGCGGAAATCGGGGTCCTTTGCAGGTGGCGCGCAGCGTCGCATCATGACTCCAATATGGCTGAGCTTGATCATGGCTTCCGCTGAATCGGTGCGTCGTTCGTTGTCTTTGCTGTTTCGTCGACACC
>JBDNHJ010000385.1:0-34078 GCA_041688835.1 Fuerstiella sp.
ATTTCGGAGAGAACGAGCTATCTCCTGGTTTGATTAGACTTTTACTCCTCCCCACAGGTCATCCCCTCATTTTTCAACATAAGTGGGTTCGGTCCTCCACGCAGTCTTACCCGCGCTTCAACCTGCCCATGGGTAGATCACCAGGTTTCGCGTCTACCGCCGCCGACATAACGCCCTATTCAGACTCGCTTTCGCTGAGGCTCCAACCTTGAAGGTTTTAACCGGGCCGTCGACGGTAACTCGCCGGATCATTATGCAAAAGGCACGCCGTCACACATTAATGTGCTCCGACAGCTTGTAAGCGTATGGTTTCAGGTACTTTTAACTCCCCTAAAAGGGGTGCTTTTCATCTTTCGCTCACGCTACTTTTCACTATCGGTCGTTAGAGAGTATTTAGCCTTGGGAGATGGTCCTCCCATGTTCAGACCGGGTTTCTCGTGTCCGGCCCTACTCATATAGCTGATCGTCTTCGCTTTCAAGTACGGGACTGTCACCCTCTGTGGTTCCGCATTCCATCGGATTCTTTTGGCTTTTGAGATCAGCGGGCTGTTCCCGTTTCGCTCGCCGCTACTTAGGGAATCGCTGTTGCTTTCTTTTCCTCCGGGTACTTAGATGTTTCAGTTCTCCGGGTTCGCCCTGCATGCCTATGTATTCAGCATGCAGTAATTCAGGGATCTTGGGATCAACGCTCGTTTGACAACTCCCCCAAGCATATCGCAGCCTTCCACGCCCTTCATCGCCTTCTAACGCCTAGACATCCCCCATACGCCCTTATATGCTTGACCACAAAGATTCACGGCCATTTGGCCGATTGTCTGTTTTAAACATGGTAACGATTTACGCTGCAGTGATGAGTGCTGCATTAGCCAAGTTGGCTAGTACAAAGAAGCGACTCAAGAACTCGTAGAGTCGTCCAACACATCTCACTGCGAGAAAACGCAATTTAGATGCCACTTAGACTTTTTCAAATTGTCAAAGATCGTTTCGCGTCGTCTTGGCCGAAGCCTCGTTTTCCGCGAGAGGAGGACTGTATCGTCAACAGGGTTGTTCGTCAACAGTCTGAATCATCTTTTTCTGAAGATTCATTTTCCAGTGGAGACGATCGGGCTCGAACCGACAACCTCCGCCTTGCAAGGGCGGCGCTCTCCCAATTGAGCTACGTCCCCGATTGTTGAGATTTCAGAGCAACGATTTGAAATCTCTGAGTGGGTGTGGGAGGACTCGAACCTCCGACCTCAGCTTTATCAGAGCTGCGATCTAACCAGCTGATCTACACACCCGCTTAAATTCGAGCCGCGTAGTTTGGCAACCGAAATCTGCGATGTCCAGTCCGAGTCCGAATTCGGACGAAAAAAGGACTGAGGGTTTTGTGTTGTCAGCGAATTCCGGACACATCTCACTTTCGCAGGTTCGGTTTCTGTGAGCACTTTTCATCGGATGCCGTCGATTCGGACTTGAGTAATCCTGTTTCTATTTTGTCATTTGGGTCGGAAACGGATTTCCAAGATCTGATGGTCGCCTGTACTCAACGTGGAATCTGGCTGGCGTTGGTCGACAGGCTATCAATATGATGGCTGAGCTGACCGGTTACCGTTGGGGTTGGAACCCCGAAAATCGTGCTGGCAGTTAGCTCACAATTCTTCGTCCACTAGCCCCTTCAAACAGGTCAGCAGTCGTTTCGGCTGAGGCAATGATTTTATGAGAGATTCTCGTATCAACTTTCGGTCGCGCGAGCTGGCCGCGCTGCTGGCCTTTTTGGTTCCAGGTGCCGGGCATTTTTACCAGGGCCGAAACCTGAAAGCCGGCATCTTTTTCTGTGGGATTCTGTCACTATTCTTCGGTGGCATGATTTTGGGAGACTGGCAACCTGTCTATAGCCAAGTGGCGTATGCTGTTCGCGGGGACGCCTCACTGCAGATGCAATCGGCAGAAGCTCCGATCGGAACGCGTTATTCGATTGGCTATGCGGCCCAAGTTTTAGTCGGGCTACCTGCCGTGCCGTCCCTGATCCAACAATCGCGATTTTCGTCCGGCGGCGGCGTGGTTAATACACTGAAAATCTCTATTGATAGCGATTTCGTGGGCGGATTTTCGGACGGCCAGTCATTCATTCCAGTCTCGGGCCAGTTGATTCTTGCACCCCAAGACGGCGGTGCCGGAGCTGGACAAGGCAGCTTTGAAGGCCTGACAACTCGTGATGGCGAGGTGGTTTCGGCGAAGCTTAGTGGTTCAGTGAGACTGGGAAGACCTGTTTTCGGATCGCCTCGTCGAGAATTTCAGATGTTAGGTCTGAGGTTGGTACAAATTGGTGCTCGTCAGCCGAGCGTTTTGCAGGGCACAATTTCACGTTCATTCACGGATTGGTACCAGGCTCCTCGAGACAACGCCGAACTGGATCGGCTGCATAGCAAGTTGAGTCAGAATTATGACATTGCCTGCGTTTTTACGTGGATCGCCGGCCTTTTGAATCTGATGGCCATGTGGGATGCCTACGGTGGCCCCGCTTACGGCTATGGGGATGACGAGCCGGAAGGGGATGAGGGGGACGACGCTACTGGAGATGGCAAGGCGGAGCCTGCGGTGACTTCCGCGACTCCGGTCTGATTTGTCACTTCAAGCATTGGCGTTTCTGTTCCGGTCATCTGCAGTGCATTTCGTGCAAAGACGAATTTTCCAAAAGCGACTAAATATGCCATCATTGTTTTATGCAGTACCGCTTGCGGCGGTCATCAGTCTGGTTTACTGCAGCACGCGTTACGAGCTGCCAGCACGTATTTATCAGACCGCGACCGTGATGTTTATTAAGACAATCATCGGGTTGGCGGTTCTGTATTCGGTGCTGTGGTACTTTTCGAAATAGTCATTCGCAGCAACACCGCACTTGTGCCTTAAACGCCTGAGCCAAGTGTGCGGCGTGTTTGCTGTGGGTCAATAAACAGCACCGGAATAACCAAGATCGACTGTAGCAGTCCCGCCAGCATGAGGATCTGGTAAATACTAAACGACTGGCTGAGCTGCCCAGCTGCGTAACTTCCGATCGTTGTCGAAAAGTTCATCAATGCCATATATGTTGTGAACTGTGTGGCACCGACTTTGGGCCACGAAATGCTCATGAATAACGAAAACAGGGCCACCGCCATGACGGCGAGTGCAAACTCTTGGCCAAGCAGCAGTGCGGTCACCATGGTGCGTGAAGTGAATGCGGTCGGGAAGATGCCGAAGCCAATCCACAGCACGCCAAGCAACACGGATGTGGTCACAATCAACGGTTTGGCTCCCAGTCGATCAGCCGCGAAGCCTCCCAAGGCTGCTCCCGACAAGCCCAGCAGCACGGCGTAGAGGCCTGTGACCGTGGTGTATTCTTTCATCGTCCATCCGCCATCCTGAAGCAGATACGTGACGAACACAGCCGTGAGGGCACCGATTCCGATTTTCACGCTCAAGGCGACAAGCACTCCGATCATCGCCGATGGCAGTCGGAAAGCCGTCAGCAGATCTTTGAAGACTATCGCAAATGAGGTGTGCGGTTCCGATTCACGCTGCTGTTGCGGCGACTCTGCTGCGGGGGCGGCGAAAGGATTTTGGTGCTGCGTTTCCAGTTTGTGCGGGGCAGCGGCATGTGGCGAACTCTGAGTGCGAGTGCTCCGTCGTTCTCGCAGAAAGATGGGCAGCAGCATGATCAGAAACAGCAAGAGCACTTGGCCTGCAATGCCCGCTCGAATGCCGTAATTCGCCACCAGAAATCCTAAGCCGGCCCCACCGATGGCCGTTCCCAGATAGCTTGATCCGTACATCAGGCCATTGGCGACACCGCGTTCTTGTTCGTCAAGCAAATCCACGGCCAGAGCGTCGACCGCCACATCCTGAATGGACACAAACACGTTGGCGACCAGAATCATGGCGGCCAATGGGCCAGGAATGATCGCGTACATCGTCTTCGTCAACCAATCGGCCTCTGGCTGTGCCTGCCACGCTAAACTCGGCAGGTCGTCAAACAGCAGCATGCTTCCGAGCGACAGAATCGCCATTGTTTGCGCGAAAATAATCCATGGTCGGCGTCGTCCGAGCGACGGTATGGTAAAGCGATCCATCAGCGGTCCCCAAACGAATTTGAAGGACCATGGCAGCGAAGCGACGGCCAGCATCGGCCCGATTTGTTCGGTGCTCAGGCCGTTTTCTGGTTGCGCGAGCCAAGCGGCGAATGTAATCGTGACGAAGCCCCACGGGATTCCTTGAGCAACATACAGACCGCAGAGTGTGAGCAGCCGCAGAGTCTTGTTTTCTGAGAGATACAACAGTCAAATGCCCGTCAGCAGAAAGATGGCCGCAGGAATGCCGCCGACGCCTATCATAGATAGCCGGAATGGGAATCACCATGCGACTCACCGCAGAATCTCTTGACGAAGCCGCCTGCCTGATTTCTCGATGGCTGGCAGAAGCACGATCCGTAGTGGCTTTTACCGGAGCCGGAATCAGCACCGAAAGTGGCATTCCCGATTTTCGATCACCGGGCGGTGTCTGGACAAAGCATCGCACCGTCTACTTTGACGAATTTTGCCGCAGTGCCGATGCGCGCTACGAATACTGGCAACAAAAAGCGGAAGCTCATCGCGACTTGGTGGCGGCCGCCCCCAACGTCACTCACCAAACGCTGGCCGAATGGGAATCGAAAGGACATCTGCGAGCGCTGATTACTCAGAACATCGATGGCCTGCATCAGATTGCCGGCAGTCAGCAGGTGCTGGAACTGCATGGCACGGCTCGCAAAATCGCCTGTTTGGACTGCGATTGGTGCGAAAACGCGGACTTATGGATTCAGAGTTTTTTGGATCACGATCGAGTACCCGACTGCCCAAGCTGTGGAGGACGCCTGAAACATGCGACCGTATCGTTCGGTCAATGTCTGCCCGAAGGCGTGTTGAAAATGGCGTCCATTCGAGCCACCGAAGCCGACCTGTTTCTAACACTGGGGACGTCACTAGTCGTCGAACCCGCCGCCAGTCTGCCTCGCCTTGCCAAAGACGCGGGAGCTCGCCTAGTGATTTTGAATCGAGATCCCACGCCGCTCGACCACTGGGCCGACTTGGTTGTGAACGCTCCGCTGGGAAATATTTTCGAAGCCGTTCGCGACGCGTAATTCTAACGCGTATTCAGCACGCCCAGTGCCTGCCCCACATCCACAAAGGCGGCCGCCGCTTTTTCCAGATCGTCGCGACTGTGAGCCGCCGACATTTGCGTTCGAATGCGAGCTTCCCCTTTGGGCACCACGGGAAACGAAAATCCCACTGCATAGATGCCGCGCTGCAACAGTTGATCTGACATCTGAGTTGCCAGAGCCGCGTCGCCGATCATCACGGGAATGATCGGATGTTCGCCGGGAAGAATGCGGAATCCCGCGTCGGTCATCGCTCCACGAAACCACGCCGTGTTGTCTCGCAGTCGCTGCCGCAGGTCGCCGGATTCACTCAAGAGTTCCAGAGTTCTGAGTGTCGCCGCCGCAATTGGTGGAGCCAATGTGTTGGAGAACAAGTAGGGGCGTGAGCGTTGTCGAAGGAGGTCAACGATCGGCTGTCGAGCGGCCGTGTAGCCACCACTGGCTCCGCCGAGGGCTTTCCCCAATGTGCCCGTAATGATGTCGATGCGGTCCATGACTCCCAAGTGTTCATGAGTTCCACGTCCGTTTTCGCCGGTGAAACCCACGGCGTGGGAATCGTCAACCATCACGCTGGCGTCGTACTTGTCCGCGAGATCGCAGATGTCTGGTAAGTTGGCCAGATAACCGTCCATCGAAAACACACCATCGGTGGCGATGAGGCGGCTGCGCGCGGACTGTGCCTGCTGGAGCTGTTGTTCGAGGTCCGCCATGTCGTTGTTTCGATAGCGAAACCGTTGCGCTTTACACAACCGCACGCCATCGATAATGCTGGCGTGATTCAGTTGGTCAGAAATGATGGCATCTTCCGCGCTCAACAAGGTTTCGAACAGGCCGCCGTTGGCGTCAAAGCATGAGCTGTACAGGATGGTGTCGTCCATCCCGAGGAATTCGCTTAGTGCCGATTCTAGCTGTTGGTGGACCGTTTGCGTGCCGCAGATGAACCGCACGGAGGCCATGCCATAACCCCAGCGATCCAGAGCTTCGTGAGCTGCTTTCAGGATCTCAGGATGATCGGCCAGCCCCAAGTAATTGTTGGCGCATAGGTTTAACACTTGTGCGCCATCCGCCATGCGGATCGCCGCGCGTTGTGGCGAGTCGATGGTTCGTTCGGCTTTGAAGAGTCCCTGCTCGCTGATTTCCGCGAGTTGCGTCTTGATGTGTTTCAGCATGAATTCGCCCGGTCTGTTCGTAGTCCCGCCTTCAGGCGGAAATTGCATGGAATGTCACGTTCGATTCGGCCTGAAGGCGGGGCTGCAAACACAAAGTGAGTTCCACGGGCAGCCGCCCCGCCCCGCCCGGCTGTATCGTTCTATGGTACAACGTGGACCATCATCAGGTCGTGGCCGTCTTCCTGCCAGTTCGTGCGGCCCACCACCACGATCTTGTTGCCCGTCTTCAGGATATTGTTGTCCAGTCCCCATTGAACCACATACTGCAGTAGCGCGTCGGCGGATTGTCGTATCAGCGTGCTTTGGACTCCGGTCACCCCCCAGTACAGGCAGAGTCGTCGGACGGTATCTTCGCGGTGAGTGACCGCAAGGATGGGGACTTTGCCACGCATTCTGGACAACGCCAGCGCCGTTCGTCCGCTCTCTGTCGCAATGACGATGAGGTCGGCATTCAGGCGATCGGCCACAACGGTCGCCCCCATTGTCACCGCTTCGGTGATCGGGTTTGCACGTCGAGATTCATGGGTGATGATATCCTGACAATCGGAGGAAATGACGAATGGTTCGGCTTCATCCACGATTTTTTGCATCATGCGAACACAGCCAACGGGGTTGTGTCCGATGGCCGTTTCTCCGGACAGCATGACGGCATCTGTCCCGTCGATGACTGCGTTGGCTACGTCGCTGACTTCCGCTCGCGTGGGCATGTCGTTGGTCGTCATGCTGTCCAGCATTTGCGTCGCCGTGATCACGGGCACGCGCGCTCTGTTGCAGCGACGGATGATCTCTTTCTGCAGAATCGGAACGCGACTGATTTCTGCTTCTACACCAAGGTCGCCGCGTGCCACCATGACGGCATCCGTGGCTTCGACGATGTTGTCGAGGTCATCAATGGCTTCCGTTTTTTCGATCTTGGCGACGACCGTCGGGACCACTCCCGGCTTTTGTCGAGCAATCAGGCTTTTGAGGTGCGTGATATCCTTAGCGCTCCGAACGAAGCTGAGTCCGATAAAGTCCAAGTGGTTGTCCAATGCCCATTTCAGATCGGCTTCGTCTTTTTCGGTCACGCTGGGGGTGCTTAGCGCGACGCCTGGCAGGTTGACACCCTGTCGGCTGCGAATGATGCCGCCGTCCGCAACCACACACACGATTGATTGTCCGTCGTCTGGCTTTTCGGTCACAAGCAGACCGACGGTTCCGTCTGCCAGCAGAATGCGGTCGCCGATGTTGACGTCATCGATGAGTTTTTCGTAGGTGCAGGTCAGATCCTGCGGATCTTCCGATGTACGTTCACGCACAAATCGCACAGTTTCGGATTCATTACAGCGGACTTCGCCACCGGGGATTTCTCCGAGACGAATTTTTGGCCCCGACAGGTCGCCCAGCACCCCGACGGGTGTCTTGAGTTCTGCGGAAACTTCGCGAATGCGGGCAAGAATACCGCCCAGCCATTCATGGCTTCCGTGAGCGAAGTTGAGGCGAAAGATGTCGACGCCCGCGATGATGAGGCCGCGGAGTGTGACCGCGTCTTCGCAGGCTGGGCCAACGGTGGCGATGATTCTCGTTTTAACAAGCGTGCGATGCGGCGACTTGCCGGCAGCGGCGATGGACATGGTTGGTGCTTTCGAAGGTCAATGCTGGGTGTGGCGTGTTCTACAGCGAATTTCGCCGACTTGTGGCCGCGAAGTCAGTGTTTTGATAGCGGATTCCTTGCTCCCCCGAGCCAGTACCGTTCACGACAATAAGTCAACTGTTTTAGTTTTGGTCTAGGCCCTAGTCTTGGTTCTCGCCACAACCATGTCGTGCTTTCGGGGAAGTTTCTCAGTTCAATCGCAAACCTCAACACTGCTCGGGCTGTTTGCTGCGCGATTTGCCGACTTAAACTGGCCAGCCGTCATTTTGGCAGTTCCGGCCGAGTGGTTCGCCCCTGTGAGTTGACCAGTCCTGACTGCGGAACTAGCAGGTTCACAGCCCAGCGATATTCCGAGAACGCAGCGCCGTCAACACGCGACGTTGAGTGTTTAACGTCGCCACGTTCTTGGGATCTCGTGCAACTAATCTCAGAATCACTCCGCCGCGTACGCACCGAAAGATACTGTCCGTCCAGTATTCGCTGCCATAGTCGGGCGACGGGTCGAAGACAGCAACACCCGCTCGACCGTCGTTGCCCAGACAGACGACGGAGTGTCCGGTGTCCGACTGAAAGCCGTGGTCGACATGCTCCGCGAACGCTGAAACGTCCAAGTTGAGAGCTAAGATTGATGGCGTGTGAACGTTTCGATTGATCGCGGCTTCAGAATATTCTTCCGCGACAACCGTCCATTCGGAGTTTGCGGTCTTCAGCTTTAGTCCGCGATAGACGCCCATCCAGTGAGTCCCCTCGCGCGTGAGGCACAGTTCCGTCAGCTCTTTTTCGGTGGCTTCGATTCCATACAGCCTGAGCAGTGATGTGGCACAGGCGGCCGAACAAGTATACGGGCTGGTTTGGTACGTCAGCGTTTCGCTGCTGTCAGAAATTCCGCATTCTGGTGGCTGTCCGATCACTGGGGCAATCGTCGAATATGTCGCTAACAGCAATGTCAAAACGCTGAGTGCGCTTTTTCTGGCGCGGCCACTGCCGGGGGATGTGAGGTACACGCCGACAAAAAACGCGGCCCAGCAAGGCAGCCAGTTACCGAGGATGATCAGGTCAGAGCTGGGCAGGAGAGTTGTCAGTCTCGGCCTGTTCCACAGAAACAACATGTAGGCCAACATTCCCAACATGGCAACCAGTTGACTGGCCATCCGTCGGCTGAGGGAAGCAGACCGTCCACATCGCCGTCCCAGCTGGAAGCAGCCAGCTGAAACCGCCAATATGCAAAATATCGCTGAGGTCAGGTCACTCAATGCCGGACACCTTTTTGGTAAGTGCGGCAGCGATTCCATCATTTCGAGGCGACAGAGCCCAGCGTGAAATGGAACCGCAACTGTTAACTTATCGTTAACGTAGCATGATCTCGTGATGGAGACCATGTGAGTTGTCCGCCGAAATCCGCCTCCAAACCTGAACAAATCAACGTTTTCCGACCGAGCATGTCTCGCGGTGTTTATAAATTGATCTGGACCAATGTTTTTTTCGGGGGGCGTGTCGCCAAACGAGAAAACTAGTTGTCGCTAAACAGTTTGTTTGTTCCGAGCGATTCAGTCCCCGCAGGGACGACAGACTTTTGCCGTCGGCGGTAGCCGACGGATGTGATTCCAACAACGAAACGAGTCCCGAAGGGACGACAGAAGGTCAGTCACGGGATACTGCTGTGGTCCCTTGGGGCGTGCGTTCAATAAGAGAATTTGCAGCTCTTCATTTCTCGGACCAAGGAGCCACAGACCTGTCGAGTTTCGCAATTGACGTGGGTTTGGACTATGACGATTCGTGTGTGCGTGATCGTGGATGGTACTGGCGATGGCGTGATTGATAATACTCCCGACACACCACAAAACGAACGCGCGTTTGGACGTCCGTCGAGAGGTGATCGCGGCAAGGCGGATGACACCGAATGCTGTCTTTGATATGTTGTTGAATCGCGAATCGCGACGATGAATTTCGGCACCGTTTCAATCAAGGGAATCTCTATGCGATTCTGGCTGACAGTGTTAGCTCTTGCAGCAGTGAGCACGCTCGTATGGTCCTTGCTGTACAAAAACACGCCGCAGTCGGATCTCAAAGTGACCCAGCCGCGAATTCAGTCGATTCGCCCCGTAGCCGAGCCGAATCATGAGTTCGTTCAGTCTCAAACATGCCGAACATGTCATCCAGATCAGCATGCCAGCTGGGACAGAACGTTTCATCGAACCATGACACAGGTCGCTTCGCCGTCAACAGCCTTAGCCCCCTTCGCCGGCGAAAAATTGGAACACCTCGGCAGGACCTATGAGTTCACGCAGGATGGCGATAAGCTCTGGGTTAACATGCTGGACATGGATTGGGACGCGGACTTAGTGGCGAATGGCGGTCGTCCGAATTTGGTCAGGAATCAGCCAAGAGTGACTCAAGAGGTGGTGATGTCCACCGGCTCACATCACTACCAGACTTATTGGGTGTCCAGCAAGTATGGGAATGCACTTTGGCAGGTACCATGGGTCTTCCACATTCAGGCGGAACGATGGATTCCGGCGAACGACGCTTTTTTGACAGCTCCTCATGCGGATCATCGCCGCGTCGTTTGGAATGCAGGGTGCATTCAGTGCCATGCTGTCAACGGCCAGCCCGGCATGGATCACACGAATGGTGAATACAACAGCAAGGTGGCAGAGTTTGGGATTTCATGCGAGTCGTGTCATGGTCCAGGGCACGATCACGTGGAACTGCACCGCGGAAAAACGGCCGCCGATGTCATTGGCTCCGACAGGCCCGATTCAACGATTGTCAATCCCAGTAAATTGTCATCAAAGCTCTCGTCTCACGTTTGCGGGCAATGCCATTCCAGCTTTTCCTTTTCGGATTCAGAGTATTTTCAAAGCGGGTTCAAATATCGCGCCGGGGACGACCTGCATGCCACTCGGCTGATCCATAGCCTCGATCACCCACACATT
Organism: Fuerstiella sp.; assembly: GCA_041688835.1. Lineage (GTDB taxonomy): Bacteria > Planctomycetota > Planctomycetia > Planctomycetales > Planctomycetaceae > Fuerstiella. The sequence continues at coordinate 10,894 of JBDNHJ010000385.1, forward strand.
CAGGAGCGCCCCAATCTGCAACTCGGATATTGGAAAGACGGCACAATGCGCGTCGGTGGTCGCGAGTTTTCGGCGATGGATGATTCTTCGTGCTTTCAAAATGGGGAGATGTCGTGCCTGTCCTGCCATTCCATGCACAGCAGTGATCCCAACGACCAGCTTGGCGCCGAAATGGACACCGATCACGCTTGTCTGCAATGCCATCAGAACATTCAGGACGACCTGACCGCCCACACACATCATCTCGCCGATTCCAGCGGGAGTCGATGCTACAACTGCCATATGCCCCACACCTCATTCGCGCTCCTGAAGGCAATTCGAAGTCATCGTGTCGACAGTCCAACAGCCGCAATGACGGCAGAGCACGGGCGCCCTAACGCCTGCAACTTGTGTCATCTGGACCGTACGCTGGCATGGACTGCTGAAAATCTAGCGAAGTGGTATAACCATCCGCAGCCAGCACTTGAGCCGGAAGACCACGAAGTTTCTTCATCGCTACTTATGCTTTTGCGTGGAGACGCCATTCAGCGAAGCATTGTTGCTTGGCATTTTGGCTGGTCGCCGGCGATGGAAGCTTCGGGCGAAGATTGGCAACCGCTGTATCTCGGCTTCCTGCTCAATGACCTCTACTCTGCTGTGCGGTGGATTGCTCATCAGTCACTACAGCGCTACAGTCGATTCCAGAATTTCGAATACGACTTCATTGGCTCAGACCAGTACTTGGCAACAACACCGAGCGAAGTCTTCGAATTATGGGAGCCTCCACTGAAGATTGGCGAAAATCATGTGCTGCTGGATGAAATCGGCGGAATGCTTGAGCAGCAGATACTGAAGTTCTTGCGTCAGCGAGATGATACGCCCATACAATTGCCGGAGTGATGGTCGCTTGCTCGGGGACAGCAGATTCAGACAAGGCGTGAACGGGTTTGGCTCGCGTGACGTGACCTTCCTAGGTCGAATCCACCCGGGACGACTACGCGACAGTAGGAACTGTGTAGGACACGAAACACGACTAACGCACTCGAATCCAGTGATCTGTGAAATCCAAACCATCCTGCACTTGCTCCGTCACCATGTGACAACTGATGCATTTGTCTGTCGTCGCCGAGGATTTACATTGAGCATCGGGCACTCCGGAATGACATGAGACACATCTCTGGTTGTAGTAACCGGGATCGCTTGATGCCGGTTCGTGCGGATCATGGCAAGTCATGCAGTCAAGTCGTTTTTCCGGTGATTGGGCCTTGAAGCAGCCACTTTGAACGAGGCTGGCGCTAGCAAATCGAACCAGCAGTTTGTTCGATGTGACAAGTTCGTCAGCTGTGAAATGGTCTGCCCGTCGATGGCATTCGCCACATCGATTCACAGACTCAAGTGGCGTCAGACTGGCCCAATTCTGAATGGACCCATGTTGCGGATCTGCCACGTGCTGTTCAGCCTGAGTGTGACACCTCGTGCAGGTCACATTAGGAACAGCACGGGCAAGGTCAAGACGATCATTGTCTTCCGGCAGCCAAGTTGTGTGACACAAAAAACACTCGCGACTTTCCTGTGCTGTGTGCGGACTTGCCACTCCCTGAATCCCCGGAAGATCTCGCAGTTCGGGAGAACGCCCCAGTGTCCATGCAACAATGTCGTCCGGATACCAAGATACAGCCTGTTGCAAAACAGTGCTTCCGCCATCGGGGCTTTCCACTACGGTCACGGGAGTACTGGCGTGATGCCCCGAACCGAACAGCCAGTCGACCCGCAATGGCTTGCTTCGACGATTGGATTCCAACCAAACGTAGTCATCACGCTGAACATATCGAAATTCAGCGTCAACGGCTTCATCCACGAAAGTCTTGCCAGCAAGCCGCTGCCGAACGGCCGGATGATTGCCCGGCAACAACGTATTGTGGTGCGGCGCGTTTTCGAATCGATCTACCTGATCTTCATGACAGGCGACGCATTTCTGCTCAGAGACAGGAGCTCGATTCGCTGAATTCAGCGGAAGAGCATCGTCAGGCAAGCTGTGGGTTGAATCCGATCCCGCAAGTATCGTGTACGACACTGCTAGGATTGCCAGACCAAACGCGATCATCACAAATTTGGCGATCGGCGTCTGAGCGGTTACTGTGCCGTCCTGATTCATTGACTCATTTAACATCGTGCAACAATCGTGTCATGCCCGTGACTGGGTGATCTGGAAACGCCTCTTCAAGTTCCTGCAAGGCTAACTCCGCATTCTCAGCATCGCCTGCTTCCCAACGAAGGCAGTGCTTTGCGTAAAGAGCTTCAGCGGTTGACGACGCAATCAATTCGGCCGCTAACAATGCGTCTCCACTACAGTACAGACGAACCACCCGATCAGAAATCGACGACTCAGCATCCACGACCAACTCCTCGGCGGGGATTCCGAAAATAGAAATCTCTCCGCAAAGTTCCGCCAGCGTCTGCAGACGCAGTGAGCTGACTTGCCCACAGTTCAACCATTCCTGCCACGCGATCAACTGTTGAATTTTTGCAAATTCCGGCTGGGCCGATGGAGTCCCGCCACTCCGCAGAACCGGCAACAACGTACGAACAGCCCCCATTCGCATCTGCATGGAACGGAAGGTCTGAGCTTGCCGTAGGTCCGCCCTATTGTCCGCAACACCGGTGACAGCCTCCCACAGGTCCTCATGAAATGACATGGTGGACTGGCTATACACCTCATGACGCCATTCCCCGAATTCGATGAGTTCACGCTGAGCTCTGGCCTGAAGAATCGGTGATATGAACTGAGGTTGACCGGCAACTGCGAATATCAATTCCGGAGCATCCAGCGAGAGTGGTTTCCACAGAGTTGGTTCCAATGATTTAAGAATTGCCTCTCGCTTGGGCGGAACGACCAACAGCGAAACATCTTCATTAATGAGGCCTCGCCACCAACCACCGCTTAAACCATTCTGTCGAACAAATTCGGCCTTGCGGCCGGTTGCGAGATCATGATTCAGTGAACAAAAGCGATGCAGACGACCGCCACGAATGGCTGCCTCTGGCACATCCATGACCTTTGCATTCGGCAGTGCAAAACACAACATGCCAGCGCCAGAAATGTCGGTGCAGTGAACTCGCAATTCACTTTGCTGATACTGATACAGATCTCGTTCGAGATATCGAATGTCGTTGGAATCGGCCACCCCCCAGCCTAAACGCTCACCACGCCGATCTATGCCGCCGGAAATTTGCACCAATACGATGGCGACACCGGCCAACCAAAGACCTGTCCGTAATATCATTCGACCAGTTTTCTGCGGATTCCAGTCTTTCACAGCTTCCAACAACATCAAGCCGGAAAACGCGGCCGCCAGCGAAAAAATGGCACCATTCAGCAAGCCCAAAACAGTCACAGTCGCGACTATCAATTTTCGCGACACAGCAACATTCGGAAACACCACCACCACAGTCGAAATCGTCAGCCCGGCCAGAACAGGCAAGCTCACGCGGCAACTCGCGTAAGTCGTTTCTGCCAAAAATGCAGAGTGATTAAATGCCCACGGAGCGAAGAGCATCCCCATGTCTTTCAAAGCGTAGAAGCCTCGAGGGCATACGCAAAGGCACAGCAGCAGCAGTCCCAACCACGCGAGCGCTGTTTTTGGCGAAGTAGAACTATCGGAAAGGGAAAAGCAGCCGACGATCGGAAGAATCCAAATCGCCCCCACAGAAAAATTTGTCCAGACTACGGTCAGAAGCGCAAGCAACACAAGCCGCCGGGCCTTAGCCAAACCAACAGCAAAGCAAATCCCGAGCAGATCGATGGTCGCTGAAGAAGGCTCGAAGGCAGCCTGAATTGCAACCAAGAAAACGACAGACAAGATGGGCCACAGGGCACTACCACCATGTTGCCGGTACAGCCACCACGCGACCAACAGTGCAGCCCCGATCTTTAACAACATCAGCCCCGAAACACCGCAGCCGGAAAATATCAGCCACGGAATCGTTCCGCTTAACCAATCCGAATTTGCCCACTGCTCGTTCACCACCAAAAACTGTGTCGGCTGAAACTCACCATTCAGCACAGCTCTTCCACGAACAAGGTGCCACCACAATTCGTGCCCGCACAGCGGCATTAGACTCAGGGCCACAGCGGCTATCCAAACAGTTGCTTGCTCAACAACGCAAAATAAATCGCCATCTCGATCGTCTCTTTGGATAGTGGAATTCGGCATCATGAACGTCGATCAACAACAGCGATACCATAAAAAAAGGTGGACCCATCGTAGGGTCCACCTTCGTCATTTTTAATCAGAGAGCCACAACAGCTCACGATTAACTCTCACTATCAACCGCCCTCACCAGCTTCAAATTCTTCCACTTCTTCATCTGTCATTCCAGACGTGGAATCCTCATCCATTGTGGCCGGATCTACCGGTGCAGGTCCGGTCGCAACACCACCACCGCATCCAGTGAGCAGAGGCAAGCAAACGACGGCAAGTGCCAAGAATAATGATCGCAGAGAACGCATGAGTGTGCCTTTTGTTGAGAGAAAGTAGAAAACGCCGATTACCATTCGCCAATAGTATCGCCATCGTTGCGGGCACCAAGGCGCTGCCAAATACCGAGGTCGATGTTTTCACTGGCAAAACGAACAGATCCGTCACAGAGTGTCACCTGGACACCGCCAGTGTGCATGCTGCGAGCGGCAATGGAAGCGTCGTCGGTGTTGTTTCCGCAGTCGTAAAATTTGGAGTTGGGACCGACAGAGGTCGTAAACACACTTGAACCCGGGTTTTCATGGTAGAACCATGAATTCCCGATCTGCCGACTGCTACTGGTGTCTGGCGTCCCGTTCAGCGGGCATTCAGTCGTCTGGTACGGAGCGTTGCCGCCAAATATAGGTTGTTCGTTTAGGCGAGGGAATCCAATGACACACTCCGCAACGGCCAGCGTGTTGGTCGTTCCATCGGTAATGTCTCGGATTTGAACAGAACTCACTTCAGTGAAGATTCCATTGAAGCGGTTGATGTTCCCTGAACTGGTTTGTGGCTGAAACCTTCCGCCGTTACCTAAGTTTCCGAGATAGTTTGTGTGGCCGTAGTTCGCATTCGGTGCATTGCCGCGAACAACTCCACTACCGTCCGGGAGATCGAATCGCTTGCCGGCACCTGACTCAGTATCCGAAGGGCAGCGGAACGCGGCCAGTCGCTGACGCATCGCCCCATCCGGGTTTGCATTGTGTCCACTCGCTGTGCTGTTCCCCTTTACCTGATTGAAGTCAATCCGGCTCATTAACGGAGCCTGATCAAGCTGACCAAGCAGTCGAGCCGCCCAGCCCACATTGCTGGTATTCCATGACTGAGATCTCCAGAAAAGGAAAAGAAGTGAACAAGTTCAAATCGGCGGGCTAATTGTAGCCGCGTTTAGTTTCACCCTAAGGAAGACCGGTGTGTGTGTCAAATAATAGCGAGTTTTTGAAGAAAAAACCGATGTTTTCGCAAACGCGATCACACCTGAAATGAGTTCTGTCAAGATACTAGGTGGTACTAACACGTGCTTCACGTTAGCTAGGAAGTATTTCCCATGGATCGTCAGTTTCAGAGCCTGACATCACTTCTTATCTCTTTGTAATTTCTTTCGCCTCAACGCCCTGTCCTCATGCAAGTCCCCCGCAGAACGGTAATTGAGTGACACAACCACAACCACAACCGAAGCAAACTCAAGCCGCAATGATGTCGCCGACGGTAGATACTTTCTGCGTTGGCGGCGCATCGATTGTGTTCACGATCGGTTTTTTCTGCTACGGATCTCTTCAACCGAATGGATGGGGCAACTCAATTCATGTGGGGGAAATTGTTGTCGCCAATATCCTGCTTAACTGGCCCCACTTTCTGGCGTCCTATCGGGAACTGTATCGACGCCGAGACAACCTGCGTCAACACCCGTGGGTTTCCATTGTCCTGCCAGCTCTACTGTTTGTACTGGTCGTCTATTCGGTGCTCACGGCTAAGCAGAATCCGCCGGAACTGGCAGGATTAGCTCGACAAGCAATTGTTGATATCCTTTACCCATTCGCCATCTTGCTGCTGGCCTAGCATTACACCGGACAGTCATGGGGAATGACCGCAGCATTCGCGCATATTAACGGCATTCGATTTTCCTCATGGGAACGGTTTATAATTCGTTTGGGCTATCGCACACTGCTGATCTTCCATGTGCTGTGGGTGTGCACCAATATGGATATCCTGCCGCTAATAGATCTCGTTTATCCGGGACTCGCGGATCTGGCTTTGCAAGCTTTTCGTTTGTGGATCTGGCCGATGGGGATGGCATTCGTGGCCGGAATCGTCGGATTCATTTCCGTGTGGCGACGCCATCCCGGGCAGTCGCTGCTGCGATCGTGGCTGCCGTGGATGGCAACATTTGGCTGGTATTTTCTGATCCGATACTACCCCGCAATGTTCTTCGTCCTGCAGATTGCACATGCACTTCAATACCTGACGTTTCCGCTGCGCGTGGAAGCAAATCTGTTTGCCGCGACGAACGACTCGGACAGTCGCAGGACGTTGATTCACATGACGATCTATTACGTTTGCTTGGTACTGATCGGTGCGGTGGTGTTTGACGGACTGAAACTCTCCACCGCCGCCGCTGACCCAAGAGCTCAGTTAAGCATGGTCGTCAGTCTGGCGATCAACATCCATCACTTCTTCATCGATGGCGTCATCTGGAAAATTAGACGCCCCGGCGTGCGCAGAAATCTGTTCGGGCATCTGGAAAGTGACAGCCGTTCCGTGAAGTAAAGTGAAATGCACGGCATTGCAGGTCAACATGAGGCTATTGCGAGCGACCTTCGATGATCGTCAGCGTGACGTTGACAGGCACGTCGTTCCATTCCTGCACGGCCCCGTGCGGCCAGCGAACACGAACCGTTTCAATGACATCCGCGTCCCCCACACCAATCGTCAGAACGTCAGAATTAGAACTCAGGTAACCGGCATTCCGGGAATAGTGGTGCAGCGTTTTTCCCGTCGAAGTGGAAACTTCAATCAGAGCGTTTTCTGCGGAACGGTTTGAATGAGTTCCGACAAGTCGGAGTGACAATCGCTTTCCGATTGTCGACGACTCATTGATGAGTAGTGACGCAGGGGTGTCGATGTGACTCACGATCAAGTCGTCGTGACCGTCGCCGCTGACATCCGCCCGACAGGCCCCGCGACCGTGCCAGTTGCTTTCGAAGTACTCCCCGACCTGACCAGCCTGTTGCAACCCTGCGGACGTTCCGCGAAAAAACAGCGGAAACTGCTTCCAGGAAAATCCGGACATTTCAGTGACATGTCCGTTCGCCACAAAGAGATCTGTGTGGCCATCAAGGTCTGCATCACAGGGAATCGCCGCCCAGCCGACACGGTCGCGGCTGCTCCTGTCCAGATCTGTCCCCTGAGATTCATCCACAAATGTGAGGTTGCCGAGATTACCAAACAGGGCATTGCGTTCGAAGGTAAAGTTCGTCGTCAACAAATCCAGATAGCCATTGTTATCGAAGTCGGCACACGCAATTCCCATGGCGCCCATCGTTTCGCCTTCGCCGTTATAGGCCACTCCACTGGCCACAGCGATTTCTTCATACTGCCAATTCGATCGCTTCTGGAACAGTAGATTTCGATCACCATCGTTGGCAACGAAAATCTCCATGCTGCCGTCTCGATTCAGATCAGCAATCGTGACTCCTAGACCGTATTCCGTAAATTCGGCAATGCCCGATAATACAGACCGATTTTCAAACCGCCCGTCGCCGGTATTTTCCAGCAACAGATCCGTAACACCACTGTGAACATGTGGATTGCAATGGATTCGGCGGCCTTCCGATTCGCAAGCCTGAGTTGGCGATTTAGGAGGGGCATCGGTGTAGCAGGCAATGTAAACATCAAGATCGCCGTCACCATCCAGATCGCTGAATGCCGCTGTCGCACACCAGCGGCTGGTTGTCGCTTTGTCCAGAACGGTCGACCGCTCGAACGTACCGTCTCCCTGGTTTACGAACACACCGGACTGCTGAAACCCGGTGACTAACAGATCGTCGAAGCCATCGTTGTTGATGTCAGCAACAGCACAACCATGCCCATAACCCTGCCACTCCAAACTGGCCGAAGTTGTGGCCGACGAAAATCGAAGAACTCCGTTCTGCCGATAGAGTTGCACGTGGCTGGGGCCGACGATTGCTTCTTGAACGGGATTTCCACCGTCAACGAATACCAAATCAACCCGACCGTCCAGATCGAAGTCCAGCGCCGCGACGCCTCCACCAAGCGTATCGGCAAGATGGAACAGATCATCGGGACCGTTTTCATAGACGAAGTCAACGCCACTGCCAACCGCCACTTCAAACGCAATTGGCGTACGAACGACCGTGGAGACCACGTCCGAAGCTGCGTCTAACGCCGACGGCAAGGCAGCCGGCAAAATTCCGAAAGCCGTTCGCAGTTCTGCGTCTGACGTCCACAGCGCAGTCCGCGTCTGATACTCGCCCAGCCCGTAACCCAGGGCCATCGCAGCAATTAACCAAACTGAAATTAGAAATCCGCGTTTCATAGAGCCGAAACTCTAACGACGTCGAGTCGCCAGCGACAGATACGTTGCCGTTTAAAGAGCGTTCGAGGAACAAGTGTCCAATTCACTGTATCTGCGGCATCTAGCCGCAGAAGTGGAGCGGCGGCAAGATGCCGCAGATACGAAAGTTATTGATCGACTGGTCCTTCGTCGAAACCAGCCGCCTCCGAATCGCTCAAATTCAGAGAACCATGTAATGCGATAGTATTCGCACGGCATCCGCTGCACCGATATCTTCGCACAGTCTGATCAGACGCTGTGTCGTGGTTTTGTCGAGCTGCGTTTCTGAGCCTTTCGCGATCTCCACAATTTCGAAGAGTGCTTCGAGAGACTCAAGCTGCGTGCGTTCTATCGCGGTGTCACCCGATCGTCGCAGCGCCTCGCAATAACGTGTGCGAAAAGTGCGATTCAAGGGGCGACACCTGACAGCTTCGCCAAGACCTGTGACCGCATCCGACAAACGATCTTGCTGAAGCGCAATCAAACCCGATGCAAAGTAATAGTCCGCAGCAAAAGACAACGGCGGAACTTCTGGCAAGCCCCTAGCAGCGGAAATTTCGTCACCAGCGACGGAATTCGACAAAGCCAAAAAGGTCGCTTGAATCGGATCTGCGGCGTCACTCAGAATCAGTTCACATTCACGCTGGCGGCCTAACGCGATCAGGCACTGCGCAAGTGCATATCGCGAACGTTTGTCCGTCGAATCAGCCTGAAGGCTACTTCTTAGCGTCGATTCTGCGGTGGCCGCATCTCTGTCATCAATGGCCCCGCTTGCCAGGTAAAGCAGAATTAATTCCGCTGTCGGGGTTCCATGAGCACACCAAGCCAACAAGCTTCTCTGCATGCGGTCTGAATCAAGTTGCAGTGCTGCCAATGTCACAAGGCTGCGGTGAAGTCGTTGATTAGAAGCGTCCACAACCAGACCGTCTGCCCAATAGTGCTCAGCCAATCGCAACAGATTCTGAGACATCGCAACGGTGCCCAATTCTGCAAGACGATTGCCGGGGCTCAGCTCTGACGTCTTCAGTTCCGCGATGGCAATTCGCAATTCAGGACTCCCGGAATGGTAAGCAACCTGTTCCAGGATACTGCGAGCACGCTCGGACCCCGGCTGGCGCGCCAAAATTCGCCGCGCCAGCCGTTCAGCATCGACGGCGTTTCCGGCATTCCACGCTGCCGTTGCCTGAAGCTCAGCGTCAGTCACTGACGGGCGCAGACCAAACTGCACACTAAACCCAATACCAATCGCAGCAATCGTTGCCACTATGACCTTCATGATCTCACCTCGCCCATCAATTTCTTGCCCAACTCAACCACTTGAAGCACCTCGCTCAAAAAAACAACAGCCCGCTTCCTGTTTGGGATTGACTCACTTGGTTCCGCGAGTGACACAGCCAATAAGTCGGGCAAAAAGATGTGAGGCAAAAAATGGGTGGGTGAAAAAATCCCGACTCGGGATCGTCTGGTCTGCCCCACATCTTGTTGCCTAGTTTTTCCGCATCCACGAAACTAGATCCCCAACAATTCGGCGGGCTGTTGCAAAAAACACACCTCGGCGCATTCCCCTCACTAACTCAGTACGCTCCCCCCACGCCACGCCCGCCGAGGCGTCTCGGCCTACCACTTGTCGACTGGTCCGTTAGGGACCGGGATGTGGCAGTCGGTCAAAACGCCCGTGCGATTGCCTCCTACCGGCCCTTCGTCTCGAATCCGCTGAATGGCCGCCACAAACTCATCACGCGTCCCGATCTTCTGAAAGTCTCCACGAAGCTTCTTGCGGATCCGCATCCCCTTCAAATACCAGTGAGCCATCTTGCGGAACAGAATGATGGCTCGTTCGGGCGTGTGCCGTTCTTCCATGTGTTGATGCTGCAGCAGCATCAGAGTCAGTCGTTCGTCGAAGGTTCCCGCCGGAGCATACTGCCCCGTGCGTTCCCATTCGTCCAATTGTCGGAAAATCCACGGGTTCGCCAAAGCGGCTCGCCCAATAGACACGGCGTGGCAACCGGTTTCGCGAATCATGTGTGCGGCATCGATCACATTGCGAACGTCGCCATTGCCGACGACGGGGATTTTATCAACCGCTTCCACAACTTTGCGGATGCCGGGCAGCGACACGGACCCGCCGAAGCCTTGTTCACGTGTGCGACCATGGATCGCAATGGCACACACGCCCACCTGTTCGAACTCTTTGGCAAAAAACGGTGCGGTCAGGTTTTCGGAATCCCAGCCCAGACGCATCTTCACGCTGACGGGAAGTCGGACTGCTTCCACAATTTTTTGCACCAGCGAAATCGTCTTTTCGGTCTGCGTCATCATGCCAGCCCCCGAACCAGCGCCCGCGATGCGGTTGACGGGGCAGCCCATGTTGATGTCGATGGTCGCGACACCGCGTTCCACCAAAAACTGAGCCGCTGCGACCATGTGTTGCGGGTCGCTGCCGAAGATCTGCACGGCGAAGGGCTGATCCTGGGCATGAGTTTCGATCATCTGCAACGTGCGTTCGTTTTTTTGCAGCAACGCGCGGCAGTTCACTAGATCCGTCGTGGCCAAGCCAACGCCCCCGATGTTGCGTACGATGCGACGAAACGGGAGCGTTGTGAATCCGGCCAGCGGCGACAGTAAATAACGCGTTGGCAACGGCAGGCTTCCGTAATGCACCGGTCCCCGAAATTCGGGCCGTTCCACGACCGTCATGCCGTCGTCTCGAACATCACCCACAGGCGCGTCTGGCTGGTTGCGAAACACATTCGGAATAGCACTTTTGATTGTTCGTCCCTTTCGTGGCGGGGTGTTGATTTCATCAGCCGCAGTTTCTTCGCGGGAAAAAACCGGGGGCTAACGCCCGTCGGCTGATGATTCGGATGAAATCGACAGACTGCAAACGCCGGCCATTTACGCTCGTTTGCGAACATTCATGGCGGCGATCACGACTTTGATTTCGCCGTAGGATACCCGTTCTTCCAGCGCTTCAAAGACAGATCTGGGTTTGTCTGGTCCCAATCGCTGGATCTCGGCTTCGATCTGTCTGGCAACTGCGGGAGAAACCCAACGATCCGTATCGGAGATGTTGCGAGCTCGAATGTATTTCGTCAGCTGTTCAGCCACCGTTCCCACGCCGCGGTCGAGTTGCAAGGCGACTTCATCAATACTCAGGTCCGCATCGAACAGTTCAAAGTATCGGTCCGACATCGACGAAATACTGCCACCGCTGGGGCGCGGGGTGAATGAATATTCTTCGACCGACGAATCTCGCGCGATCTTGGGAGTTTGTTTTTTGGGACGACGTTTTTTCGCTGCCGGCGCGGGCGCTGATTTTGGTGCGGGAGATTTTGGGTGTGGCGAATTTCGCGCTGAGTCGGGCGCTGATTCGGGCGTTTTCGGTTTTCGTTTTGGACGCGGTTTGGTGAAAATGCCGAGGTTCGTTTCCAGCCGATGGTCGGTGGAGTACCGTTCAATTCTCGCCACCAGCTGTTTGCCGAATTCGTCCAGCTTCTGTTGGCCGATGCCGTACACTTTCAGAAGTTGCTTTACGTCCGTCGGACGAAATCGTGCCAGTTCTCGCAGTGTCATGTCGCCGAAGATGACATACGGTGGCACACCGCGGTCGTTGGCGATTTCAATCCGCAACTGTCGCAGGTCTTCGAACAATCCACGATCAACTCCGTCCCATTTGTTGTCGGCCGCAGCGGTTGTACTTTGTGGTCGTGCCTTCGGTCGAGTCAAAATCGGTGTTGTTTGGCCACGCAAGACTTCACCGCCTTCTTCTGTGATGGCGATGACAGAATGTTCGCCAATCCGATGCAGGTAGCCCTGAGCGATCAGTTGATCGATCCAGCCCCGCACAACCTGTTCGGTTTCGTCTTTCAACAGGCCGTAGGTGCTGAGCTTATCGTGTTTGTTGTGCAGGATTTTTTTACCGCGCGAACCTCGCAGCACCAGCGACGTGTATTCCGCGCCAAAGCGCTGCTGTTGTCGATAGACACTGCTGATGATTTTTTGAGCGATCACGAGCGCGTCGTTGATCGATTCGATTTCGTTCAGGCAGACATCACACGCACCGCATTTTTGCTTATCGAGAGTTTGGCCAAAGTGTCGCACGAGCTGCTGGTGTCGACAAATATTGCTGAAACAAAAGGCCTCCATCTTCGCCAGCGCTTGCAGGCTGACTCGACGATTCTCCTCGTTGTCCGATTGATTGATCAGAAATTCCCACGTGCTGACATCTCGCCCCGAATAGATCAGCGCGCATTCGGCTTCCAGTCCATCCCGCCCTGCTCGACCGCTTTCCTGCTGATAGGCTTCGATGCTGGCCGGCATTTCGGAATGGATGACGTACCGCACGTTGCTTTTGTCGATCCCCATGCCGAACGCCACGGTGGCGACCACGATGTCCACTTTTTCTTCGATAAATGCTTCTTGGTGTTTGATCCGGATTTCCGGATCAAGCCCCGCATGATACGGCAGCGCCTTGTAGCCCGCCGCATTCAGCGTCGCCGCCACACTTTCCACGTTGGCTCGACTAATGCAGTACACGATGCCGGATTCTTTGGGATGACGATCGATGACGTCGCGGATCTGAGCCGTCGCGTCTGCCCGCCGTTCCACGCGGTACAGCAGATTCGGTCGGTCGAAATTACCCACCAGCACTTCGGCGTTTTTGAGTCCCAGTTGAGCGACGATATCGTCGCGGACTTTTTGCGTGGCGGTGGCCGTAAACGCATGAATGGACGCGTTCGGAAACGTCTTTCTGAGCGTTCCCATTTGGCGATATTCGGGGCGGAAGTCGTGTCCCCACTTACTGATGCAATGGGCTTCGTCAATCGCGATAAAGCTAATGTCGATTTCGAGGTTGGCTAGGAAGTCCAGCGTGCGTTGCTGGACCAGCCGTTCGGGGGCTGCGAACAGCATCCTGAGTTCACCATTGCGGATGCGATTCGCCACATCCCGTCGTTCATCGGGTGTCAGCGTGCTGTTGATGAAGGCGGCAGGAATCCCGCATTCTGTCAACGCATCCACTTGGTCCTTCATCAGCGCGATCAACGGACTGACGACGATCGCCATGCCATCCCGACACACGGCCGGTGCCTGATAACACAGCGACTTCCCCCCGCCCGTCGGCAAGACCGTCAGCGAGTCCCGGCCCTCCATGGCCGAAAGCATCGATTCCCGCTGCAACGGCCGAAAAGAGTCATAGCCCCAGTACTTCTGCACTGCAGACAGCAGAAGTGTAGCAGCTTGACGAAGATTCTCCGCTGAGGGGACCATGCTGTTAATTTCTCGGGGTCGCGGTCGTAAAAGGCGAAGGATACCATACGATTCGCGATTATCACTGTCTGCACCTTACGGTTTTACTCGGCACGGCTGACAACGTTTGGTAGCCCGAAAACCAGAACGATTGGCTTCGGATCCTTCGGGCGGTTGGCAGCCACGATTACTTTTGGAGATGGCCAGAAACCATTTTTGCGGCTCCCGGATGATCGGGCTGAATCTGCAAGACTGTTGCTGCCCATGACATAGACTCATCTGCGTTCCCGAGTTGCTCGCTAAGTCGCGCCGCTTTCATTCGTACGCGAACATCGTCGGGATTTGAAAGAAGATCGTTTCGGACGTCAGAAAGTTGCTGCCACAGTTTTCGCAAGTTTTCGCATGTTTCTGAAGCCTCCTTGGACAGGGACTTGTTTCCTTGTGCTGCGTAAGCGTTTGCGAGGGCATTCCAGCCGGAAACGCCTGACGGAATTAACTCTGTGACTTCCTTGAGGTGGCGGACAGCAAGTTTCGTGTCACCATTCTCAAGTGCAATTCTGCCCCGCTCCTCCAGCAGCATGGAACGAAGTTTCGTATCCGTTGCTTGGTCTTTGACTCTGTCGAATGCAGCAATCGCTTTCTCGGTCGATCCGAGTCGTTGATGACAGCGGCCAATGCCTAACAGAACTCGCCCTGTCGACTGTTTTTGTTCGCATCGCGCATACTCTTTCAAAGCGGCTTCAAACTGATTTTGTCGAAAGAGCATTTCCGCCAAAAGAAATCGGGCTTCATCATTTTCTGCGTCAATCCGCAGTACCGTCTTGTATCGGCTGATTGCTTCGGGCAGATTGTTGTGTAACGCAGCGGCATCTGCCCGCAGCATGTGCGCTTCGACAGCGTCCGGATGCCATGCCAGCCAAAAGTCTGTGCATCGGGTCAACTCGCCGAATTGGTAGGAAGTGAAGAAACCACGTGCCAATGCCTCGTAGATCTCTTCCGCATCTCGATCGACAGCCGTCCGCAGCAATTTGTCGAGCTGTCCCTCGACGCTGCGGTGGTTACCGACTTGGGCTGTGCTCAGCAGTCTTTCGCGACGGATATCCTGAGCGGCCCATCCGAGGCCTTCGGCTTGGTTGAGTCGGTCGTGAGCGACTTCCAAGTTGCCACAGCGTCTTGCCAGCTTCGCAATCAAAAACTGCAGTTCCGCACAGTTGGGTTGCGAGTCTGACAACTTAACCGCGTCTGAGTAGGCCTGTTTCAGATTTCCCGAGTGATACTCAGAACGGAGCTGGTAAAGTGCCAGCTCCCGCTGAATTCGTCCTGAGAAAATCACGACAGTGACAAGAAAGATAATGGTCCCACTTAGCAGGTAGGAACGCCGTACCATGTCATTGCTTACTCGTTCAGCCGAAACTCAAAGACATTCTTGGCTGCGTCCGCTTCAACGGTTGCAACCAATCCGCTCTTTTTGGGGTCACTGTACTTCAAGGGAATTTCGCTTGCGTTGGAGTTAGCGCTTCCCGTTTGCCCCTGGGTGATCATGTTCATCATGTCTTCTGGCTTGAGTTCTTGAGTTGGTTTTGCATCCACTTTCATCTTGGCGATGCCCACCTTCGCCGAACCCAAGGGTGCTCCTGGTCGACCACCGGTCGTGATTACAAATTTGCCTTCAGCGTTTGTACTTCCGTTCGCAATTGGAGCACCGTCGATTATGAATGTCACCATCGCATCCGGAATCGGCGCATCCTTATACAGGACAGTCCCTTCTGCTTTCACAAGATCGGGTGCGTCGCTGCCTCCACATCCAGATAGAAATATGCCCAAGGTTAGAACAGTGACCAAAGTACACATGTGTCTCAACGCTACCACAGCAAGGATTCCTTTTTCAATGTTTGCCACACGGATCGCACTCACCTGCTTCAGGCCAAAGGGATCCGGAATTACGTAGACCGGTCGAAAAGCGGATGTCGCCCGAGGCAGATCTTGGGCGACACCCCTTGAGAATTCCATTCTTAGTATTCGCCAATGACCGCGCCATCTCCGCGTCCACCAAGGCCCTGATAAGTCGCATAGTCCACATTCTCACTAATGAACCGTACGCTACCGTCACACAGCAAAAACTGGGCTCCACCAGTATGCGCAGACTTGAACCCCCAACCAAGATTCCAATTGTTCTGGGCCGTGCAAGCTGGATACTCCGGCGTCTGTGGGGCGTAAGGAGCTTGGCATGTCGTCATCGTGTTGATTGGAACCTGGGTTCCGTTATGAGCGTTTCCATAGCCGTTGAAACTCCACATCCCTTCCTGATGGTCTGAGCAGGCTGGCAGAATTTCACCGATCATGATCACATTCGACGTGCCATCAGTGACGTCTCGCATCTGAATGCTCATACCGAACCGCGAAAACATCCCGGAAATTTCTCGTTGGTTTGCGGTGTTGCCGTGACCGGAGGTGCCACCGGGGTTTTGATAGTGAACTCCGGGCGTCGTGAAGATGTTGCACGCACCGTCCGCAGATGGAACTAGCTGAGAACCCAGACTTCCTCCGTAATTTGTCTGAGCCCAACCGGCATTGACGCGGCCTGATGCATCCGACGGGCATTTCGAATATGGAATCGAATCAAGCAGTCGCAGTGGTTGACCGTTGACCGTTTGGTTTCGCACATCCGTTCCTGTGAAGTCCAATTGGTTGTAGAGCCCAGCCTGATCTGCGAACGGCAGAATCCTTGCGTGCCAACTGACCATCGGCCACCTGTTGGAATCTGCGGGGCGTCCGGGCAGATTTCCCCAGCCGGTCCCGGCTGACGGAAATTTGGTGTAGACATCGTGATAATTGTGTAAGGCCAAGCCATACTGCTTCAGGTTGTTCTTACACTGTGTTCTTCTGGCAGCTTCTCTGGCCTGTTGCACTGCTGGCAGCAAGAGAGCGATCAAGATTGCGATAATTGCAATCACGACCAGCAATTCAATGAGCGTAAACCCTTTGAGTGATCGTCTACGATTCTGCATAACGTGACTCCGGACTGAATGAGGGAAAGAGAAAGTCAAGCCTTTTGGAGCCCAACGCGGCGAGAATACATCTAAGTCTTTCCTTTTCCTATCGGATTTTTGTTTTTTTTTACCTGCAGAAATTAAAAAAGGGAAAATCCGGTAAAACTGGGAAAGACTCTTGTGCTTTCAAAGACAATGGCACGGGGAATCGCCTCCGTTACGGCAAAAGTGGCTCGTCGATCGAGCCTGCCGCGAAGACGCGTGAAGCGAGGCGTGGTGGATCGTACAGGCGGCGACAAGCTGAGAAGCAACAAGTTATGCTAGGCACATCCCCGAAACTAATGACGGCAGTGGTTTTTGTCGCACTTTGCATCAGTGTTTGGCTCAGTTGGGGGTTCGACAAGGTTGGGGCTTTTGATGCTGGCTTGCAGGCGTACCGTTATCACGACCTTGGAACGCTTGACGCTCATATTGCTGACTTGAGTGAATCGTCCGACGTCGAGACAGTTGAGCTTAGGGTTCTTAAAGCGGCAGCTGCGCTGCTAAGAAATCGTCCTACAGATGCAGTGACTTTTTTGAGCGAGGTTGAACCGTCGGAAACGCTATCTGCAGTGGTGCTGCAGATTCGAGGAGATGCCCTGTATCGTTTAGAACGCTACGGCGAGGCTGAAGACTGTCTGAGACGTCTTGTCGATATTTCCCCTGATGATGTTCGCGCTCATCGTCTGCTGGCAGTGATCTTTTATGATATCGGTGCGATGGAACAAGCCATTCGACACCTCAAAGAAATCATGCGACTTGCACCCAATGACTACCGTCCCCATAGATTGATTGGTCAGGTCTATTTCGATTTCGAAAAGTATGTCGAAGCAGCTCGAGCATTTCGGGAAGTACTCAGTTTGTCCGCCGACCTGAATGTCCAGGCAGAGGCTAGGCAATTTTTGGCCCAGGCGGAATGCAAACTGGGAAATTTTGAGGCAGCGTTGGCGGCCCTAGAACCTGTGTCGCAAATGAGCGATACATTTGGTATTCAGGCGGAGTGCATGTGGAATCTCGGGAGATCGGACGAAGCGAGATTGCTGCTCACGCGAGCCCTTGCCAGCCCCGAGCCGGACGCTGCTGCGGCATTGACCTTTGCTCGTATCAGTCTTGAAGACGGAAACCCGGACGCTGCTGTGACGGTTCTAACTGCCGCTCTTGCACGTGAGCCTGGGTGTGTTGACTGCAGGCATCAACTGGCGATGGCCTACCGTGCTAAAGGTGACTTAGAGCTTTGTCAGCAGCAACTCGCTGCGAACGAAAAAATCAAAAAGCTAAAGACACGCCTCACGACTCTGGCAAGCGCCGCCATTAATCAGCCCTCTGATTGGGAAGTCAGGCTTGAGATGGCGGATATCTGCGAGCAACTAGGAATGCACAAAATGTCAGACGCATGGCGTCGCGCTGCCGGGGCACTTCAGCCAAAGTCGGGGGGGTGATTCGTGACTCTTCATCTTACTTCGCCACAACAACTTCTGTTAATTGTGCTACTCGTAAGTTGCGGCTGTCGCGACCATGCTACCGGTCCGCAAACGATTTCTGGCAGCGACAGCCATGCATCTCAGGCCGACAACGCAAAGGACGCCGCTCCGGAGCAACCGGTTTCTACACAACTGTTTTTTCAGGATCTTGCAGAAGGGTCCGGCATTTCGTTTGCCTATCAAAATGATGAACTGGCCGGTCTGTTTTCCATTTTGGAGTCGCTTGGCGGCGGCGTTGCTGTCTTCGACCTAGACGAAGATGGTGCCTTGGATCTGGTCTTCACTGGTGGCGGAGAATTTTCCGATACTCGCGAAGTGACTGGGCGTCCGATCGGTGTCTTCCGGAACTCGTTACACGCTCATCGCGGAAGTTCGTCGGCGTGGTTGTTTGAAGATGTTTCAGACAAGGCGGAGGCGCGTGGCGACGCTTTTTATAGTCACGGCGTATTCACAACGGACTTTAACAACGACGGCTTTACGGATTTTCTAATCACAGGGTATGGCGGGGTTCAGCTTATTTCTAATCTCGGTGACGGGACGTTGAAGCTGGAGACGGAACACGGATTGAATAGTACGAGCTGGAGTTCCGGAGCTGCCTGGGCAGATGTCACGAATGACGGTACGGCCGATTTGTTCCTCACACATTATGTGAACTGGTCGCCTGAAAATGATCCGGAATGTCGTGATTCGGCAGAATCACAACGCGACGTTTGCTCCCCCCGGAAATTCGAGGGTGTCACTGACGCATTTTTTAACAACAACGGCGATGGAACATTCCGCGATGTTTCGACGGCGATCGGCATTATTTCCGATGGAAAAGGTCTCACAGCCTGTGCAGGCGACCTGAATGGTGATGGGCGAATTGATGTTTATGTTGCCAACGATACGGTTAGAAATTTTTTCTACAGTGGAACACCGGATGGGCGATTGGAAGAGGTTGGGCAGCTAAGCGGTACCGGACTGGGGGCTGGCGGACGTCCGGACGGGAGTATGGGGGTCGATTTTGCCGACCTCAATCTTGACGGCCTGCCTGATATCTGGGTGACGAATTATGAGAATGAAAGTTTCGCCCTGTATCGAAACTATCAGAACAACTTTTACCAGCATGTCAGTGCCAGTTCAGGAATTACAGCGGCGGGGGGATCGCAGGTCGGATGGGGAACCCTTTGCCTAGATCTGGACTCTGATGGTGATGAAGACATCGTTGCCATCGCAGGGCATGTGATTCGGTTTCCCGTCAATACGACCGTTCGCCAGCAGCCTCTGCTGTTTGAAAGCCTCGACGGGAAGCGATTTCGCGATGTTGCCACTTCGGCTGGACCATACTTCCAGTCGCCGCATCACGGCCGAGGTCTTGCAGCCGGCGACCTAGATGGCGACGGCGACATAGATCTCGTGGCCTCCAATCTTAACGAGCCTGTTGCTGTTTTAAGAAACGACGGATCGAACAGCGGCAATTATCTCAACGTCCGTCTCGTTGGCACATCATCCCCGCGAATACCCGTTGGCGCTGTTGTAACAGTGACAACAGACGCAGCGACGACCCTGATTCGACTCGTCAAGAGCGGTGCCAGCTATGCTTCCTCAACTTCACCAAGACTGCACTTTGGGCTCGGCCAAAACAGCATTGTCAGGTTGTCTGTGCGGTGGCCTTCCGGGGTCGAACAGGAATTCACAGAAGTGAATTCAAACTGCAGCGTTACCATCGTTGAACAGAGAGACGCCTTGTTCTTCTCCAGCTCAACTCGATAAAAGCTGAAGTTCTGATGGTTGGCCAATTGCTTCCGTGATTCCTCAAACCCCCAACTCACGCTCCAGTTTTTGCAGGCGTTCGTCGAGTTCATTCAGGAGCGATTCCAAGCCTTGAATGACACTGGCTTGTTCTTGAATGACGGTTCGCAGTTCTTCAATTGCGGCGGCTGAACTTTCATCAGCGCGATCATCGGACCGACGACGATTGCCCTGTCATTGCTACAAACCGCCGGTGCTTAGCACGGCGACTTCCCCCGCCCGTCGGCAAGACCGCCATCGCCGACAGCATCGATTCCCGTTGCAATGGCCGAAAAGAATCATAGCCCCAGTACTTCTGCACAGCGGCAAGAAGCTTCTCAGTGCTGTCGGCTGGCTGCATCAAAGTGACAATATGCGTTGTGCTAGGGCTTCATGTCTAGGTCAAAGCTGTTTTCGCCTTCTTTGACTTCCAATAGTTCGCCGCTGGTGGTCACATTTCGGTACTTGACAGGAATCTCCTTGATGTCCTGATCCGGCAAGTTCCCGGCAACTGAGGCCTCCATCGCTTCTTCGGCGGTCATCTCCTTCAATTGCGGTGGCGAGACACTCACCTTATAGATCCCAGTAGGAACATCGAATGTTCCTCTAGCGCGAGCCTTGTACGCCCCATCTGCTGAAACCCCGCCAACAGCCGGTATTCCGGTGCCGCCTTCTGGCAAAAAGCTGATGGTGGTCCCTTCAGGCACGGCACCCCCATTGAATGTGACTTTGCCCGAGATCGTGCCCGTCGCAACGCCGTCAGCGTATCCGCCGTCACCTCCGCAGCCAACGGTTGAGGCTAGAGCCAAGATACACATTGAGAACATCATCTTCATCGCGGTCATCATTACATCCGTATAGATCATGAGATGTGAGGAGTTACAGAAGAGGGCGTTTCCGGAAAGGTGTCAGGAAACGCCCAGCTGGAGTAAAGGAGCAGTCAAAACACGCAGAGCAAACTTACCACTCACCAACGGTTCTACCGTCTGCTCGGGTGCAGAGATATCGCAGCGTCAGCATATCGATGTTTTCGCTCAGGAATCGAGCAGAACCATCTCCGAGCGCGACCTGAATACCACCAGTGTGTGATGAGTTCAAGCCGTTGTTTTCGCCATGATTGTTACGAACCCCAGGAAGACCGACTGCAGTGGAATTCGGCGGATATCGAACCGTCGTAATGTTGTAGCCTCGACCGTTTCCTCGGTTGTTGTGTTGATCGGCTCCCATCAACCAACCATGATTGTTGTTGATTTGGAAGGTCTTCCCAGCAGCTGGGTTGGCCAGGTCTTCCACAAAGTCACTTTGCTCCCCAACCATGATGGTGTTGGTTGTGCCGTCTTTGATATCGCGAATTTTAATGTTCCTCGTTCGCATCAGCGTGCCGCCATTGGCGCTTAGTCCATCGTTTGCACCTGCGCCACAGCAATTGCAGCAACCGTATTGGGCAGGAGTGTTAATCCACAAGGGCGGGGTCGACTCATCATCTGTCGCACCGTTGATACCGACATACTGTGGCCGCACAGCTCGATAACCAGTCCCAACAGCTCCCAGAGGTTCTAAGGGGCTGGAAGGGCAAATCATCCAAGGGATGTTGATCCCGTTGACGACCATCCCGTTGAGATTCCCGGCCGCAACTCCATTATGGACCCAACCGGGGTGAGCACCGTCAAAGGTGAGTTGGCTGAACATCGGCGCTTGGTCAATAAATGGCAATACGCCAGCATACCAACTGACTCCCCAGCCCTGTCCCGCTCGAGCACCAATCGGGAATGCATCGTAAACGTCGTGATAGTTGTGTAGTCCCAATCCGATTTGTTTCAGATTGTTCTTACATTGTGTTCGCCGAGCGGCTTCGCGGGCCTGTTGGACCGCAGGCAGCAACAGTGCGATGAGAATCGCGATAATTGCAATTACCACGAGTAGCTCAATCAGCGTGAAGCCTCGCTGTCGCATGTTCATTGTTTTCATTTTCGTTCCTTTCGAATTAAGAAGAGTAAAACGTTCCTCTGAAGGTACTCGGAGTTTCTGCAATGTACAACACGCGAAAACCCTCTAAAAAGCCAGAAGTTGAGAAAGCCGCGGATGCCGAAAGATTCTCGGGGAAATACTTGACACGCCAGTCTTTCCCGTCCAACCGGCGGTTTTCCTCGTCAGAGCGAAAAAACTCCTTTGTTCTCAACGACAATTAACTCTGCGGTTTCGGCAAAATCTGCATCAATTGTAAATTCTGTTCCATCCAGCCATCGCATTCGCATTGCCACCACGACGGTTCCGAGAGGCAATCCAAAGATGATCTTCTTTTCGTTGGATGCTTGATAGCCGTCTCCTGCCGTCAATTGGCGCACGTACGTCCCCCGGTCAGTTTCCAGAGTCACAACCGCCCCAACCGCGTCACGACTGCTGCGTGTTCCGCGAAGGTGCAGTACGATCGCTCGATTCGAGGTTTCTGTTTCGTTGGCCAGCAACGCGACCGGTGCGCTGAGATGCAGAATGCAGGCGTCGTCTTTCGCGTCTCGGTTCCAGTCGAGTCGTGCGAGTGACCTGCCGAAGAACTTCTCTTCGAAGAACGGTCCAAGAGACTCAGCAGGTTGCTCAGCGAAACGACCGTTCGCCACATTGAGGAAAAACTGCGGCGACATGCGGTCCGGCTCACCCGTGGCGAACGTCTGGTCAACGTGGCCGTTGGTTACGATCAAGTCGAGGTGCCCGTCGAGATTCGCATCCAGAAATTGTGTGCCGAAGCCGACGCGTCCATAGCTCGGTTCCGCCAGAGCGCAATTACGAGTGCTGTCGGTAAACGTTCCGGGGATGGTCTGCAGATACATCGTGTTCGAATCTGCGAAGAAATTCGTGATGAACAAGTCAATGTTTCCATCTTGATTGACGTCGCCCGCGGCAACACCCATGCAGGCCTGCATATCACCGGTCTCACTCATCGCAACGCCTGCAAGCACGGCATTCTCGCGGTACCGAGTTTCACCACTTTCTGTCGCTTCACTTTCGTAGTACAGGTTCTCCGTCGTGTCGTTGGCAATGAACAGCTGCAGTCCTTTTTTGCCTGTGACTTGAAGCCCAACGATGCCGAGA
>JBDNHJ010000386.1:0-2626 GCA_041688835.1 Fuerstiella sp.
CGCTTACACGATCGCTTTATTCTGTCTGATCGTGGAGGTGTTGAAATTCCGGGTGGAACAGACACCGGGGACGCCGGCCAGACCACAAATGTCCATCTCCTCGACAACAAGGCCTATCTTTTTCGCTGGGACCAATATCAGCCAGAAACCGCAGCCTTTAAACTTGTTGAATCGTTTTGTGTGCGTGCGTAAATGTTCCGTATGGCAATTCGTGTTGCTCAGGACCCCCACTCACTGTGACCGTGACCATTCTGTGTGTAATCTGCCCCACTTGAAATGACAGGAAATCCCCTTTGTGCTGCGTCTGTGATGAACCAACAGCCCTACAATTTTTCCTTCACGACCGGTGGGCTGCTGATCACGGAGTCCTTTATGGTGGCTGAAGTTTATGAACGCTGCGGCGACTGGAGCGAAGCTGCGCGAAGAATTGAGAGCGACAATCTGCTGCAGGCAAGGACAAAAAGCACGGCCACGAAAAAGCTTCACGAAATTCGGTCGCGTCTCAAAACACTCACACCGGCACAGTTGCGGCTACTGATTCGTGGCGGACGTTCGGAACAACTGGCCATGCTGTGGCTGGCGGTCTGTAAGCGTTATTCGTTTCTGCAGGACTTTGCTCAACAGGTTCTGCGTGAACTCTACCTGTCGATGCGGTCACACGTAACAAATCTGCACTTCGAGGATTTTTTGGAAAGCCAGACGGCCTGGCACGAAGAAATTGAACATCTGACAACAACGACGCGAAGAAAGGTGTGTACGGTGACACTACGGATGCTGAGAGAAGCGGAAATCACAACAGCAGACGGACTCATTGAGCCCGCTTTACTGTCACAGGATGTCGCCAACGTCATTACCGCCGACGACAGAAACTGGTTTCTGATTTTTCCTATCGCCGCATTAGACATTCCAGGAGCCATCGCGTGAATCGCCAATTAGAAACGGCGTCCATGCCGGAACGCTTTGACCACCTGCTGGCACTGCTCAGCAGCAAGTCATTTTTGAATCGGGAAGGGCTGAACAATGAAGTCCCCTTCTTCATCTGCCCGTACGCCGCCAGTGAAGCGGTGGAAATGGCGTCCATGCAGAAGAACCTGTTCAGCCAATTGACCATGAAAGGAGTTCAGCCGCTGCACGTGGATCTGTACGACCTTGCGGTGGAAATCCTGAAGCGGGAAGGCGACTGGGACTGGCTGCTGGAAAACGAATCCACGATCGGCAAGGACAAGCTGAAGGAAGAACTGCAGGGAGTTCTGGACACAGAATCTGTGCTGGTCCCTGAAATCGCTGCTCGCATGCAGGATGCCGCAGGCTTCGACGTTTTGATTCTGACCGGAGTCGGTGAAGTCTTTCCGTATATTCGTTCGCACAACGTGCTGAACAATCTGCAGAAAGTGGCCGAGGATCAGCCGACACTGATGTTCTTTCCCGGTGAGTACACGCAGTCACTGGAAAGCGGTGCCGAACTGAACCTGTTTGGTCGCCTGCAGGACGACAAGTATTATCGAGCATTCAACGTCTTTGAACGTGAGGTCTAAGATGTGATCTCTACCTGCCGATACGAACCGCCGCTTTGAACAGCCCCATTCACGACATCTCCCCCCCCAGTAGCTAACGAACATGACAGACAGCCAACTGAATTCCATCTTTGACAAGCCGGTTGATCGCGACATTGAAGGCGTGATCAAGGCCGATGCCAGCAATGCACTGGGCACCGAAGTGGAAGAATACGTGATCACTCACGAACTCGAATCCCGGCTGGAATCGTTTCTGGATGCGTACAACAACTTCAGCAGCGCCAACGGCGTCTGGATTTCCGGGTTCTTTGGTTCCGGCAAGTCGCATCTGTTAAAGATGCTGGCACTGCTGCTGGAACAGCGTCCGATTGACGGCTGCGACATCGTGTCCGAATTCATGGCGAAGTGTGACGCAGCAGAAAATCAGATTCTGAAAGGAGCTCTCGCTAAGGCGATGGAGATCCCGTCAGAAAGCATCCTGTTCAACATCGACCAGAAGGCCGACGTGATCAGCAAGACGCAGCTGGACGCTCTGGTCGCCGTCTTTGTGAAGGTGTTTGATGAGCACTGTGGTTATTTCGGCAAGCAATCGTATATCGCCAATTTTGAGCGCAAGCTGGACGAGGACGGACTGTTTGAAAAATTTCAACAGGCGTTTGAAAAGTCAGCGGGCATGACGTGGGAAAATGGCCGGCGGCGCATCACCCGAGTCTCCGACGATGTCGACGCTGCTCATAAGCAGGTCACGGGTTCTTCGCAGACGAAGGTCATGGATGCTCACCGGCAGGACTACCGTTTGTCGATTGAAGACTTCGCCATCAGCGTGAAGCATTACCTGGATACCAAACCCCAAGGCTATCGGCTGAACTTCTTTGTCGACGAAGTCGGTCAGTACATCGCCGACAACGTCAAGCTGATGACCAACCTGCAGACCATTGCCGAAAGCCTGGCCACCCGTTGCAACGGCCAGTCATGGGTGATTGTCACGGCTCAGGAAGACATGAGCAACGTGATTGGCGAAATGACGAAAGCGGAAGGCAACGACTTCAGCAAAATTCAGGCTCGCTTTAAAGAACGCATGAAGCTGTCCAGCACAGACGTGGCGGAAGTGA
>JBDNHJ010000387.1:0-9701 GCA_041688835.1 Fuerstiella sp.
GACAGCGCCTACGAGTTGCAGAACCTCATTGTAACGCCCTTGTGCATATCTGTAAATTAATACGTAAGCCAAATATGACTAAATCAACAACCCGCAAGCTCACGGGGGTCTAAAAAGATGTGGGGTACCAAGAGGCATCCAATCTGTCATTGGTGCCTCGACAGGCTGGAAGCCTATCGTACGTTTTTTATCGCCTGTCCCTGCCGGGACGGAATCGCAGTTCGCCCCGACGCTAGCTCCAACGGCCAACAACAATGGCCAACTACAGGACGGCGTGTTCGTAGGTGGCTTGGAAATTCAGTTCGGGAATTTTCCCGGAGGCTTCCAAGGCGATGGCTTCTTCGCGAATGGCTTGGAAACTGTCGTGCATCGGTTGCAGCAGTTTTTGTGCATTCTGCCAGTTGGCAACACCGGTTTCCTGAATCAGTCCGGCCACGAACAGGCACAGCCGTTGTGTGTTTTCTGCGACTTCACCCTGTGCTGTGTCGATGCCGTCCAGCAGAGCCAGTACGCAGCGACAGGCCATGATCTGAGCACTCGCGAAGGTCTCTGTATCACCATCACGCAGCGCTTGTGTTCCGGCGTCGAGTGTCTTGAGCGTCTTGTCGTACAGTGCGATCAGCATGTCGATTCTGGTGAGGCCCGTTTTGCGATTTTGGCGGTATGCGTTGTGAGCAGCTTCCATGGCCGTGTCTCCGTGTGAAGGTCCGGTGGGGCAGACGTTTGAGATGTTATTCAGGCTGTCGTATCATTTTGTCGCGGCCCGATTGCGGCACGGTGGTCTCCACTGTGCTACGAATGGCTCGCTATCGCTTCTTGGATAGACTGGACAGGTTGGCGAATTGTTGTGTCAGAAAGCTGCTGGTCGATTCCAGTTCCCCGAGGGCTCGTTCGAGAGCGACGAATTGAGCCAACAGGTCCTGTTCCTGCTTCGCAAAGATGTCTTCCTGTCGGTCGATGGATGTCTGAATGTTGTCGGCGTCTGTTTTGAAGCGGTCTTTGATCGACTTCAACACGCCTGTTTCAGAATCCAGAAAATCGCCCATCATCTGGTCGATGCGAGACGCGAAGCCTCGTGAAACCAACAAGTCTCCATCCGAACCAGACGCCACCTGTCCCGCCGTCATGGTGACTCGCACCTGCAGGTCGGCCGTGTTTTCGTTGTCAGAAGCACCGACCAGCAATCGACCGCGCCCCGTGGCTGCTTCAACAACTCCATTCACGATAAAGTTGCCCGCGACATCCACACCTTGGTCGTTTTCGATCCCGGAAAGTCCGAGTGCAGTGAAGGCGGAACCTGATTGAATCGTGACTTGAGAACTGCCGCCGTAGGTGTTGGAAGTGATGGTTAACGCGTTAGCACCGAGCCCATTGTCCTGCAATCCAACGGAAACCGATCGGCCGGAAGCGTCCGGATGCGAATTGATCACGTTCTCCAGTTCGGCCGCCAATTCGCTGTCTGTGTAAGTGCCTTCGGTCAACGTGACAGACAGTTCTGCGTTGTCGATTGTCAGCGTTAGTTGGTTGTTGGAACTGTCGATGACAGTCGAAGCGGCCAACGTGTTGGCACTGACAATCGCCGCTCGTTCAGCGGCCTGAGTGATATCAACCTGAATCGCAGAGGTGGATTCTCGTGTGCGCGATGATCCCAGCACGAATTGAATGTTGGGGTTGCTGCTGGTGCCATCCAAAGCAAACAGTCGTCGGATGTCCGATGGCAGCACGCCGTCGACTTCTCCCTGTAGAGCTTGTGTCAGGCGACTTGTGTTTAGGCTGAGTTTTCCGGTGTCGCCAATTGTGACTCCAATCGTCGACAAGCGATTCGCGTTAGTGTTGACGCCGGGAACAATCGTTTGCAGTGCGTTTTGAACTTCGGCTTCGATCTGCAGCAGCGAGCGGTCTCCGATCAGCAGGCCAGAGTCGCCTTCCGGAACGAATTGTGTTTGAGCATCCACGAAACTGATCAATGAATTATACGCATCCACGAAATCTCGAACAGCACCGACCGCGGTGTCGGTATCCTGACTGACGCGGATGGTGATGGGTTTGCTAGGGTCGGCTTCTAGCAGGTCCAGCGTGACTCCAGAAATAACGTCCTGCACTCGATTTTCGGCTGTTTCCACAACCAAAGCACCGGGCCCGCTTCCTAAACGAATTTCCGCGTTGGTGGCGACCTGCACTGGGTTCCCAAAGTCGAATGTTGGCTGGATCGCACCACCGCTGGAAGCCGCTAGATTGTTGGTAACGACGATGGCGTTGTCTTCTCCGGTTTTCGACGACGACAGCAACAGCCGAGTGGTTGCGCCAGAGCCGGAACCATCCTGAATGAGACTAGCGGAGATACCGATTTCAGCCAGATTGATCGAATCTGCGAGGCCTTGCAGCGTGTCGTTGGAACTGTCGATGGTGATGTCGACGGCAGGACTGCTACCTTGTCGAATGGTGAAGGTACCCTGAGAAATCTGCGAGTCGGCTTCGGCAAATCCTTGCGACGCGACTTGATGAGCTTGAGCCAAGGATTCGACCGATATCGGATAGATTCCGGGGGTGGCTCTGCTGCTGGCGGAAGCGACCAATGCGGATTCGTCTGAGACGCTGACGCTGCGTGATTCGAAGACGTTGTTCTGAACGCGGCCAAGTCGTGAGGCGGCACTGCGGAACTGAACCAACTGCGCCTCCAGCAGTTGAAAAGCGCCTTCTTTTTGTTGTGCTTCCTGTTTACGAAGCGACAGGCGATCAATTTGAATCTGCTGAATGTCCAGCAGGCCCGCTACGATTTTCTCTGTATCAAGACCGGAATTAAGTCCGTTAATTGTTGTAGTGACCATAGCAAACGAACAGTACTAAGAAGAGATATGGGCAGGGGCGATGACACAGGCTTTGAACAATCCGGGTCGGGAATGTTCAAAGCTGTGTCGTTCGCCGAACGCGTGGCATCGGCTTCCAGCCTGTGAAGATAGAAACACAGACTGAAAGCCGATGCCACATTTTCTTCCGATGGTTTCTACGGCCGGAGCCGAAAGGCGGGTTCACCGAGCAGATGATTTTTGCCCGGTGAACCGCCATGTTTTCTGAATCGACTGACCAACTTATTGCAGCAGTGACAGAATACTCTGTGGCAGCTGGTTTGCATTTCCGAGCACAGATGTACCGGCCTGAACCAGAACCTGATTGCTGGTGAAGTTTGAGATTTCTTCAGCAAAGTCAGTGTCACGAATAATGGATTCAGCACTGATGCTGTTTTCCAGAGTCGTTCGCAGGTTGTTCGCTGTTGAGTTCAGCGTGTTCTGCTGGAACGCACCCAAGTCACCTCGAAGGTTCGTGATCTCGTCGATGGCGGCGTCAATCACACCCAGAGCGTCCTGAGACTTAGAGGCTGATGTGACGTCGATTTCGTTGAGGTTTCCGAACTGATTGTCAGCCACGCCAATTCCCAGTGATTGTGGGTTGGCTCGATCAACTGTAACAGTGGCTGTCTGATTTTGGTTCGGGCCAATCTGGAAGACCAAAGAGCTGTCAACAACAGTGACCGTGCCTTGAGCACCAGTGACAGTCTCTGTGGCTTCAGTTCCGTCTGTAGCAATTTCCAAAGATAACCCAGCAGCATCACCACTAGTGATCGAAACCTTGTTGCCTTGACCTTTGACAGCAGTGTCGCCACTAATTGAAACTTCGACATCTACGCCGTCGTCTGTCAATTCCGTCGTGCTGATGCCAGAGCTGGTTGCTGCACCGGTAATGTTAGAGATCGCACTGATTTCAGCATCTTCACCGAACTCGTTTGTGTACAGACGAGTTGCATTGCTGGCACCGTTTTTGTCGGCTGTTACACCAGTCTGAGCACTGAATTCGTTAATTCGTGAGACAACGCCGTCCTGATCCAATCCGGCTTCGAGACTGATGCTGACGCCGTTAATGGTCAGAACTTCCGCAGCGGCAAGGCTTCCTGTCTGAACTGTACCGGCGTCCACCGTGGCACGCTCTGCGGCCGTGGAAACAGAAACGGTGTAGTTGCCAGCTTTCGTGTCTTCCGTTGCTTTCAGAACAGAAATGTCTGTGTCCGATGCAATGCCGTTGACGCCAGCAGAACCATCCAGCAGTTTCTTTGTACCAAACTGCGTGTTGTTGGCAATTCGGTTGATCGTGTCCAGAGCGTTTGTGATTTCTGCTTGGTTAGCGGCCAAAGCGTCGTCGTCGTTGTATCCGGCGTTCGCTGAATCGATCGCCAAGCTACGAACCTTAACCAACAGTGAGTTGATTTCTGACAAAGCACCTTCCGCTGTCTGAACAAGTGAGACGGCTTTTTCTGAGTTGTCGATGGCAGCTCGCAGGCCGGAAATCTGAGCACGTTGCTTTTCTGAAATGACCAAAGCCGCAGGACCATCGGCCCCTCGGTTGACTTTCAGTCCTGAAGACAATCGTTCGACCGACTGCGACAAAGACTTGTTGGCACGACCCAGATTGTTTCGGGCATTCAGGGACGCAACATTGTTAGTGACTGAAAAACTCATGAATCAACTTTCTGTTTGTGGTGGTTCCCGTTGATTCGACCGACGTCCCTGTCAATCCTTCGCCTCACTGCGAATTCCGAATTCAACAATTAGTTTGATGTCCGAACTTCATGAACGGCCAAGAATCGCTTCTGCTGTTTCGACAGCAGACTGAGAAGTGGTGTACTCACCACTTTCGAAGCGAGCGCGAGCCGCTTCGACAACTTCTGATCGGACTTCCGGAATGTCCTGCAACTGATCCGTGTATGACTTCACTGCATCAACACCCGAAGTCAAATCGCGCGTTGGCGAGTTCACTGTTCCGGCATCTGGGCCACTTGGCTGCGTCAGTTTTTGACCTTTCGGGGCCAAGACTGAATGTGGCTGGACATGAAGTTTGTTGATCTGCATCGAAGTTCCCCTGTGTTTGGGTGAGTACAAACCCTTCATCGAAGCGGACTCGGAAAACTTGCCTCCTTTTTCTTCAACTCTTTCTGCCGACTCAGACGATCACTTGGGCATTTGCGGTAGATGTAACGATTCTTCCTGTCGATCCGATCAGGTTCTGTTTGAGGTTTTTTCAAGGTGTTTGGGCCACAATCCACAATCCACGTCGCCGTTAAGCGGATCACAGTTTTCGCTGTGATTCCATTGACCGCTGCGCTATGCGGTTTGCTGCTGTGCGCCATCGTGCCCGATCGCTCACAGCCGGCTTCTCCACAAGTTGCACAAGATGCCTCCGCGCCTGTGGGCCACCGTTCGCCACGGATGGCTCAGGGTCCGTCGAACATCAGAACCGTGTCTTTTCAGCAGGAAAGCCCCTACGACGAATTTCATTCGTCCGCATCGAACACGCAGGTGGCGCAAGTGCCGCAAGCGAGGCAGACGCAGGAAGCGGGTTCGGCAAAAAATGCCGCTCTGCTTGGTGCTGCTGCTGCGCCCCGTGAAGAACTGTCGATCAGTCTGCGGCAAATTGACAATCTGATTCGAGAAGGCAACTACCCGCTGGCTTCTGAACTGCTGGGCGAATTCGAGCCTCAAGTTTCAGGACTGTTGCAGGTGCAGATTCAATTGCGGCGCGGCCTGTGTGCCGAACTCGAAGGCAAGTGGCAGACTGCGTTAAAACACTATCGAACACTGGCGAATTCACACAGCCAGACGGCGATTTCGGATGCCGCCGCGATCGCAACGGCGCGCGTGTTGATTGAACGCGGTCGCCGAGATGTCGGTACCACAATACTGATGCGATTGTTGCTGGGCCGCGAACGTTCGATGCGAAAGGAACTGCGGGGTGATGTGGTACATACGCTGGCCAGTGGCCTAGCAATTGCCACGCCTCAGCATGCGGCTTTGGAAGAAAGCGAATGGTTGACCGCCAAACACTCGCCCACACCGGAATCGCTGCTAAAAAGTTGGCAGTTGCTGGACGCTGGGCAACGCCTGCCGCTGCGTCATGATGTACTGAAGACCAGACAGCTTACAGCAGATCCTGCGGGGATCTTGGTGTCAGTCGAATCCGAAGTCGCGACGGTAGCCTCGGTGTTGCAAAACATCACTCAAGACCTTGACTGGCGTTTGGATGTGCCGGAATCGCTGATGCCAACACTGCAGTCGCGCAGCATGATGTTTGATTGTGCCGAGCTTCCGCTGGACGTGATTCTGGATGCTGTGCTGAAGCCCAACGGCTTAGACTGGGCTTTTCAGAGCAACACATTGTCGGTTTTTCGAAACGAGAACTTGCAGGCCAACGACGGTTTGAATTCCGACAGTTCTCCGCCAGCACTGTCGGACGCAGACGTACTGAAAGCACAGTTGTTGGCAGCCGAACGGTTCCAACAATTGGCCATCAATCTGGCTCCAGACCATCCGGCGTCTGCGGTATCGTATCTGCTGCTAGCAGCCACCGTGGCCAAGAAGGGCGAGATCGATCGGGCGATTCAGCTATTAAAAACGGGGGCCGAAACGTTTCCTCGTTCACCCGCAATCGGGGTTTTGAACTTAAGTTTGGGGAAATCGCTGTTGATTCGAGGTGATCGAGAAGCCGCGTTGCAACATTTCTATCACACCGTGGATCGCGTGTCCGGAATTGAAATGGACACCGTCGCTTATCTATACATCGGTCGCATGCTGATCGAAAACGATACCGCGCGCGACGCCATTGCGCCTTTGATGCGTGCGCTGTCGTTGTCGGAAGAAACCGTCTTCGAAGCACAAGCCGCACTGCTGTTGTCGGCGGCCTACTTGATGAAAGGCAACGCGTCGGCGGCGAACACCGTGTTGCTAAACCATCGACTGGCCTTCGAAGTCAGTGACGCTCAATCGGCCGTCGTCAACGCGCGGACCAGACAACTGGCGCAGCAGGCGGCCTTGATTTCCAGCTTAGCTCGATTCTGGGGCAGCAACGGCACTCAACGAATTCGCGAAGGCCGCGGCGTGCTTTCTTCGTTGACCACCACCAACACAGACGAATGGTTCGGCGGACACAGCGCGTATTTGGCGGGCGTCGCATTTGCGGCGGTCGGTTTAGATTCTGAACGCAATGCCGTGTTTCGGAAGAGTCTGATGGGCAGCCGCCATTTTCCCCTGCACAACCGCATGACGGCTTTGTTGAGCGGCGATCTGAACTACGAAGATGCGTTGACCGACTTAGAAACCACGGTGTCGAAGGTTCCGGCAGCGATGGTGGACGCTGACGAAACGGTTCCGCCGGATAACAGTGCTTCCAATCGCACGCTGCTGCTAAAGAACGAAGCGGCGTTCCGCGACGGTCAATATGACCAAGTGCTGGCGGCGTGTCAGGCCTTCCTAAAAAACGGCGCGAACCAAGACTCCGAAATACGAAAACCGATGCTGCGTCTGATGGGGCTGGTGTATCAAGTCCAAGGACAACACCAACTCGCAATCCGCTGCCTTGCGGGAATTGCTCCCACCGAAGATGCGGCACAGCCTGCGGCGACCAACAAGGATGCACAATTGTGATCAAATGTATTCGATGTCTTCGGAACCTTTCACTGGCAGGCGGATTTCTGCTGTGTACGTTCGCAGCAATCGAGCCGTCCGCTGCGCAGTCCGAAGACCGTACGGTTTTGCAGCAACGCACGGCAAAGTCGAACGCCGTTTTCACCGTTGTCACGCCATCGTCACCGTCAGCGTTGACGGATCTGCAGCAACGTAAGCAGCAGAGTATTCACGACTTGAACAAGCGGGCGGAAGACCTCGTACACGCTTGGAAGCTGCGTCAGGTGCGGCAGGCCATCGCTGATATTAAAGCTCAACAAGAAAAAGACGCGCTGATTGCCGCTGCCGCTGCCGCACAGGAAGAGGCTCTGCGGAACCAAGCACTCGCACCACCCGCGCCTGCACCGCCGGTACTCACGGTGCCGACGTTGCTGCAGCCGACACCGATGCCGACTGCCGAAGTCGCGTCGCCCGAACCGAGCGACGTTGCGGATGCTCCCCTGGCCGCAACTCCGCCACAACAACGACTTCAGCCGGAAACAGTAGATACGCAAGCCGTCACGATGCCTGAGTCTGACGCGGTGCCGATCGCCGCTCCGGCCGACGATGCAGAGGCGAATGCCGTCTCTTCTGTGGACGGTCCCATCGACCGGATGGCATTGGCGTCCAGTTTGTTTGCGACGGAAAGTTACAAGGAATGTTTGAGCATTCTGAAGGCAGTCGACCAGAAATCGATTTCGACAGAGAATCGCGATTGGTGTGATTTTCTGGCGGCGAGTTGTTATCGAAAGTTAAACGATCTTCCCGAAGCAGAAAGCCGGTATCGCAGCCTGCTGGGGCGGACGGAAGTCAGTTGGCTGGCCAATGCCACACGTTGGTGGCTGGATCATTTAAACGAACAGCAGAAGCTTCGCGGCGATCTGCGACAATTGCGTACCAATTTCACAGCTTGGCAGGGAGAAATCGATGCTATCAGAGACGCAGATTGAAGAAAAATTGGTTCAGGGAATGCGGAAGATCGCAGTTCCGTATAAAAAAGCGTTGCAGATTTTGCGACAGCACGCTGCCGACCCAGCGGAATCGAACGATCTTCCGTCGCGGTTGAAACCGTCGATGGAAATGATCGCTCAATACGAAACAACCGTTGGTCCGCTAAGAACACAATGGAACGCGTTGCAGAAAACTCCGAACGACGAACTAAAAAGCTTAGTCAGCGAACAGTCCGACGTGCTGCAAGAATTGATCACGCTGCTGGACACGGTCGAACAACAAATGGCCGGATCGCGTTCCCACCTCGCCTCACGCTTGGATGTGTCTCAACGCCAAAACGCAATGCGGCAGGCCTATCACGGCTAAGTGTTGCAGTAACTGGCCAGCGCCGTGTTTAGCCGCGGGCGATACATTTCTTGCCGCTCACGGACACCCACGGAGCCCACAAGCGTTTTTTGCCCGTGAGTGATTCCCCTACAAGCACGTGCATCAGTCTGTTTGCCTAGCTTACCTCTGTTGCGATCGCGCCGATCGGTCGATCCTGTGAATCGAGGGGAATCGGAATTTTTGCTTCGACTGGTCGATCGGACTCATCGAATCAAGCCATCCCCGTGTTGCATTCACGTGTGCATCAGGTTGCAAGAAAGGGGGCAGAAATGGCGTTAGCTGAATTGACAACGTTGCTGGCAACTTCTGGAGGCCGGCAAGCAGATCGACGCGGCACTGCGGAGTCTGATCAGTTTCAAGGGCTGTCCTTGACTGGTGACAATGTGGCGTTCGATGACGAACTGCAAGCGATTCTGGTGCCATTCGCCAACGGTTCGATTTCGGCCGAAGCTTCGACAATCACGATTGATTCTGCTGCGACTGAGCCGTTGTCGGACCTAGCGTTGTTGGACACGATTGATCAGCCTGAGTCCGACAACTCACCTGCTGGATCTCACTTTCTACTAGCGTTCGCGTCCGCACTTCCGGTCCCAGCAGAACCACTAGCGACGCTAACCAACCAACTAGGCATCCAGACTGCTGCTGCTGCCCCACAGCGGGTCGGTGAGCTATCATCGTCCGTCAAAACCATCACGCTGCCGGCGGAGTCAAACGCTGGTTCATCCAACAGTGTGGCTGACGATGTGACCGAATTACCATCCACTGAACAGGCTGCAGCTGGCGTTCTTGATGTCCTAGAGACACGAGACGGCAGTGGCGAACAGGCTGCAGCTGGCGTTCTTGATGTCCTAGAGACACGAGACGGCAGTGGCGAAC
>JBDNHJ010000388.1:0-6388 GCA_041688835.1 Fuerstiella sp.
ATGTGCCAGCCAAAATCGGATTCGGTTCGTGTCTGCTTAATCGTGGGAGAGATCATCTGTCCCTCGACAACATGCCAGTTGCCAATCAGACACAAAGTTCCGTGTCGTTTGTATTCGTACTCGATTCTTTTCAATGGCCGGTTTCATTGTTGGGATTTGATAGTGTCGGGTGGGTCAAGGAGCCAAAGCGACGCCGACCCACCACACGTCTACGCCCCGTATCGACAAGGAAAATGGTGGGTCTCCATGGCGATCGCCATTCGACCCACCCGACCTCTGTTTCGCCGACCCCAGTGATGAAGCGGGCCATTGTGTAAAAAGGCTTCCAGCCTAACCGACGACGAAAACAGCCACCATGGATTGCGGTGATTTCATGTTTGTGACATCCGTTGTGATGGTGGCTTGGGCTTGGCATGCAACTGTTGCGGATTTGCGGGTGATCATTCGGAATTGTGGTACGAAACGGCGCTGAGTTCGGTTATCATTGGGGTCCCTCCGAACGATCCCACCTTTTTCT
Source organism: Fuerstiella sp. (assembly GCA_041688835.1). Taxonomy (GTDB): domain Bacteria; phylum Planctomycetota; class Planctomycetia; order Planctomycetales; family Planctomycetaceae; genus Fuerstiella. Next base: position 518 of record JBDNHJ010000388.1, read on the forward strand.
CCGCCCAATCACCATGTTGCGAAGTTTGTTTTTTGGTTGCGCTGTGTGTGCCCTGTCCGTGGATGCCCACGCCGTCAACGATGAAGCCCATGACGCGGCGACCGCCACCGACGTAGCGGCAATGAAGCAAATGCCGCTGACTGACGCTCAGGCGGTCAGATTCCTTCGCCACTACTGCGTTGACTGTCATCAGGGCGACGAACCCGAAGGCGGGCTGAATCTGGGTGACTTCGATTCGGCCAGCCAGGTCGTTTCGAAGATTGAAACGTGGAACACAATCGCTGATCGAATCGCCAGCGGGCAGATGCCGCCGGTGGGCAGCCAGATGCCATCTGCGGAAGCTCGGCTGGATGTGATCGCGTGGATTCGAGCGACCATTCACCGTGCCGTCTGCGATGACGGAGCGACTCCCGGTGGAGCGATGTTGCGACGTTTGAACCGAGCCGAATATGCCAACACGGTTCGCGATTTGCTGGGCATTCAAATCAATGCGGGGCACGACTTGCCTGCGGATGGAGCCGGAGGAGAAGGATTCGACAACGCCGCCGAAACACTGTTCATTTCGCCGATCTACGCGGAAAAATATCTAGAGGCGGCTCAGTCCGCTCTGGGGCACGCGCTGCAGGATCCAGGCGACAGAAAACAGATTCTGGTGGCGGAACCGGATGACAAACGATCGCCGCAGGAAGCTGCTCGGATCGTGTTGAGCAAGTTTCTACCACGTGCATTTCGACGTCCGGTCGAAGACGCGGAAACCGAACAGTACGTTCACCTTTTCGATCAGGTGTTTCAGCAGGACGAAATGTTTGTGCCAGCGATTCGGTTTGCGATCGAAGCGGCCATGGTGTCGCCCAAGTTTCTGTTTATCTGGGAAGAACCTGCGGGCCCTGAACAAACGTTGATCTCGCAGTACGAAATGGCGTCGCGGCTGTCCTACTTTTTGTGGGCGTCGATGCCGGACCAACAATTGTTTCAACTGGCGGCTCAGGGCAAGCTGCACGACAAAGACGTGGTCGCCGCGCAGGTCGTGCGGATGCTGGACAGCAAAATCGATGATCGTGGGCATCGTCGTGGCGCGAAGGTGCATGAATTCGCGACGCGGTTCATGGAACAATGGCTGGGAACGCGAGCGCTCGGGCGTGAATTCAAACCAGATCAATCAGTGATCAAGCGGTTTGATTCCGAACTGGAAGGCGGGATGAAGATTGAGCCGGTTTTCTTTTTCGAAGATCTGTTGGCGGAAAATCGATCACTACTCAATCTGCTCGATTCGGACTTCACCTACGCCAATTCTCACCTTGCTCGCCACTACAACATCAAGGGCACGTTTCGCGAACATCCCAAGCGAGTGGAATTGCCGGAAGGCAGTCATCGGGGTGGGTTGTTAGGCATGAGTGCCGTGTTGGCCGTGTCGTCGTTTCCGCATCGCACCAGTCCGGTGTTGCGAGGAAAATGGATCATGGAAACACTGCTCGGGTCAGGTCCACCGCCGCCACCGCCGGGTGTTCCGGAACTTGAAGAGAACGATCACGCAGGCGAGGCGGTTTCTCTGCGACAACGTCTGGAACGTCATCGAGCGGACCCGGCGTGTGCTTCTTGTCACGCGATTATGGACCCGCTGGGCTTTGGTCTGGAAAACTTCGATGTCGTTGGCCGCTGGCGAACGGAAGCCGATGGTCTGCCGATTGATGCGAAGGGCACACTTCCCGACGGCACAGAATTTGAAGGTCCGGAAGAACTGAAGAAGTTGTTGCTCCAGCAGAAACAAGCGTTTATTCGAAACCTCACAGCAAAGATGCTAGGCTATGCACTCGGGCGAGGCCTGACGAACGAAGATCGCTGCGTGGTCGAAGCCATTGTGAAGAAACTGGAACAGGACGACTACAAAGCTCAAACGCTGATTCTGGAAATCGTCAACAGCGTTGTCTTTCGATTCAAGCAAGGAACATCTCATCATGAAAAACCGACAGCCCTCCGGTAAACGAACGTTCTTTCTGGACGACACGGAAAACCGTGGAACTCAACTTTCCCGCCGAACGCTGCTGCGCGGAACAGGAGCAGCCCTCGCTCTGCCGTGGCTGGAAGCCATGATGCCTAGTTCGGCGCGCGCTGCGGCCAGTGCATCCGCGAACGCTGCGCCCGTGCGAATGGCGGCGCTGTTTATGCCCAACGGCGTGCGGCAGGACATGTGGACGCCCGAGGGCGAAGGCCGCGACTTCACGATGTCGGCGGCGCTGAAACCACTGGAAGAACTGAAGGACGATCTGCTGGTTTTTAGCAACCTGTGGAACCAGGCCAGCAACGGCGGCGACGGTCACTACGTCAAGACATCCGGATTTCTGACGTGTACCACGATCAGCAAGTCCCTAGGAATCGACCTGAACTGCAACGGCCTATCGATGGATCAGGTGGCCGCTGGTGCGGCCGCAGAACACACGCCGCTGCCTTCGCTGGAACTCGGCATCGATCCGGTCAGCACGGGCGTTGACACCAACGTGGGTTACACGCGAGTGTATGGTTCGCACGTGGCTTGGAGCGGCCCGACGAGTCCGCTCGCGCGAGAACTCAATCCGCATTCCGTGTTCGAACGACTTTTTCGAGCCGCCTATCCATCAAAAGAAGCGGCAGGAAGAAACATGCTGCTGCTGGACCGCGTGATGGACGACGCCCAAGAACTGAAAAGCCGTCTCGGAGCTTCAGATCGGCATCGCATGGATGAGTATTTGCAATCCGTGCGAGCGATCGAACAACGATTGCAGAAACAACAGACGGCAGGATCGAACCCCTGGACACCTCGCGCGGCACTGAAGATAGAACAACGGCCGCCGGCGGATCGGCCCGATGAGTTTCCTGATCACGTGCGACTGATGATGGATATGATTGCACTGGCCTTCCAGACCGACACGACTCGCGTGTGTACGTTTATGTTCGGCAACGCGGTCAGCGGACGGAACTTTTCGTTTCTTGACGGAGTTTCCGGAGGACATCACGACACGTCTCATCACCAGAATTCCGCAGAGAAGCTGGCTGCTTATCAGTTGATCACCGAGTGGCATGTGACTCAATACGCTTATTTGTTGAATAAGCTTCGCGGCATGCAGGAAGGCGACAGCACTGTGCTGGACAATTCGATGATTTTGTTTGGTTCCGGCCTGCGTGATGGAAACAGTAACAGTCCGCACAATCTTCCGATCGTTGTGGCTGGCAGCGGCGGCGGTCGTCTGGCGACGGGCCAACATTTGTCGTACGGCAAGGATACTCCGCTGGCGAATCTGTACGTCGCGATGCTGAACGCCTTCGGCCACAAGACGAATCAGTTCGCGGACAGCACGGGAGTTCTTCCGGGTGTCTTGACTTGACCGATTGTGATGCCAAGGCACAGCGATAACCCGTTGATCGAACGAATTTGCCGTGCGTTCAATCTGTGGCCAAAACACGCTCAGGGGATTTCATGCAAAACTCAGACACCTCACGCAGACGTTTTCTTCAAGCAACGGCTGGCGGATGGATTGTGTCGGCAACGCTGACGTGTCCGGATACGACCTGCGGCGACGAGTCCGCGTCGCGAATGGCCAATGCTGTCAGTGGTGACGTGTTGCGAACTCGGGCAGAGTTATCGGCAGACAGAACGCTGCTGCTGGAACAGCAGCGAAGTATTCCCGTCGCCGGGAATTCCGATGTACTTGTTTGTGGCGGCGGTCCGGCTGGTATTGCGGCCGCCTTGGCAGCGGCACGATCCGGAGCCACGGTGCAGTTGATCGAAGTGGCCGGATGTTTGGGGGGTGTGTGGACCGTCGGTCTGCTGACGAAGATTCTCGACGCCGAGAACAAATCCGGGATTATGGCAGAGCTGCTGCGCGAATTTTCAACGCGCGGAAGCAACGTGGCATCGCAAACCAACGGGACAGTTTACGATCCGGAAATCGCTAAGCTGGTGTTGGAAGAATTGTGCGTCGAAGCTGGTGTGAAGATTCGAATTCACACGCGTTTGGTCGGCGCTGTCACCAATGAACTCAACCGCGTTGTGGCCGTGCTCACGGAATCAAAGTCTGGTCGCGAAGCGTGGCTCGCCGATCGATTCATCGACTGCAGCGGTGATGGCGACTTAGCGGCTCACGCAGGCTGCCAATTTGATGTCGGTCTGGGCGCAACGTGCGAATGCCAACCGCTGTCGATGCTGGCGCTGCTGACTGGTGTCGATCCAGAGGACATTCGGCCGTTTATTCGGGAAAGCGGGGCTCAGGCAAAACGGCTTCTCCTCAAGCTGTTGGAAGACAACGGAGTGTCACCATCCTATCGAGCTCCAACGCTGCGGCATCTGCATAGTGGCATCTATTCGATTATGACAAATCACGAATACGGCGTCTCCGCGTTCGATGCCGACGCGATCACCGCAGCCACGATTCGGGCACGTCGTGAGATCCACAATATCGTCAACGGATTGCGAAAAATCGGCGGACCATGGCAGAATCTGTCCGTCGTGGCGACTGCCGAACAAATCGGCGTCCGTGAAGGTCGACGCATTCGTGGGCGCTACACCATCACGGCTGCAGACGTCGCGAAGGGGCTGAGGCATGACCAGGCGATTTGTCGAGCTAAGTTTCCGATTGACGTCCACGCTCTGAATGAACAGGGTAACAAAGAGATCAGCCGCGACTTCAAACAAGGGGGACTGAAACCTTATGACATTCCATATCCTGCTCTGATCGCAGCCGATGTCGACGGACTGCTGATGGCAGGACGATGTATCAGCGGCGATTTTATCGCTCATTCCAGCTACCGAGTGACCGGCAATTCCGTTCCGATGGGAGAAGCAGCGGGGCTCGCAGCCGCGACATCAATCAAAAAGGACGTCATGCCGCATCAGCTGAACTGGAATGAAATCCAGTCAGCATAGCGTGGATGCGTTTGTTGTGGTGCATGCCCCGGTGTTTGTCATCGCACAAATCGACCGTGACCCGGCTTTGATGATTTCACGTTTTGACATCCTAGCTGGTCAGCGCTAGGTCTGATTGAGTCGCGAGGTTTATTGTTGGTTTTTCGATGGTACTAATTGAATTTTATCGGGGTCGATGCCGAGTTCGGCCAGTCGTTTGCGTCTGGTTTTTCGATGTGACTTGCCGGCCTGTGCGTTGCGGCGAGCGTGATAACTTTGCCGTTTGGATTCGTCTGTGTAGAGCTGCTCGCGGGTGCGCGGCGGGTACGTCATCGATCCGACCACCACGTTGGCGGCGCGGCGAACCTGTTCCATTGTCAACAGCTTACCGCTGAGAACGTCGTCGCTGGGTGACTGCCGCTGACGAACGCGTGCGCAGAACAGTTGACTCAGAATCGTGACGAACAGATGCGGCGTTTGCCCGGTCGATCAGATCCAGTGCGATCTGCGGCTTGGTCTGGAAGACGACATCGTCAGGGACGTACGTTTTTTCGGCGTGACGGAAGCTTGTGTCACGACTACTGAGGCCAACAACGTGTGTCAGGGGCCTTCATAGATATCGGCGTTTGAAGAGGCCGGTTGCCAGCAGCCGATTTGCAGTCCTGAGCACAGATGGCCGCAGATAAAACCCCAAACGCATCCCGCCGCTTGAGCGTTTGCGGCTGGTGGACACGTCGGAGCTGGCGTTGCGGGCTGGAACTTCCAATCGTGTTTAGCCGCCGAACAATTTTAGCACTTCTTCTTCGGCATCTTTGTGGACCAGCAGCACGGCTGTATCCCCAGCCTTTAACTGATCGTTGGCGTTCGGGACTTTTACGAATTTCTCACGTTCGATCGCCGCGATCAGGCACTTCGGCAACGCGAGATCTCGTAAGGGAGCCAACGTCGCGGGCACGTCTTTGCGGACCTCCACCTCCCACACGGACGCGGAATCA
>JBDNHJ010000389.1:0-4375 GCA_041688835.1 Fuerstiella sp.
AGTCACTCGTCAGCACAAGACGTTTGTCGCGACGTCTCGATTGACGGGCGGCGTCATTCGCGTGGTGATTGTGCGCTTCGAAGACGGCGGCTGGGCACCGTACTTCTGCACCAGCGAAGCGGCGACGGCCCGCGAGATTCTGGAAGCCGTGGCCGACCGGTGGGCGATTGAAGAACAGTTTCACGACGTCAAGGAAGTCTGGGGCTCGGGTCAGCAACAGGTTCGCAACGTCTGGTCCAACATCGCGTGCTGGCATCTGAACCAATGGTTGTACACGCTGATCGAACTGAGTTCCTAGGACGCGGACAAGGAACAATTCACCGACCGCACCGACCGACCATGGGACAACCCGGACCGACGTCCCTCACACCGAGACAAACGACGCGTCATCGCCCGCAACATGCTGCAAAAACCACTGATACCACTAAATTCAAATCCCTCTGCCAAGCCATCATTAACCTCGCCGTCTAAGATCCTAAAGTGCAGTCATGCTGAAGGTCGACTCCGTGGGCTGCATGTGCCGCGAGGAACTCGAATCGGCTTCATGAAATTCGTGTTGATTCGTGCCCATTCTTGGTTCAAGGCGCACAGCACATGGAACCCATGAGCTTCAGGCGACTCTGTGAGGATCGTCTACATACAATGGGGCTCGATCAGGCTTTGTCGGAAATGTCAGTGCGGTACCATCCGCCGTCCCAGCTGATTTTGCTGACAGCGCGATAGGCCGCCTCTTTGGCTGCTAGAATTGTGTCGCCCAGAGCGGTGACTCCTAGAACTCGACCGCCGTCGTTTAGCACCTGCATATCTTTCGACGAAGTTCCGGCGTGAAACACTTTCGTATCTGGCAAGCTGTCTGCGTCGTAGATACCTTCGATGACGCGGCCTTTGCCGTAACTGCCGGGATAACCTTCAGATGCCATCACCACGCAGACCGCCGGACGCGGATCCCATTCCAGTCCGTCCGATTCCGCCAGTCGCCCCGATGCCGCCAGCGACAACACTTGAGCCAGATCGCTTTTCAGGCGCATTAGCACGGCCTGAGCTTCTGGATCGCCGAATCGCACGTTGTATTCAATGACTTTCGGTCCGTTTTCCGTCAGCATCAAACCGGCGTACAGAATGCCAGAAAACGGATAGCCTTCGACGCGCATGGTATGCACGGTGGGCACCAGAATTCTGCGGACAATATCGTCCATGATGTCTTCGGTGACCGCCGGTGCCGGGCTGTAGGCTCCCATGCCACCCGTGTTCGGTCCTTGGTCTCCATCCAGTGCCCGCTTGTGGTCCTGCGAAGTTTCTAAAGGGATGATCGTATCGCCGTCTACAATCGCCAGAATACTGGCTTCTTCACCGATGAGGCATTCTTCGATGACGATTTTTCGCCCGGCCACACCATGCATGTCTTCTCGCAGCATGCGCGAGGCGGCGGATTTTGCGCCGTCGAGGTTACTGCAAACTTCGACCCCTTTGCCGGCTGCCAGTCCATCGGCTTTGACCACCAAGGGGCCTTCTTCCAAAGCATCGATATACGAGTGGGCTTCTTCCAATCGGGTAAAGCTTTTGTAGGCCGCCGTTGGGATGCCCGCCTTTTTCATCAGGTCTTTAGAAAACGCCTTGCTGCCTTCTAGTCTCGCCGCAGCCTTGGACGGGCCGAAAATCTTCAGTCCATGCGATTTGAATTCGTCAACGATGCCCAGCACCAACGGGACTTCTGGGCCGACGATTGTTAGGTCAATCGCATTGCGTTTGGCGAACGACATCAGCCGCCCCAGATCATTGGCGGCGATTTTGACGTTTTCTCCATCAATCGCCGTGCCCGCGTTGCCGGGTGCGCAATAGACTTTTTCTACACCCTCGCACTGAGCCAGCTTATAAACCAAAGCGTGTTCACGGCCTCCCTGACCAACAACAAGTATCTTCATCTGACTGTATTTCTGCGGGTGTGTTTGAGAATTAGGTCACCGGACAAAACAAAAAAGCTCGCGGAGGATACCGCGAGCTTCTTTGAATGAAAACGCTCCACCGCCATTCGTCGTTGAAGTCGGCGAAGTCCGTAAAGTTGGCGACTAAGTGGTCGCGGCCCCCATCACTGGTTTCAGCGTAAACGGGAATACTCGAACAGCAACGCCTGCTTCGTGTTCCTTTTTGTAGGCCAGTTGAGCGGCACGGTCAGCGGCGAACTGCAGACGAGTAAAGTCCAGACCGCAGTAGCTGTCCGTGTCGGCTTCTGCAGCCACATCGGCGAACATTTCGCCAGCCGAAGCTGCGTGACGACGCACCCCGTGAATGCTGCGTTCTCGAACCTTCACGCCAGCGGCAGAAAGTTTGATCAAGCCCTTCAGAAATCGGCCGGATGTCGTATCAGCACCGGAAACTCGCCACAGTCGCTCCCATTCTTCGTGAGCTTCCCAATAGTAACCGACGTTGAAAAAGTCGATCGCCAGCAGAAAGTTGCGATTTTCGTGCCAGTTTTCCGGACTCAGAGCCTTAGGCCCCTGACCAGAGGCGTGTTTCTTTCCGTAGCTGTGACCTTTGGGGTCACGAATGGGATGAGCTAACCCGGAACCCGGGTAAAAAGCATATTCAGGATAAGGAATGGACGGCATTAGTCTTGGGCATTCCGCATCAGCCGTGATCATATGTTTACGACTCCAAATGAATTCCGTGGTTATTGAGATCCGTGTCGCCAGCATCCTTCGCACCTCACCCCTGATCGGCAACCCCCAAAGAAAGCCGTATTTTGAAATCCCAGTCGACTCCACTGAATTGTTGTGGTTGCACGAACTGCGAAGTTTGGGCTAATTTTTAAAGGTTTGGGATTAGCACCGGATCACGATTCTCATGAAAATGAGGGCAATCTGGTGGTTTGAGACGGGCCGGGATGGTCAGAACGCATGTGTCTTGGGCGACACTTCCGAAGACCTCGACTTTACACGCTTTCCGGCGAACTGCGAGCACTACTTGTCTGAAATCACCAAATTCCGATCCTTCACCACGACCACACCAAGTGGCCGTCATTCGGGAAAAACTTCCCCAAAAATCCCTAAGCGGCACAGGAATCATACTTTACGACCGGCCACCGGCGACATCCGCCCCACCAACCAAGGCCGCACACGATTCGGAGCCCGAACCACCGCGCGGGCTCGAGTCAAGAACGTCAAGTTCCATCCCTTGTCTCTTGAACACAGACTTATAGGCTTCGGCTGACCGCGTTTTGATCCGAACGGTTGCTGGACAGGTCACGTCGCCTCTTGAGACACTGGAAGCCAGACACGGAAACAAGCTAATCCAGATGTCGAAGATAGCCGTTGTTTTGCAGTGCTGCAAGAACTAGGCTCCCCGGAATGATGCGTCGGATCCTACCGCAAGTCTGCGTCGTGGTTTTGTCAGATTGGTCGACACGCTTGGCTTGTTGGACTAATTGCCGCGATACACCAGAGGCATCAGCCAAGTAGATTAAGAGCCCCTGGTAGGCAACATGGTTGCAGACAAACTTAGCATCTCTGCCGGAAGTGACCTTGCGACTGTAGGCACCTGGGCTGTTGTAGTTGTACAGCCAGCCAATCCAATGCTCTTTCTGACTCTTATACCAGACGCCTCGCTGTCGTCGAGGCCCCTCCGGGACTCGACTAATCGCGATGAGAAGTTCTACGATTTCAGTCGAGTCATCCATTGCGATTGTGCGGACCAAATTGGCGATTCTACGAGCCGGGGATGCCAGCTTTTCGATCGTGCGTTGAAAATTTCCGCCTCGTCAGCTGTTCGCGGTGTTGCGGAATCAACTCGACAACCGAAGCGGCCTTGGTTTCATCTTAGCCGCGACGGCAGCTTGTGTCACGACTGCTGAGGCCAACAACGTGTTTCGGGGGCGTTCATGGATATCGGGGTTTGAAGAGGGCCGGTTCCCGCCAGCCAATTTGCAGTGGCGAGCCTAGATGGCCGCAGATAAAACCGCAAACGCATCCTGCCCCTTGAGCATGATCGCACCGATTTTCTAACCTGACATTTTCTGTAAGAGTTCAGCGATCTGAAGTGATTTCTGACTTCCAGCCGTTTTGGCGATAGCCACGGTTGCTCTGGACCGTGGCTATCGCCAAAACGGCTGGGTTTTCTCGTGACTGCTTCATTCGGGGCTGGAACTTCCAATCGTGTTTAGCCGCCGAACAATTTTAGCACTTCTTCTTCGGCATCTTTGTGGACCAGCAGCACGGCTGTATCCCCAGCCTTTAACTGGTCGTTGGCGTTCGGGACTTTTACGAATTTCTCACGTTCGATCGCCGCGATCAGGCACTTCGGCAACGCGAGATCTCGTAAGGGAGCCAACGTCGCGGGCACGTCTTTGCGGACCTCCACCTCCCACACGGACGCGGAATCA
>JBDNHJ010000390.1:0-7408 GCA_041688835.1 Fuerstiella sp.
AAACCCCGGTGTACTCAAATCGAGCAGCACGAGTTGTGCCTGTTCTCGCGCTGCGCTGGCGAGCAACCGTTCGTGATCCGCAACGACCGACAGATCAATCCCCAACGTCTGCGCGCATGCCGACACTCGTGATGAAAACATTAAATCTTTGGTGAGAAACAGGACGCTCATTTGAATTTCCGTTCGGGTTGGTGTGTGCGGCATGAGCTGTGTACCCCAAGCAGGCTTTCGCCTCTGGATGACAGGACGTCTCGGCGTCCGCACTATAGTCTGATCGTTGCAATGCTGAGTGGTGCGTTTGGCTGGGGCCATCACGTTCTTCAATGGCCTGCCTTGTTGCCGTCTCCGGTAATTCGGTTGTGACGTTCTCATCCTCCGCTCCCGTGAGAGTGCGAGAAGAATTGAGCGGTATCGTGGGACTTTTCATTCGATGTCTTCATTGCCGTTTAACGCGGATATACTGTCAGGTACTGGAATCATCAGGCGGGATGTCCTAATGTTTTCTCTGCCACTGTGATGCTGACTTCGGCGTCGAATTGTTTCGCCGTGAGTTCAGCCAGAATTCGACAGACTTCGCAGGCGGCGGCTTCATTGGATGCCACGCGATGGAAGTGAGCCAATTCGGAATGCTCTGCAAGCAGCATCAGTGGATTCTTCGCTTCCAGCCCGAGACAAAAGCTGCCGTCGTGTTTCGGGTGGAGTCGCAGCATGAGTACGGGTTTCCCGTCTGAACCGATGTGCGGGCCGCTGGTCAGCTTCTCGGTGTACTCTGGACGACAGATTAGGTGCCAAAGCAGGGCGTATGCCTTCGCGAAAGGGGCTGTGAAGTCGGCGACGTTGAGTTCAAATACCGCGGACTCCACGGGTAGCGGCAATCCCTCCAGGCCAACCAACAGGCACACGGGCGATTCGGGCTGCACTCTCAATGACTGAGCCTGTGCTTCGGCGGCAAGGAACGCCGTCTCAATGTCGCCAATGCGGTTTTCGTAGTATGTCTTTGCGTAATGTTGGATGTCGTGGGCAAAGAGTTGTTCCGGGGGCGACGACACGTTCTGTCGAAGCACCATGGTGTACGGTGTATCTTGGTTGAGTCGGTATTTCGTCCGAAGGCTGGCCAGATCCTCATGCATAATGCGATCGACCCGCTTGCCTAATCGCGAAGACTCGATGCGAAATGGAACCGTAGTCACCAGCATGCCGCCTTCAAAGGGTACGGCCTCGCCAGCGAAATAGCGGAGCATGTGGCCAACAAACGCCGCAGTGCAACTCGGTGAATCCTGCTGGTCTTCATAAACCATAAGCACATTGCTGTGTACAACTTGATCATCCACCTGCATGTTCTGAAGCTGAACATCGCTATCAACAAACTCACTGGTCATTAGTTCGCCTTTGTCGTCAACATCTGGACATCCATCGAGGTTTAACAATCTGCTCTTTCGCTCATCATTCAGTGAGCGCCGTTGCGATTTGACGCAAGTCTTGCTCTGTGACGTGGCGTTGAATGTAGGGGAAAACCACGCGTTCCTCCCAACGAATATGAGCCCGAAGCACCGACGCTAGGTTGCGAACGTCGTCAATTCCCAACTCGCAATTCGACTCCAACGCGAGTCCCATCGAAAGAAATTCCAGTCGCATTGTTTCGTGTTCAGCAAGCAACCGTGTTCGTAAAGGAGCGTTCAACAGATCAATGAGCAGTGACTCCTCGGACTTCAGGTGAATGAGAAAACTCACATTCCAGTAATCCCACAGGTCGACCGCAGCCACGCGTTGCCCAACGGCGTCTGATGAGTCCAACTGCTTGTCAAGATTACGCCAGAGAATCAGCGCCCGATGATGCTCTCGCGAAAAGGGTTGCAGGCTTGGATGACGTTTCATGCCCCGGAGCCTTCGCTTGACTACTGCCGGTAGTTCGATCTGGCTTGATCGGTTTCCCTCAGTCCCAGCAATTGGTCTGAATCGTGACCGACTTGGCGAAAGCGTTCCGCTGAGGAGGCGGGAGTCAGGTCTTCGTCCCATGTGAGGATAGAACTCGGAAAGTCAGTGAGGGGGAAAGGATCTGTGTTCGCCGGACAGATCGATGATCCGTCGGCGCCTTTACTTTCGCGATGACGACAGAGCGGGACGTCGGTCAGCGGCCGGTTAACGATTGTGATTTCGCCATCGCGTCTTCTGCCATCTGAATGAACTGCTGGTTTTTCGTGCCTTCGAAGGCCCGCTGATACGTGACACTCAACGCCGTCCAGCTAAACGGATCGTCGGGTTCAAGTTCACTGGTGCGCACGGCATGCTGAACCGCTTTTTCGTGTTGATTCACTTTTCCATACAGCACGGCCAGTGCCATATGAGCGAGCGAATAGGTGGCTTCGGCTTCCAGCAACTTGTTGAGCTTTTCAATGGCTGCTTGCTGCTGACCGTCGTCTTTCAGACGCTCCGCTTCGTTGTACATTTCCGTGGTCGTTGACATGTTGGTTCCTTTTTGTTGTTGCTTTAAGGCGATTGTCAGATGAGTTCCTACACACGTAGCGGAAGTCGTCAAGACTTTCGACGGCCGCTGGCGGATCCCCGAAACTGTTGACGAGTTCCGCTACGGTCTATTCTTCATCGGCGATCGCATTAGGCGAGGTAATTATCGTTGAACTCAGGACGACTCAGTGCTTCGTGTTCACTCACTCCGTACTGACAGAGTTGTCTGGTGTCTCATTCAATGCCGCTTCCAGTGTGTGCCAAGCCAGCGTGGCGCACTTCACGCGCACCGGAAACTGCTGGACGCCCGCCAGAACGCGGAGTTTCCCGAGTTGCGTTGAGTTATCGGTGGCCGATTCTTCCGCATCCTGCAAACGCCCCGTCACCAGGTCGCGAAATTGTTGTGACAGAGCTTCTGCTTCGGCTCTGGTTTTGCCCGACAGTGCCTCAGTCATCAACGACGTCGACGCTGTCGAGATTGCACAGCCGGAGCCTTGGAACATTACCTGCTGAATTCGATCACCGTCCATTTGCAGCGCCAGTTGAATGCGGTCGCCGCACAGAGGATTGAAGCCTTCGGCGTGATGCGTCGAATTCTCCAGCACACCGAAGTTGCGAGGATCCTGCTGATGATCAAGGATGACATCCTGATAGAGTTCGCGTAGTTCGTCGTCTAGCATCGGAACATCTCCTTCACTTTGGCAATCGCCCGGACAGCGGCGTCAACATCGTCCCGTGTGTTGTACAGACCCAGCGAAAGACGCGTCGTTGCAGGAATGCCGAAGCGTTCCATCACCGGTTGAGCACAGTGGTGACCGGTGCGAACCGCGACGCCTTCGGAATCAAGAATCGTACCGATATCGTGAGGATGAGCGCCGTCGAGCACGAACGACAGCACGGATTTTTTTTCACTCGCGGTGCCAATGAGACGCAGTCCATCGATCGCCGAAAGTGCGTCGGTGGCATACGCCAGCAATTCGTCTTCGTGATCACAAACTGCGGGCCAGTCAAACTGTCCGAGGTAGTCGATGGCGGCTCCCAGACCGATGGCCCCCGCAATGTCGGGCGTGCCGGCTTCGAATTTGTACGGTAGAGAATTGTAAGTCGTCCGCTCGAAAGTGACCGAGCTGATCATGTCGCCGCCAGTCTGGTAAGGCGGCATCGCTTCCAATAGTTCTCGTTTTCCATACAGCACACCGATGCCGGTCGGCCCGTACAGCTTGTGACCGGAAATCACGTAGAAGTCACAGCCCAGTTCCTGCACGTCGACTGTCGTATGCGCGGCGGCCTGAGCTCCGTCGACGATGACAGCAGCGCCATGTCGGTGAGCCAGTTCAACGATCTCCCGGATCGGATTGACGGTTCCCAGAGCGTTCGAAACGTGACTCACAGCCACCAGCTTCGTCCGTTCAGTCACAAGTTTCTCGAAGTCGTCCCATTGTAACTGGCCATCGTCATCCATCGGAGCAACTCGCAGAATCGCACCTTGCTGTTCGCAGAGCACTTGCCACGGCACGATGTTTGAATGATGTTCCATCGCCGTGATGAGAACTTCGTCGCCCGGTCCCACGTGCTGCCGACCGAACGTACTTGCAACGAGGTTAATTCCCTCGGTCGCTCCACGAACGAAAATGATCTCCGCGACGTCGCTGGCATTCAGAAACGACTTCACCTCAGCGCGGGCGTTGTCGTGCAACAGCGTGGCATCGACGCTCAGTTGGTGAACGCCGCGATGAATGTTCGCGTTTGTCGACGTGTAGTAGTCGACGATGGCGTCAATCACGGCCTGCGGCTTTTGCGTTGTGGCCGCGTTGTCGAGATACACCAGCAGATGGCCGTGGACGTGACTTGCCAGAATCGGAAAATCCTGACGCACGGCGTCAACGTCGAAGTGCTTTTGGTTCATTCTGGTTGCAGTGAGTGTTGTGTTCATTGTTGCATCCGGCTCAAACATCGGGCAAACCTCGTTCCTCCAACAGAATGGATTCGAGGCGTCGCCGCACGGCCGGTACTTCGACACCCTGCACGACATCATTGGCAAAGGCAAAGATCAACATGGTGCGCGCGAAGTCGGCGGGAATGCCGCGTGAACGCAGATAATAAAGTGCCTGCTCATCCAGTGCGCCGACGGTCGCGCCGTGCGTGCAACGGACATCGTCGGCGTAGATTTCCAGTTGTGGCTTGGTGTCGATGACGGCGTCATCGGATAGCAGAATCGCCTGGTTGCTTTGTTTCGCGTCCGTCTTTTGAGCGTCTTGGTGAACGTAGATCTTGCCGTTGAAGACTCCCTTGGCGCGATCATCAAGGATTCCCTTGTACAACTCGTAGCTGTTGCAATGCGGCTGCAGGTGATCAATTCTTGTGCGGCAGTCCATCAACTGATCGCCGGTCGGCATGTACAGTCCGTTGAGTGTGCATTCGATCCGTTCGCCTTCGAGCGCGCAGTTCAACTCATTGCGAGCCAGGTCACCGCCGAACGAGAAATAGTGCGAACGGAATTTGCTGCTCGCCTGCTGGCGAACGTGAGTCGCGGCCACATGCAAGGCGTTGGGTTGCTCATGCTGCAGCTTGTGGTGATCCAGGTCGGCAGAATCGCCAAGTTCGATTTCTGTGACTGCGTTCGTGAAGTAAGCTGGACCTTCGACTCCCAGATAGCTCTCGACAACGGTCGCTCGGCTGTTCTTTCCGAGAGACACGATGTTACGCGGATGAGAGACCGACGGCGCGTCAGCGACGGAAAGAAAGATCAGATGGATCGGCCGGTCAATCGTCACGCCGTCGGGTACGCAGATGTTGGCTCCGTCTTCAATGAAGGCTGTGTTGAGTGACAGGAAGGCCGATTCGTTGAAGTCGGCCTGGCCAGCAAGCCGACGTTCTATCTCATCCGGGCTTTGCTGAATCGACTCCGCCAGACTTTCGACGATGACTCCCGGCGGCAGTTCGTGACGCACGGACCATTGTTCGGCAAAGCGACCGTTCACAAACACCAGCCGATGAAAGCCGTCGTCGAGCGCCGCCTGCTGTATCAACTCATCGATCTGCGATCCGGCAGGTGTTGCACCGTCGGCGACTGTGAAGGGTTCCTTGAGCAGTGGAGCGATGTTCGTGAATCGCCATTCTTCATCGCGCGTGGTGGGAATGCCGAGTTCCGTGAAGCGGTTCAGACCACGCTCGCGAAGTTCGCGCAGCCACGTCGGAATGGTGGACGACTGTTCTTCGCGGAATCGCGCGTGCTCGATTCGATAGGTGTCAGTTGCTGTGGCAATCATAAAAGTGTGTTCCCTATGGTCGAAAAAGCTGTTGTTCACCAAGGCCTGTCTGAGGGTAGCGGAAGTCGTCAAGACTTTCGGAGAGGCATGGCAATCTCGAAAAAATCTCGAAAGTCTTCACGACTTCCGCTACATCTTTAGCCCTGCTTTGGGGCTGTCACAAACCACTAATGTGCCGCCGCAGTCTCCAGAAACGCGTAACCGTCCTTTTCGAGTTCCATCGCCAAACTCTTGTCACCGGAACGAGCGATTCGGCCCTCGGCCAGCACGTGAACTTTGTCAGGAACGATGTAATCCAGCAGTCGTTGATAATGAGTCACAACGATGATGGCCCGCTCGGGACTTCGCAGCGTGTTGACTCCGTCAGCGACAATTCGCAGAGCGTCAATGTCTAGGCCGGAATCCGTTTCGTCCAACACGGCCAGCTTCGGCTGCAGCATCGCCATTTGCAGGATCTCGTTGCGTTTCTTCTCGCCGCCGGAGAATCCCTCGTTGACCGAACGCTCCATCATGTTCTTTTCCATGCCGAGCAGTTTCATTTTCTCTTTGAGCAACTCCAGAAAATCCATCGTGTCGATCAGCGGCTGCTTGTGATATTTCCGGATCGAATTCATCGCCGCTTTCAGAAAATACTTGTTGCTCACACCGGGGATCTCGACCGGATACTGATAGGCCATAAACAGCCCGTTGGCGGCGCGTTCCTCGACCTCCATTTCCAACAGGTCTTTTCCCTCGTACAGGACCTCCCCCTGAGTGACCTCGTAGTCTTCGCGGCCGGCCAGCACGTGAGCTAACGTGCTCTTTCCCGAACCGTTTGGACCCATGATCGCGTGGACTTCGCCGGCGCTGACCTGCAAGTTGATCCCACGTAGAATTTCGGTGTCGTCGGATCGAGCGTGTAAGTTTTTGATTTCAAGCATCATTGTTCCTTTTTTTGTGAGTGGTTTTTTCAGACGCATCGAATTAGCGAGCGTCCCGTTTAGGCCGCGAGTCACCCGACGCTGCCTTCGAGGCTGACGCTCAACAACTTCCGCGCCTCAACGGCGAACTCCATGGGCAACTCCGCATAAACTTCCTTGCAGAAACCGTTCACGATCATGTTGACCGCGTCTTCGGTCGGTAGCCCGCGTTGTCGGCAGTAGTAAATTTGATCTTCGCCGACTTTGGATGTCGAAGCTTCGTGTTCCACCTTCGACGTCGTGTTGCGGACTTCGATATACGGAAACGTATGAGCCCCGCAGCGGTCACCGATTAACAGGGAATCACATTGTGAAAAGTTCCGAGCGTTCGTGGCTCCCTTTTGAATCTTCACCAGACCGCGATAGTTGTTCTGTCCCTGGCCAGCCGAGATGCCCTTGGAGATGATCGTGCTCTTGGTGTTCTTACCAATGTGAATCATCTTGGTGCCGGTGTCGGCTTGCTGGTGGTTCGCCGTGACTGCGACAGAATAGAATTCGCCAACCGAATGGTCGCCCTGTAAGATCACACTGGGATATTTCCAGGTAATTGCTGAACCCGTTTCAACCTGCGTCCAAGAAATCTTGGAATTGTCGCCTCGGCACGCGCCACGCTTGGTCACAAAGTTGAAGATGCCGCCTTTGCCGTCGGCATCACCGGGATACCAGTTCTGCACGGTGGAGTATTTGATCTGCGCGTCTTTCATGGCGACCAGTTCC
>JBDNHJ010000391.1:0-18050 GCA_041688835.1 Fuerstiella sp.
GAGGCACGCCAGGTGGCCAACCGCAAACGCGACGATCGTCAAAAACGCCGCGAGAAAATCGCAGCCGCTGAGCTCCGCAACGCCGACGGCACCCGCAACTGAACGCGGCCCGCCCAAATGGGTTCCCCGGACGCTTACCTTACCAGCACTTTCGATGCCACCTTGTAGAAAGAGCGTCGGAAGCGGTTATCGCTGGCGGAGACGAATATCCTCAGCCACGGCTTGTGGATTGGGGACATCCTGAATGACGATCTCCATCTCGTCCTGCCCGGAACTGGAAATCGCCATGTCTCCAAACCCCAGCAACCGTTCGAGCAAGTTCTGATTGATCTTCATGTTGCGGACGTCGTTGTAGCGAACCTCACTGGTTCCGCGATGAATGATTCCAAACCGATAGATCAGACGTTCACTTGTTAGCGTCAGCGACTGCATTCGGCTCGCGATGTACCACTTCAACAGAAAGAAGCCGGCGACCACGGTCAGCACACCAGATCCGATCAGCAGCGGCAATGCCGGAACGCCCATCCAGTCGTCACGTGTGAGTCCCATGACGAGTCCGATGACCGCCGCGACGAACAGTAGCATGCACAGCAGAGTCGCGAAAAAATGTCGGCGAAGCACAACTGGGTGAATCACCGTGTCGACGTGTTCGTCGGCGGCGGGAGTTGCGACCGTCGGGATTTCGTCACCGGCGACGACGTCAGAATCATGTACCGAATGTGCCAAGGGCGCTTCGGCGCGAAACGGTTTTTCACAGACCGGGCAGTCGATGGTTTCTCCCAGCAGATGTTGCAGGACTCCCACAACGTTTTCGCAATGGGGACACTTGAAGTTCAGAGTATCGTCGGCGATGTCTGTTTGGGCGTTCATGGTTTTGTCTCCTGTTAAGTTGCGGGGCATTCAATTTCCCGTAAGAGCTACGCGGCCACTTCGGCGGCGGGTTTCGGTTTGGGCGGTGCGTTGACCGCGTCGCCATCTAACACGTTGTCATCCGCCACTTCGGTGGCAGTCGGCGCAGTAAATTCGTCGACCGACGGACTGTCTTCTTCAAACTCCTGAGCCGTGGCGTCCGGTGCATGGGCCTGAATCGTGTCGACGACAAAGCGGGCCACGATCAGCATGGGCACGGCCAGGAACACGCCGACGAGTCCCCACATCCAGCCCCAGAACAGCAGCGACAGCATCACCATCACAGGACTCAGATCCATCGAACGCCCCAGAACGCTGGGCGTGATAAGCTGTCCTTCAATCGTTGTCAGCAACAGAAAGACGCTGCCTACCAGAAACGGCCAGCTCGAACTTTCAAAACTGACGACAGCCACCAGGAAGACGGTCAGGCCCCCAACCACGGCTCCCAGAATCGGAACGAAGTTCAGCAGCGTGGCCATCGCGCCCCACATGATTGGAGACGGCATCCCCAATAACCACATGGCCATCGCGACTACAATGCCGAGACAGATGTTGATGGCTGTGACTTGGCCGAGATATCGGCTCAGGCCATCTTCAATGCGTTCCAGAATCGTCATGAATTCCAGCCGCGCCGAAAACGACGGAAGGGTTTTCAGGACACTGGCCAGCACCTGTTCACCGGTGGACAGCAGAAAGAACAGCAACACACTGACAATAGAAACTGCTGACAACAGCGTGCTGGTTCCGCTCAACAGGAACAGATTATTCGACCATGCCGGCTGCTGAACTTCCACAGGTACGGGAGCATCGCTGTTGGCTTCATCTTTCTCTGCGTCCTCTCCCATCGATGAAATCTGGTCAGTGGCTTCGATGACCGCGTCTACTTTGTCGAACACAAATTTCAGTTTAGTCTTAATCGTCTCCGCGTATTGCGGCCCGTTGTCAAACATTTCTATCGCGGGTTGATAGACGGTGAGGATTCCCACGCCCAGACCGACAAACAGCGACCCTGTGATGACGAAGGCCCCAACACTGTGAGGCAAACCTCGTCGCCGCAGAAAACGCAGCACCGGGCGCAGCGTCAGGTAGGCGAACAGTGCGAGAACGATCGGAATCAGCAGACTGCGGGCGTAATAAATCGCAAAACACAGCAACAACCCTGCACATAACTGCGTGGAGAACGCGGCACGCGGTCGTAAATTCTTAGGAGTTGTCTGGGCCGATGGAGACCGCTTTGATTCAGGAATCTGGCTGGACATCTAAGTCCCTTGCTAAGTGACTGGGGTCAGCGTTTGGGGGCGAGGCGGCGCATCAAAACCAGCACGAGAATTCCTCCGATAACGGACCCGATGAGTCCTGCCGGAGAGATTCGTTCGCCTGATTCGCCGAAGATCAGGTGCCCCAGAAATCCACCGGCGAATGATCCGGCCACGCCAATCAGAATTGTTCCCAGGCAGCCCACGGGATCGCGTCCCGGAGTGAGCATCCGAGCGATCGCTCCGGCAATCAACCCGAAGACGCACCAGCCGATGATGTTACCGATCATGATTTTGATTTCTGTTTGTTCTGTGCGTGTTTCGTGGTGTGCCTACATTGAGCTTACGAGTCCTGAACGTAGCGGAAGTCGTCAAGACTTTCGGCGATTTACGGTGCCCGTCGAAACTCTTGACGAGTTCCGCTACTCCTAAGCGTGGAGTGGCGGAGTTGGTTTGCTCTCGCTTTTTCCGACTTCGCTTTGCGACTCGATTGTCGGGTATGGATTCGTCGATACGCATCTTCCGCAGCCGGGCGAGCGTCGTCCCAGGTCAGCCGGCCTTCTGTGTAGTCGTCTTCCCAACGGATGCGGGCCGCTTCCTGACGTTCCTCCCAGTCTGTCGGTTCGCCAAGATCGTAAGTGTCGACGCCCGCTCGGTACGCGGGTTCGTCGTCGTAGAAGGTGTAGTCGTCCTTGATGTACGGTCGACCGGCATGAGCGTCTCGCCAGTACGCAACTTCCACCGTTGGATCGATGCTTTCGACCGCCGCTTTGCCAGCCAACCCGCCGGCAACCCCACCAACCACAGCTCCCGCTACGGCACCAATGGGACCACCAATCACGCCTGCTGCCGCGCCAGCAATCCCTCCGCCCAGTGCGCTGCCGACACCGGCTCCACCCGGATGATCGCCTGCTTCGCCGGAAAGCGGATCTTCGTTTCGCAGATCCTCAACAGCCTCTTCACTTGTCCATTTATCAGTGGTCATCGGTTCAGCTCCTGGAATGGGGACGTCGATCGCAGGGTCGCGGTCAGTTCTTCGGTGTGATCAACGGCAAGACCCCGCTCTCAGAAGACTTCCAAATGCACTTGCTGTGCCAGAAGTGAAACATATTTCCAGCGGTAGCTCGAATCACTTTGCAGACTTGTCGAATGCGGGCTGCCGTCGTTTGACGTGCCGATATTGAGTGACGCCGGGCCGGTCTTTCCTGCAAGCGGCTGCTCGTCCGCCCATCATGATGAGCGATCAGCGTCCGCGCAACTGACGGTCGCTTCTACCTTACAATCCCATACCGTGCTGTTTCACCACAGCAACAATTACAGCATCTGCTGAACGCCCAGCCCGCGATCTTCGAGTGCGTTTTCCAACCGACGACGAGCGCGCGTCAACCGCATGTCGACGGCACCATCGCTGATCTTCAGTCTCGCCGCGATGTCCAGCGACGGTAGCCGCTGAGCGTACTTCAGTCTCAGGATTTCCTGATCCGGTGGTCGCAGCGTTCTCATGACGTCATGCAGCAAACGCATTTGCTCCGCTTCTTCAAGGACTTCGATGAGACTTTCCTCACTGGCCACCCAGTCCAGCGACGGACTGAGTCCCCCTCGCCGTTTTTCTCGGCGGTTCTGATCGATCATGAAGTTGCATGCGACGCGATACATCCACGAAAGCGGATGTTCAACGGTATCCATGCCTGTCTCGTACAGTCGCAGAAATGCTTCATGCACGGCATCGTTGGCTCGCTCGCGATGCCCAAATTTTGCATACAGCTTTCGCCAGAGTTCTTTAGCGTGAGCCTTGTAGAGCTGTTCGATACGACAAACGAGATCATCGTCGTCGCATTCCGGAAGTTCGCGGAACGGGATCGGAGTAGGAAAGTCCATGATTCGACACTTTCGTTGTGGACAAGACATCATCACGGCATGAAAGGCACCCGCAATCGTCAACGCCCCGCACTTCGTAGAGCGAAATCCATGCCAGGATGTTGATCAGTCAATCCCCTGTCTTCGCATGACCAGCCGGGCGATCAAGTGTCAGGCCGGTCGATCAGCGGCCGAGACCGCAGGGATTGCCCACATGCCTGCATGCATCGTGGCATAAGCTTTGCATGATTAAAAGCAGCCAGCCGCAGCTTGCGGACGGTGGGCCTGCTTACGATCTCCCTTGGGTTCCCAACCACTATGCAAATTATTTCCGACCTGAAAGACACGTTTCGCCGCTGGAGTGATGACAATGGAAGTCTGATGGCGGCTGGCGTCGCCTATTACGGGGCGCTGTCCTTCTTTCCGTTGCTGCTGACACTGATTTCCGGCATCGGCCTGATGCTTCAGTTCACGGTCGCTGGACAGAATGCCGAGCAACAACTGCTGGAAGCGGTTGGCAACCAGATGTCGGCTGAATTGCAGCAGCACATTGCATCCGCTCTCGATCAAGTCCGATCCGGAGCGAACATGGGCGGCCCCGTGGGCCTGATGACTTTGCTGTTCGGTGCCATGGCGATCTTTGTCAACTTCGATTCGGCGTTTGATGTCATCTGGAACGTCGACCCGCCCGAATCGAAGGGGATGCTGGCCGCCGTAAAGCGAGTGATCTTTCAACGTGGTTTGGCGTTTGTCATGCTGCTGGGGTTGGGAGTCATTCTGATTGTCGTACAGGTTGCGGGCATCGCCATTTCTGCGGCGGCGGAAATGTCTGATTCCCTTCTGCCTGGCGGTGAGCGTTTGTGGACCTTCGGTCGTGTGTTGCTGCCACTGATCCTGAACAGTGCGGTCTTCACGCTGATCTATCGGCTGCTGCCCAAGCCATCCGTCAGTTGGAAGGAGGCACTGCAGGGAGGAGCGTTTGCTGGTGTCGTGTGGGAAGTCGGCCGGCAGGTGCTGACTCTTTTTTTGGTGGGCACGAAGTACTCCAGCGCGTACGGCGTGGTCGGTTCATTCATCGCCGTTATGCTGTGGATCTACTATGCCGTCACGGTGTTGTTTCTGGGCGCGGAATACATCCAGTCGATTTCCGCTCGCCGTCGGAAGACTTAGGAAGAGCGAAGAAACCAAACGCGCGGAATGTTAGTGGACCTTGCTGAAGATCCGTCCGCAAAGGATCTTTAGCAAGATCCACTGCGGACGTCCGACAGTTAAATTCCGTGGGGGCCTTACATTACCAGCATCAACGCATGCACGACACCGATGATCCAGAATCCGACGATCGTCAGCACGACGTTCAGCCAGAAGTTCGCGGAGATACCGTCCTTCTTAAAGACGGCCAACGGTGGCAACAGTACGGCCAGCACAATGTTTAACAATTTGTTTTCGTTGACTGCGGTCGTCATTGTTCAATTTCTCCCGGTTGAGTTTCCACGCGGTTTACAGACGACCTGTCAGCAACGCGACGATCAGGACAAGGACAAGAATGCCGCCAAGTCCGCCGACGTAGACGTTTTGCAAAAGAGCGGCGATGATCAGTACAAGCAATACGGTTCCGATAAGTCCAAATTTCATGACGATTCCCTTGGTAAAGTGATGTGTGAGTTCGAGTTTTTTCGTTTGCGGGCAGCGGATCAGGCGTTCGACGCTTCTATGACACCGTAACGCCGTCTAAAGCGGTTCGTTCTTCTAGGTACAGCGTTCTGGAAGTTTCGGCTCCCATCATTCCACCAAGAATGCTGACAACCAGACTCATGGCAGCCGCGACGAACACGGTCCAAAGTACCGCCTGAGCGTATGTGCTGGCCGTTTCCACAGCTTGTGCGGCTTCAGCCCTGTATTGCTCAACGGTTCGCGAAACGTCGGCATTGACTCCATCAACGATATCGTTGATCTGTTTCCCCTTCAGCGACGTGTTGTTTGTCAGATCGTCTTTCGCTCGCTGAACATCGCCGTTCGCGAGACTCATCCCGACTTTCTGCATCGTGGCTGGCGACAGTTCATTCATCGCCTGCTGCAGGTCCTGTTGAGTCACGGTCGCTCCGCCTTCTGCATCGAGGTCTGCCAAAATGTCTGCCGTTCGTCTTTGAATGGCATTGATAATATCACCGCCAAGGTCGGTCTTGTTGTCGGCGGTACCAAGTTGCTCCTGAAACTGATCGGAAATCCCGGCCACGATTTCGTTGACTTCTGACTGAGACAACTTTGTCGCATCGGCGAGTGCTTCGCTTGCAGACGTTGTTTCGCCCGCTGCGATGTCTTTCGCGATACTCGCCAGAGTCTTCGAGTCCAACGATTCGATCGCTTCTCGAACTTCGGCTTGCGATACGCCAGACGCATGTTCAGCAGCAGTACGCGAGACCACGGACATCGCTCGTCGCTTTAGCCGGGCCTGAATATTTTCACCGAGTCGAGTGTCGGCGGCTG
This sequence comes from Fuerstiella sp., assembly GCA_041688835.1. Taxonomy (GTDB): domain Bacteria; phylum Planctomycetota; class Planctomycetia; order Planctomycetales; family Planctomycetaceae; genus Fuerstiella. Next base: position 6,507 of record JBDNHJ010000391.1, read on the forward strand.
AAGATACAGCCACAGCAGCATCGCCCGAAGTTGAAGCAACAGAAGTCGCAATGTTGCTGACTGTTGATGCGGTCGATCCGATCATGTTCGCACCTGTTTGAAGAAGCGTTGACACGCCGCAATACGACAACACCAGCATCGTCGTCGTGCCGATGCCCCACAGCACAAAGCCGTGAAGCATGCCGACTGTGCTGTCCACTTTGCCACTCAGCCGCGCCGCGAGAATCGAACTGATGAAAAACGCAAGTAGTGAACTGACAATTATCCAGATCGTCGCGCCGATTCCCAATCCGTTTCCAATCGCGTCGCCATCTGTTGCATCCGCAATGCTCACTCCCAGTGCCAGACCCAGAAGGTACAGCAGCCAACTTAGACTGACGATGCACACGAGTCCTCCAAGAATCGCCCCCCAACTAATCAGCGGCGGACGGTCGAGATTCGTTTCAATCTCGCGATGGTGTGTTACGGTCGGTTCATGATGCTCATCGTGTGACATGATCGTTCTTTTCCTGTCAATGAAAGGTGAATCCAATAGTCAATGTGTTCTGGTCAGAGTGTCTACGCATATGCTGTGCCAACGTTCCCGGATGTCGCAGCTTTCCACGTGAACACACGTAGGTTCGGTTCTCCGCAATCCGGCGAGCCAAGCTGACTGTCGAAGCAACAAGCCTATCTTCCGACTTCTCCGGAACACCTGGTGGTTCGGCGACCAGGTTGGCCGTTTGCAGGCCAGCGTCAACCTTGATCTGTAGCGGGAACTGGCTGACACTACTCTTCTGGCTGGTCGGTTGCGCCGGGTTGTTTGAGCGATTCCACGGCTTCTGCGGCGTCTTCGCGGTCGCCTTCATCGAGGTCCGGAGCCGACTGGCTGGGCTCGGCATCCGGTTCGTAACTCAATACGACTGATAGCGGAAGGTGATCCGAACCGATGGACGACAACGTTTGTAGCGACACCACGCGAAAGTCGTCCGAATGGAACATGTGATCGAGCGGGTATCGCCAGATCCACGACTTCGCATTGTATGTCGGATACAGGCCTCGGCCCTTGCGTGGATCAAGCAACCCGCTGACTGCCTGAAACAGGTCCGTGGTACGCGACCAGCCAACGTCGTTCATATCCCCAAGCACGACGACGCTCTGACTGCCACGAACTTCTCGCCCCACAAGCACCAATTCTGCATCACGCTTTGTCGTATCTTCACCCGGACGCGGCGGATTGGGATGGATGACAAAGAGTCTGACCGGCTGTCCCGACCGAAGTTGAATCATGGCATCGATTGAAGGAATCGTTTCCTTGACCATGGCCCGAATTTCGGAGGAGACAATTTCCAGCTTCGAGTACATCGCCAGCCCGTATTTGTTTTCCAACGGATGCTCGACGTGGAACTCGAACTGTTCGCGAAGCGGTGCAAGGTCATCGATCCAGCGTTGATTGACCTCACACAGCACGACGACATCGGGCGACTGCTCTTCGATCGTCCGCAGCACAGCGGATGCGTCCTCGTTATCCTGAAGAACGTTGGCTGTCAGGATTCGAATTCGCACGTCGGGATCTTGAGATTTTGCCCCCTCCACTTCATGCGGAGCGATCGGAAGATAGGGGAATATCCAATACAGCTGGATACAGATACCGACCACCAGCAAAATCGCTGCGGGCTTTACATACGGTTGCCTGTACTGGAAGCCTAGGACAACCAACCAAGCCAAGTAAGCAATCAGAAGCTGCACACGTGGGAAGTCACCCATTCTGACCCACCACCAATTGACAGGCAGCAACGGCGCGAACGCTGTCACGATCAGAATGGTGGATATCAACAGAAGGACGAAAGACATGATTTTCCGGAATCGCAAAATGCACCTACTGACGGCTCCATCGTTCGCGCCAGGACAACTCACGTTCGCGCTGCGCGCCGATGGAGATACCCATCATCATACCAAATACCAAGCCGACGCCGAGTGCCACACCGACCGATGCCAACGGATGCTGTGAAATCGACTGCACGCTGGACTCATAACCTTGACGCGTCTGTTCGACGGCTTGGTCGTAGCCTTCCCGAATCGTCTCGCCCGCACCACTCGCCATCTCGGCTACTTGGCCCATCGTCGAATCAGCCGACTCGCAGCACTCCTCGAAAAATGCTTCGACTTTCTCCCGCGATTCGCCGGTCTTTTGTTGAATTAGGCCCGCAAGTTTTTCGACATCTCCCTCAATGCGTTTCAAATCGTTGTCGGTAACCTCGCCGTACTTCTCTTTGACGGCCCCGGAAATTGATTTCCATTTGCCACTGAGTTCCTGCTTCGTTGCCATTTTGAGTGCTCCTTGTGTGTTTCGGGTGAATGTTTCCTGGCGGACTCCAAAGATCAACGGCTGCTTCGCGACGGCGTGTGCCACCTTGCTCAACATCGTCAAATGCTGGTCCGCCTCTTCTTCGTCGTACAAGTCTGAAGTTGTGTTACTTTGAATGACAGGGCATTTCCTGTGCCAATGCAAGGAACATTCCGGTGGAGCCGTTTCAGTTTCAGTATATCGCCAACCGAATTGATCGAGGCGTATGCGTCGACCTAGAAGCGAAGCGACCGACCGGGATCACCTGAAGGTTGCTCATCGACCAACGCGACTCTGGAGGAAGCAAAACACCGGACCCGGAATTTGTTTCTGGTACAGGCTAGGTTTTTTTCACCAGATCGGATTTGAACTGTGCGACGATGGTCCGGCTGGCGATTACGTCCCGAACAGGAGTTTCTTGAGTGGCGCACCTGTTTGCGGTGGGCAGGTCGTCGAACTGTCGGCATCCTAATCGCGTGACGGCGTTCGTCCACCACTTTCCGAAACCCGTTGCATGATTCAGGAGCCACGACGGCGATTACGACACTGACCGTCGGTTCATCCGGCATGAGCACGAGTACGCTGACGAAAGCCTGATTCCATGATGCAAACCTTCACGGATTGGACGACATCGACAACTGACGAATTGCTGATGGTGGTCGTTTCGGCAGTCGTCACCTACATCGTCATTCTGGTTTACACACGCCTCACGGGACTACGCAGCTTCTCAAAGATGTCGGCGGCTGATTTTGCAATGACCGTCGCTGTCGGATCGCTGTTTGCATCGACGATCTCTTCTGCGTCGCCCTCATTGGCAATCGGAATTGTTTCGCTTGCGACGCTCTATGCGGGGCAATGGATACTTGCGTGGCTCAGGCGGAAGTTCCATTGGTTCAGCGAGTTGGTTGACAATGAGCCACTTCTTCTGATGGCCGGTGACAAGATGATCGATGACAACTTACGCAAAGCGAACGTGACGCGAGCGGATGTCTATGGAAAACTTCGCGAAGCAAATGCCCTCAACTATGGACAGGTGCTGGCCGTCATCTTCGAGACGACAGGCGACATTTCGGTCTTGCACAGTTCTGACCCTGATAAAGCAACGATAGAACCGGACTTCGTCAAGAATGTGATCGGCCACGAATTGCTATGATGCTCACGATGATTGGGTTCGGAAATCGATCGGACACGGAACTCGCCGATTCGCACTACCAGCGTATCATGCAAATCGCATTGTACGACGCTGTCCTGTTCGGGGCGGCAGCGATCATGTTCATTATGCTCTGCGTGCCCGTATACGAATCCGATTCGCTGCCCGGTTGGTGGTATCCCGCCATTTATTATGGGGTGCTGATCGCATCGTCCATTTTGGCCGGTGGAGCGATCGCCATCGTTGTCCTGCTTTACCTGGCCGTGAAGGATGTCATCCAGGTGGTGGCTCTAGGCAAAACGGAACACCGTTACGCGGTCGAGGCCGACGAAAACCCCAGCGGCCCATCGTAAGGAACAGTCCTGAAACAAGTTCCGCATGGGCATTCCGTGGCACGGCGGTCTCCGCCGTGATTCCTCGGTGGGGACCACCGAGCTACGCTTTGAAAACCGGATCTTATTTCGTAACTGTTCCTAAGTAGAGTCGAAGGCCGACCTGATCCGTGGAAGCCACGACCGCTCAACGACCAGCGCGATTGATCGCCTTCCACGTCGATCGTCACGGACAGCAGTCCGAATCACAACTTGAGTGTTTTCTGCACGCGTCGACTAAGTTCGCAGTTTTGGCACAGCCCTTGCAATGTCTTAGAAGCAGAACAGAACAATGACTGTCGGATGCGTCGGTTCGCCTCTGACAGATTTCAGTCACTCCGTTTCAAGGACCCGTACGATGTTAAGTTACGCATTACTCTTTCTGATTGTCGCGTTGATCGCCGGAGCCATGGGCTTTGGCCTAGTAGGCGGTATGGCTTACACAGCGGCGAAGATCTTCTTCGTCGTGTTCCTTGTGCTGGCAGTGATTTCGCTGGTACGCGGACGCAGTGCCAGAGTGTAGGACCGGTCAACAAAAAACGTGACGGCGGCTCCCGGTCGCCGTTGCGGAATTGCTGACCACAAAACACGGTCGACGTTGAACGTGATTCAGAATTCCAAACCGGCTGCGACGGAGTGGTCGGAGCAAAGCAATTCAGAGCAAGACAGAACAGGAACGAAACGATGAAATCGATCTTTACAGCATTCAGCATGGCAGCAATGGTCGCAGTGACCGGATGCAACACAGGCGTGGAAGACGTGCAGGAAGCACGCAACGATTATCAGGAATCGCAGCAGGACGCCGACCAGATGGTGGCGGATGCGACTCAGGATGAAACGACCTACGTGCATGAGACACGCAAAGCCGTCATGGAAGACACTCAGGAAGAACGCCAGGATCTCAACGAAGAGAAACGCGAAGGCGACCAAGAAATCGCCGAAGCGAAGAAAGAACGTAACGCAGAAATCACGGAAGCGAAAAGCGAAGCCAATGAATTGGTGAACGAAGAGAAGAAGGATCTGGAAGAAACCAAACAAGAAGCGTTGAAAGACGCTCAGGCTGCGGTGAAGGAACGTCGGGAAGAACTGACTGCTCAGGAGAACGACGTCACAGAAGTCAAGGCAAACATCGCCGCCATTGAAGTGCGATTGAAAGCCGCTAACGACGACGAACGCGAAGACATTCAGCAGGAACTAAACGACGCTCAGGAAAACCTTCGCGAAGAACAGAAGGACGTCACCGAAGCTCAGCAGGCTTTGAATAAGCAGCAGAGTGATCTGCAGAAGGTCGAAGCTGCTGCGAAATAAGCATCGTGATTGCCGCATGACCACAATCCAGGCTGAGACCGTTTGACAACAATGTCGAGTGGTTTCAGCCTTTTTTTTTCAATGGCCCGCTTCATCACTTTGGTCGGCGAAAAAGAGGTCGGGTGGGTCGAATGGCGATCGCCATGTCGACCCACCCTTTTCTTTGTCGATACGGGGCGTAGACGTGTGGTGGGGCGGCGTCGCTTGGGCTCCTTGACCCACCACTACACAATCAAATCCCAACAATGAAGCGGGCCATTGTTTTTTGTTAGGAGGTCACCGGGAATTTGTTCACCGAGATCCCGACGACCCTGACTCGAAGCAGCGGTCAGCAAGATGATCGCTGATTCCCGGACATTCCCGACACTCGAAAACACGTGTGGTTTCACGTCGCGGAATTCTCGACGGCAGACCGTCGGCTATCGCCGACGGCAAAAGCCTGTCGTCCCTCCGGGGACTGAATCGCACGAATCGCAAAGTTCATTCCCGACACACAGCACCGCAGGGGCAGACTTGACTCTTGACGAGTTCCGCTACCTCAGTAAAGAACTCGACGTCCCAAGCTCAGCAGATGTCCGGATCAACGACGGCAAAGTCGTGGGAAACATCCAATCAACAGTAAACCCCTGTTTTTTGGCGTTGGGGAAAGCTGTCACACATGAGATTTCCGAGAGCGGACATTGGCAGCCCGGTTAACTCCACGTTAATATGGGTGAATTGCGATATTTGGGGATAGATTTTGCCTCTACATGAGCGCAAACTCGGGTAGAACACCGTCCTCCCGTTGACTCGATTCTCGAAGTTCGTTTTTTCTCCTCCCTTGTCCGCGTTAAGTGACATCATGTCGATCGTTCAATCTGCTGCGACACCGTCGACTGCAACCTGCGGCGAGCGATCGAATACCACCGCTTCAACTGAGCCGGATGGCCTTCAGCTTCGACGGTTTGCGGGAACAGCGGACGAGCTGCAGTCGTCGGTTGAAACGGTCTGGTCGAACGCTTATTCCGGACGCATGACGTTCCCCGTTTGGACGGCCGAATACTTCCGCTGGCAGGTCGGCGACGCCGGGCGGCAACTTGCCATTTATGACGACGATAAACCGATTGCCGTGTTGCTGGGAACGTCAGTCCCGTATCGCTCATCATCCGAATCGTTCCGCGCGGCGCACTGGAGCTGGTTGTCTGTTGCCGACTCTTACCGAGGTTGCGGCCTTGCCACGCGGCTTGATGATGCTCGTGTTCAACTGGAACGCAAAGACGCTTCGGAGTTGATCGTCAGCTACCGCTTCAATGGATCTCGTCACTCGTTGGCCGAACGCCCGACCGAACAATTTCCATTAAAACGCTTTCACAGTCGCCTCGGATTCTGGGCGCGACCTTTGGACGGCCGCAAGCTGCACCAATGGAACGTGAATCGAGTGGAAGGATTTCTGAGTCGTGTGTGGACCCCGTTGCTGCCGAAGGCGTCCACGCCGTTTTGCGAAGGCATTCGTGCCTACGCCGCCAGCGATTTGCAGGCCTGTCGTTTGGCGACCACCAGCCAGTTTAGAAACTGTGCGCTACGAGTCGACTGGAATGATTCGCTGCTGCGACATCAGCTTTCTGGCAGTGCGATCAGTCAGACCATTGTCGCAGAACACAATGGTGGCGTGGGCGGCTTCATCAACTTCCACATATTACCGTTTCAGGGGCGAACACGAGAACCCGTTGCGGTCATCGACTTGATCTGCGTGAACCAGTTGCCATTCAAGAAGCAGCTTCAACTGCTCAACTCAGCCTTCGGTTGCATGCGAGAACAGGGCGCGATCCTCGCGTTAAAAATTCGCTGCGGCGACGTGGGCTGGCCGCTGATGCTGGCTTCCGGATTCACACCGCGATGGCCGGATTCGTCGCTGGTGCTGCAATGGACTCAGAAGGCTCGCTCAATTCCTAAACGCAAACCGCTGCATCTGCTGTGGCGTTAAATCTTACGGATCAATCTGATGCTGAAGTTTCTTCCCAACATCACGCCGCGTTTCGTTTCACGCGCTATGCTCAACGTTTTGCGCCGCGGAACAAGCGATGCCTTCGAAGCCAAGTTACCACGGGCGGCAGGCGTGCAGCGCGAATGGTTGCTGAACCGAGTTCGGCTGGGGCAGGACACGACGTTCGGCCTTGACCACGGCTTTCGCGACATTCGCACGCTGGACGACTTTCGACGGCAGATTCCGGTGGCTGGATACGATGACTTCGAACCATACATTAAGGCTGTTGCGGCGGGCGACACGAATGCTCTGGTCCCAGCAACCGAAAAGCTGTTGCAGTTCACCATCACAACCGGCAGCTCGGGAGTACCAAAACTCAATCCAGTGACGAACACGTGGCTGAAAGAATACCGAGCTGCGTGGAACGTGTGGGGAATGAAACTGTTTGTCGACCATCCCCAACGGATCGGTTCGAAGATGCTGCAGATGTCCGGCACATGGGACATGGGCACGACGCCGGGCGGCCATCAAATCAGCATGGTCAGTTCATTGTTGATGAAAATTCAGAACCCACTGCTGAAGCCGTATTATCTGATTCCGGACTGCGTGAACCTGATACCCGATCCGATCGCTCGGCACTATGTCGCTCTGCGATTAAGCATCCTTGAAGACGTCGGCTGGGTTTTGCTGATGAATCCCGGCACACTGATTCGGCTGGCTGAGATCGGCGACACTCATGCAGAAATACTGCTGCAGGATCTTGCAAATGGTACGCTGACAAGAAAATTCGACATCCCTGATGCTGTTCGTCGAGAGCTGGAATTAAAGCACTTGAAGCGATCCCCCGACGGTGCCAAACGCCTGGCGCACATGGCCAGTCAACGCGGTCGCCTGTTGCCAAAGGACTATTGGAACTCGCCGGTCATCGGTTGCTGGTTGGCGGGCACCGCAGGTTATCAGTCTCGCTATCTTCACGAATACTTCGGCGACTCACCGACACGCGATATGGGACTGGTGTCCAGCGAAGGGCGGCACACGATTCCGCTGCACGACACGATTCCAACGGGCGTGCCAGCCATCGAATCGGGCTTCTACGAATTCGCTCCCGTCGACGACACGTCAACCGATGGCCATCCCCAAACGCTTGACGGTCACGAGCTGACCGAAGGTGCCGAGTATCGTCTGGTCATGACCACGTCCGCAGGTTACTACCGCTTCGATATTGGCGACATTGTCAAGTGCTGTGGCTTTGTGGGTCAGGCACCTCTGCTGGAATTCGTGCAGAAGAGTGCTCGCGTGGGCGATCTGGAAGGTGAAAAGCTGACCGAACATCAGGTCGTCGAGGCAGCACATTCGGCCGCCAGCAAGACGGGGCTAAATCTTGGCCTGATTACCGCAGTGCCGCGACGTCTGCAACATGCACAACCGCGTTACGACTTCCTTATCGAAGCATCCGACATTCCGGATTCTGAACAGGCTCGGCGTTTCCTGCAAAGTCTGGATACAGAACTGGAAGGCCTGAACTTTCTGTGGCGAGCACGTCGTCGCGAAGGTGTGTTGCAGTCGCCGCATTTGACGCGACTGGCTCCGCAGGAATGGGACCGCTGCATTCAGGCAGAAGTCGGTCGTCGAGGCACCGGCGACTACCAGTACAAACACCCCGGCCTGGTGATGGATGAATCCTGGCTAAAGCAATTCCGTGTTCAGGACACGATCACACTCGCGTAGTGTCCTTGCCACAGCTCGAACACTCGCTTCCGCTACCAGATCCAGAAGATTCTTTCCATGTCCGCCGGCACAACCACCATCCCAGTTGCAAGCCCTTCCATCGTCGGCGAAGACGCGGCGTTTCGATCACGCAGCACTCAGACGTCACTGGTCAATCGTCGTGATCTGACACCGCCTGAACGGCAGGTTCTGGAACAGCATGCGTTTGATTTCGCCTGTGTGCCGGAATCGTATGACATCGCCATTTCCGATGGCCACCTGCTGCGGTCTCCATGCGGATCAGGCATGGCAAGCGTTCTGGCAGATCGCAACTTCTGGCATATGGCAGGAGGTCTGCTGGCTCCGCAGGAGTCGAAGCCGGAGATGATTCGTTGGCTGTATTCTGTTTCCACTGAGCAACGAAAAACGATTGCGGTGTACAATGTTTCAAAAACGGACGCCGTTAAATTTCGTGACGCGGGGTTCGTTGTCAACAAATTCGGTGAAGAGCCAGTGCTGAATCCTCGCGACATGACATGGTCGGGCAAGCCTTTCGAATGGGTTCGGCGGCAAGCCAACTTCTGCGTCCGATCGGGCATCGAAATTTCGGAAATCACTGACTCGCAACAACAGGTTGCGATCGGGGCCACGCTGGTTGACATCATGGAAGAAGATCTTGCCGGACGAACGTTCGACAAGCCACTGCGACTGCTGGAAGGGGAATTCGATCCACACTCACTATTGCGGCGGAGACTTTTTGTGGCTCATGATCGCGAAGGCCGAGTCGAAGCATTTCTGGCCTGCAGTCCGATTGACGGAGGACGAAGCTGGGCCTTTGAAACCTACCGAAAACGAAAAAACGCTACTCGCGGCGTAACCGCTTATCTGTTCAAAACTGTCATCGATACACTTCGAGACGAAGACGTCGAACAAGTTTCGTTGTGTCTGGTGCCGGGGCGGAACGTTCGAGAATCGCCACTTGGCAACGACGATTGGAAAATTGAAAAAGTGCTGTCGCTGTGGTATTCACAATTAGACTTCATCTTCAACGCGAAGGGGCAGGATCATTTCAAAAGTCGCTTCCGACCACGGTACACAGATCGCTATCTGTGCGTCGCCCCGGCGAATTCGGTGGCGTCGTTGTGGTCATTCTTAAAGACAACGGGCGCTACTCAGTGCAATTGGCGAAACTTGTCCCGGCATTTTCGTTCGAGTCTGTTTCAAAGATGAATCCGCCAATGAGCCACAGGACTTCCGCCAGTGAAATCGCCATTTCGGGACACCGCGACGGTTCTGCCTTGATCGAAGGCATTCAGACCGACGGCACAGGTGTCAACTCGCAATCGTTGATCCAGACGTCGCTGCGGTACCGCGTGAGTTCCGCCGTGCTGGCGTTCGTTATCTGGGGCGGCTGGGCGTATGTGGTTAATCAGCGATCCGTCGGAATGGGTGACGCACCACCATTCGCATCCGCGTTAATTCACGGTAGTGCCAGTTGCCTGATCACACTGTTTATCCTGCAAGCGGTCACGCGGCTTTTTCATCGACTTCACGGTCACCCGCTGCGCCTGATCCTGCCAGCCATCATCACGACATTGTTCACCGGGACGGTGGCGTCGGCCGTTCATCTGCTGATCGGAACAGCCAATGTCCCGCTGACAGTTCTACCTGGAGTCACCGTCGCCTTCTGCTTCAACCTGCTAACGACGAAAAAATTACAGGTTCAGGAAACGGCATAACTTGCCTCAGTGGCGGCACCGTCCCGCGTTGATCGTCAGAACTGAAAGAAGTCGCGCCTGAACTCGGTAAATCACGCCCTGCAACGGATTCTCGAACCCAATCGGATTGAGTTCTTCGGAGTACACCACCCGGTACTGGCCGGCATGTCGCTTGCATTAGCCACGTAGATTGTGCCGGATGTTGCGTCGTCGTCTTCAGACTGATCAGAAAACAGCGATCCCGCTTGATGATAGTCTTCGTTGGTCTGGGGTTGAGGCGGCAGAATGCGACGACTGTGTTCGTCCTTGTTCAGAGCGCGCCGCAGTGACCGCAGCAGCAGATCCGATTCAGTGCTCGCTTTGCCAAATCACGAGCCTCTTCCGGCGACAACTGGACTCGTCGGCCTGCGATCGCGGATTGTACCTGACGCAAACGGTCTTCGTTTATGGTCTTGGCAAGAATATTGTAAGCCTCACCAAATGGGTTGATCGAATCGATCAGATCGACGTTCAGGTCACGGACATCCGTGACGTAGCGACGAATGCCGTCGATGAGCGACGTGTTGGCCCCTGTGGAACCACTTCCGGACTCTCGCAGTTGCCTTCCGCCCTGTTGAACCAGATTCAACGCCGCGACCGCTCGTTGGCGAATCGCTTCCTGATCCAGTTCGGATAAATCTGGATACTTGTCACGGATGATTTTTCTCAATCTGCACCGCACCGGTTTCGCTGTTGCTCAGCCCGGAGGGCGACACATTGCTCGTCGACACTGTATCGACCGCTGGGCTTGGGGCTCTTGTTGGTCTGCATTCCGGTGGCTTACGCCACCGGCAGTTCTTGTGTCGCCCTTCGGGCTATTTGTCTCGCCGAACAGTCGAAATTCCCGCCAGTTCCAGAAAGTAGCCGAAGTGATTGTCGAGATCTTTGAATTCGCAAACCAACGGCGGGTCGTCAGAATTCAGGCTGGCCGCGTGAACGGTCTGGCCGTCGGTGGCGACGGC
>JBDNHJ010000008.1:0-68009 GCA_041688835.1 Fuerstiella sp.
CAGCAGCATACTCAGATGCTTCATGATCTGTTCTGGCTGATCGCATCGTGCGTCCACGCCTGCCCCCAACGACTTCACTTTCTCGCTCAGGAGGACTTGTTCGAGTGTCAACGGGACCAGCATCTGAGAAATACCGGCCAGCAATAGTTGGCAGATCGTTCCGTGCCCGGCGTTGGTCAGAGCCACATCGCAATCCTGACAGATGGCATCAATCGTGACTGGCTGATCGCACAACACGATATTCCGACCGCACGACTAATTGTCGCCGAACAGTGACGTTGCCGACCGATTCTATGAGGCTTTCTTGGACACAGAGGCCGCCCGCGTGCTTCACTTCGAAGGCGTTCCTGCAGCGTACTTTGCTGTGTTGTTATATTGACACAAACGGCTGGCTTTGTTACCGTAAACTAGCACGACGAAACGGCGGGGAACAACATGGCGTGGCTGCGAATCATCTGGAACCAGACGAACAGCGCGAAGGTTCGAGCCAATGGGTTTGAACCAGAGGATGTCAACTGGGTGATTGACAATCCGTACGCGGAAGCCAACAGTCGCTCTTCTGGACGACAGATATACTTCGGTTGGGTTCCAGATGGCCGCTTTATCGCGGTACCGTTTGACGTTCTGGACGAAGACATGATCTACCCTGTGACTGCCTACGAAGCGAAAGAGCCAGCATGAAACGTGGAATAAAAAGTATTCGCCTGCCGTCTGCAACAGACGCTGATCGTATTGAGCAGGAATGCAGAAACGATCCGGACCTGCAGCGGCAAACACAGGAAATCACCGCAGCTGCAGCCGCCACGTGTCGCGTATTTTCTGGACTTGTCGCGGAGCTCAAAGAACTCCGCGAACAGAGCCGTGTTTCCTTGCGAGACTTGGCCGAAAAGACGGGGGCCACGCCCGGCAGTCTGTCGCTGCTAGAACGCGGAAGAGGGAATCCGACGGTAGATACGTTGCGCCGCTACGCCGCTGCTTTGGGCTGCGAAATCGAAGTGGTGGCGAAAGTATCGGTGAAGTCGTAAGCTGAGGAATGCACACGAATTTCATGCCGCGATTCGTGTTGATTCGTGTCCATTCGTGGTTTGATGTTCGAACACTCCCAGTGAATCTGACCGCACATAGAAAACGATCGAGTCAGGAAGTTGACACGCACTTGGAATCTCTGATGTTGATCGGCGTGCTTTCGGATACACACAATCGTGCCCAGCGGACTCAGGTGGCCGTCGATCTGCTGTTGGCGGCTGGAGCGGACGTGCTGGTGCATTGTGGAGACCTCGCGAATGCTCGAATCATTGAAATCTGTAGCGTGCGTCCGTTGTACTTTGTCTTCGGGAACCACGATGCCGACGTGGTTGCGGAACTGCGTGCTGCGGCCGAATTGCATTCCGCGACGTGTCTGGAATGGGGCGGTCAATTTACGGCCGGCGGAAAGCGAATCGCGGTGACTCACGGGCATCTGGCCGACGAGCGCAAGATTCTCATGGCGCAGCAGCCGGATTATCTGTTGTCGGGTCATTCGCATCTGGCCATGGATCAAATGGAAGGCTCGACGCGGCGGATCAATCCTGGAGCCCTGTTTCGAGTCCGCACGGCGTCGGTGGCGATACTGGATGTTGTGAATGATGATATGCAGCTGATTATTGTTCCGGGATAGACACCGGCGGCTTCGTATGGCCAATCGTATCTGTATTCCCAAATCGTTGTTCCTGTATCCGCTTCCAAGCAATACAGGTACTGTCCCGTTGCATTCTGGGCCTGCGTGTACACGCAGTTTTTCGCAGCCACGAAGGCCGAATAACCCTGTCCCAGTTTTCTGATCCACAGCACCGGCGGCCCGTCCGAGGGCCAGACGCTGATACTCTGTGTCTCGTCGTCCGCGTGACCGTTGAATTGTGGCCCACGAACGAATGGCCATTCGCTTGTGGCCTGTGCAAGTTGCGTCGTGACCGATAGGCACGCGAGTGTGAGAAACAGGCAACGGAATCGATTGATCACAGAATCCCCCGCTGCATGCCGTACGAAATACGTGTTGTCTCGAATTCATCCATGAAAGATGACAGCTGGCCGGAATTCGCTGGGTCGGCTTCGCAGGCTGCTGATCGTTTCGAAGGTCACTCACCATTGTAAGAAACCCCACAAGCGTCCGATATCGTCTGTTTTTTAATGCGGCGCCAAATGACCGATACCAATTGTGTAAATCCTCGTTGCACGCTGAGGGTTTGGCCGCCACAATTGTCGGCACGAAGATATTTCGAATCGAAGTCTTTCACCGAAGAAATCCCCAGGTTGTCTAGGTTATTCCAGATTCTTCTCACTTGCCTGATCGTGCTCGTCATCGGCATTTTTGTCTGGTCGTTGCTTCGCACGGATCAGCTTGGTGCAATTGATTTAGCAGACAATGGCACGGAGGCGGGAACAGAGCCTAGTAATCAATATGTTGGCCACATGAAGTGCGCTGAGTGTCATTCTGACGTTCATGATTTGCATTCGATCAGTCCACATTCCCGTACGTTCGCGACTACACGCCAATCAAAAATTGCTCAATCGTTTTGCAATTTAAGAATCGATGGTGGCGAAGGGTATGGGCAGTACAAGTACGAATGTGACAAAGAGGGATTGATGGTCGGAATTCCCGAACGCTTCGGCACCAAGATGTTTCCCTTGGATTTTGCATTTGGGTCTGGCGACCACGCCTTAACTTTCCTGACGTTGCAGCATGAAGAAGGGAAGACCGTCGGTATTGAACATCGCGTTACTTGGTTCCGCGAAAACAGTCGTACGGACATCACGCCAGGGCAGGACGGAGAAACGCCGACGAACGCGATGGAATTTTTCGGCAAGGTGTTTCGTGGCGACGACATCCAACGATGCGTCAGTTGCCACGTGACCACTGGAAAACTCGTCGGACGAGAGATTCAGAATCTTAGGCCCGGAGTGCAGTGCGAACGGTGTCATGGTCCCGGTGGGGCTCATGTTGCTGCTGCCGAACAGGATGCCGCCGATACGTTGTCAAAGATCCGCACTCGCTGGGGCACTCAGGAAGAAGTCGCCATGTGCGGCGAATGCCATCGGATGCCGAAAGATATTACGCCGGAGCGACTACAGCGATATCCGAATTCTCTGGTCAGGTTTCAGCCGATCGGTCTGTTGCAAAGTCGTTGCTACCTTGAGTCCGGCGAATTGAAATGTTCTTCGTGTCATGATCCTCACACAGACGTCCATTCGCATACGCCGCGATTTCAGGTTAACAAATGTCGTGAATGCCACACTGCGCCTGACCAGACAACATGTGCGAAGGGGGAGAGCGATAACTGCGTCGGATGTCATATGCCAGCGATCGAAATTCTCCCGGGAATTACCTTTCATGATCACTGGATTCGAGTCTTTCAGAAAGACGCCTCCGGCCGCGGAACCGAGGAATCAACCGGACACGCAACAGCAGACAATCCGCATTAGTTCGCGTTCGATCTTTCTGGCCTCTACACTGGCGGATTGCTTCCGGTTCGAGTGACTTGGAGCTGGCAGAGCTTCCAACGAAAGCCCGCGATCACTCTGGTCTCTCTCCACTGCGACCCTCAAACTAGGCATTGCCTGCCTAGGCTCCTTCGCCGATTCAGATTCGCTATGTCCGAGACCACCACCAAGAATCCTGCTCCCCCCCCGGCTCGCACGAAAAGGCGACGTTGGATCTTTCGCATCCTCACACTCACGCTGGCAATTGCTGTTTTGCCACTTACCGAGGGGTTTTTGCGGCTCTTTGCTCTGGGGAAGAACGTCAATCTTATTCTTCCCATTGACTCAGGCCAACACAGTAGGGGATCGAAATACACTCACACCATTAACGGTGCGGCGGATCTTGCGTATTACGGTCGGACAGATCTTGCCGGACCCGAAATTCGTCCTTTTCAGATGCCCAAACCGGACAAGACCTTTCGCATCGTCGTGCTGGGTGGGTCAACGGTGATCGGCTTTCCGTACCCACCGGAACTTGCCTTTCCTCGCCATATTGAGCTCCAGTTGAATCGGCAGACACCAGATGTTCGTGTTGAAGTTCTGAATGCTGGCATTACGTCAATCAATAGTTTTGCAATTGCAGATCTGACTGCGCAATGCCTTGATGCAGATCCCGACCTGATTGTGGTGCACACGGGCCACAACGAATTTTACGGTCCGGGCGGGCCCGCTTCGACTGCTTTCAGTCTGTCGCCTGCCCTGATCCGTCAGATCTACTGGTTTCGACGTTGGAGAGTTGCGCAGATGATTTCATCAGTCATGTCGGGGAAACAGCCTCCCCCAGACGACATGATGAACATCCTGCCGAAAGTGTTACAGATTCCATGGAACGGAGACATCTATCGGCAGGCAAAAGTCAACTACGACTTGAATCTCAGAAAGATCGCCACGACATGTTCCGCGGCCGGAGTCCCTGTCCTGTTGACGACGGTTGTCTGCAATCTGCGAGATCAGAGTCCGCTATTCGCGATACCGCCACCGATGGCCGCTGACAAAAAAACAGCATGGGAAGGACGAATTTCTGAAGCGACAGCATTCATCGAGGCGGAAGAATTTGAATCGGCTCTGCCTGTGCTCAAGTCAGCAACAAAAGCTGCGCCGGAGAGTGCGACAGCGCACTTTCGAATGGGGCAATGCCTGACAGGACTTGGAGAACTCGAAGCAGCGTGGCGGTCGTTTTCGCTGGCTCGAGACTTTGACGGTTGTCGATTTCGAATTCCGTCCGAATTTGACAGCATCGTTCAGCGGATCTCAGAAGAGTTCGAAGGATGTTCGTGCCTGAATTTGGCGGCATCTATCAAGGCGAGCGGCCATCCGGCCGCTCCGGGTTATGATCTTTTTCTGGAACATGTGCACTACAACTTTGACGGCCACTATTTGGTCGGAGAGATTATTTCTCGAGCGATTCAAACGACGTATCGCGACAGGCCATGGGACGAGTCGAAATCTCCGGACCTGTCGACGGTACACGAAGCACTGGGGTTCCTGCCGGAAGACGACTTAGCCGCGATGTCGTTTGCCATTTTGGTCCTTCAGACAAAACCCTTTTCAACCACGCTTGATCGGGAGACACATCTCAAGTTTCTGGGAGGTCGTATCGCTGCGACTCTGGACTCGTTGCCCGAGGCTCGCAGAAACATCTTTATGAGTCTGAATTTGGACCACATGTCGGGAGATCTATTGCAGACATTGAGTTCCATGCACCGGGAGCAGGAAAATTTCAGGTTTTTGGCAGCATTGATTCGAGCCCAGAAACGCAGAAAATCCTGGGAATCTGAACTTTGAGGACGTTTCGATTGCGATATTGAGGCGGTAGTATGTTGTGTCAGGGTGCCCGGGATTATCGTGGAGCGAACCGCCGTTTTTATGGAAACCCGAGCCTTTTTGGCGGTTTTCGACGCCAAGAGTTCTATGTGACATTCAATTTGAGTGTGTCGCAAATTTCGATAATTTCGATAATTTCGATAAATTGCCTATAGTTCATTCGGGAGCGATATTACAATTTGGGCACGAATTGATGCTTGGTAATTCTGTTCTGTTCTGTTTTCCGAAGGAGGAATTCCTATGCTACGTGTAAAGCGAAAAGCCTTTACGCTGATCGAACTGTTGGTCGTGATCGCAATCATTGCCATTCTAATTGCATTGCTGCTGCCCGCCGTACAACAGGCCCGCGAAGCAGCTCGTCGTACGCAGTGTAAGAATAATCTGAAAAATGTCGGATTAGCCCTGCACAACTATCATGATGTGTATGACAGGTTTCCAAATACCGTGATGGCTCAAAACACCGCCTACACGGGCTGCCCAGGCTGGGTTCTGTCACGTGGCTGGAGCTGGAGAGTTGCGATTCTGCCATACATCGAACAGGCAAATCTCTACCAATCCATGGACCTGCAAAACACTGGCTACAGTGGTTGTGTTGGTGGCGTTCCTAACCCAAGCGCGACATACACGGCACGTAGTACGGTGTTGTCCGCTTATCTGTGTCCCAGTGACGATTCGGATATTTCGTTCTCAGCC
The DNA here is from genome assembly GCA_041688835.1 of Fuerstiella sp. Classification (GTDB taxonomy): domain Bacteria; phylum Planctomycetota; class Planctomycetia; order Planctomycetales; family Planctomycetaceae; genus Fuerstiella. The sequence goes on from JBDNHJ010000008.1 coordinate 6,034, forward strand.
GGTCTTACGGGCACAAATTACCCAGCCGCCGTGCGAGCAGCCGCGAACCTCAATCATAACCAAGAAAAAAACAATTCGCCACAAAGTGACCTTGGAGCGATTACCCGAGCAGGTACCAAGATTCGTGACTTTAAGGACGGTACAACGAACACGATCATGGTCGGGGAAGTCTATCGATCAAAAGATTTCCAGAGAATTTCTGGCGGACCCGTTAACGAGCACGGGGAACGTTGCAAGGACTGGGCTGAGTCAACGGCGTGGTGTCAATGTAATTCCGGTGCTTACACCGGCACCGCAACTGCAGGAAACCCGCAGGGGTATAACCTCAATCATGTCGATTCACGGAAGATCAATGATGAGCGACCTGACCGCGTGAGCTGGACTGACTCTGTGGACGCTGGAAATCTGGGCGCTCGTCCTTTATCCAGTGCCCATACCGGCGGTGCACAGGCTCTACTGGGTGATGGATCCGTGAGGTTTGTCACTGAGAACGTCGACGTCGTCACGTTGGCTCATGCGTTTGGTCGTGCTGACGGCGAGGTTATGGGCGAGTGGTAATCAGTGAGTTGTGTGGCCCGCGCTTTTCGTCGACTCATAAACGTTGACGCGGCGAGCCGTTTTCATCCACTGTTGACGTGCGGCCCCTCTAATCCCAGTTCCGTTATGGGACAGGATGAAAAGCGATGATCCCTTACCGCAGGCATCTGCAGTAAGGGATCTTTTTTAAGACAACGACAATCAACCAGAAGAGGTGAATGGTATGTGGAAGTTTGTAGTTTCTCTGTGTCTGATCGGGCTGACTGCCGGCTGTGGCAACGATGCCGCGAGCCGCATGGGTGCCTCAACGAAGACTGAAGACTGGAAAGAACGGCAGCAGCTGGATGAAACGATCATGGGTGTCGGCATGGCCGGAGAAAGAGGGAGCTGGCAGGACGCCCAACGGCAACTGGACCCAACTGGATTCAAATCAGCGCTTGACGCATTTTCTGCATCTACGGCGCCTAGTGGATATGACGATACCAAAAAGGCTGCCGTTGTCGCGGCGGGCGACGCGCTGATCTTGGCTCAAAAGGGATCTGCCGAAGAATTCTCTGAAAAATTCAAAGGGTTGACCAGTGCGCTAAATGGCTTAGCGCTGCGGACTGCAGAATAGCACCGGCTTCAGGAGTTGTGCCGTTCGGGCCACGTATCTAGAGGTCCGACTCAAGCGAGTCGGACTTTTTTGTTACACTGTCAGAGGTCTCGCAGCAATGAAGATGACCGGTCGATTACTGATCATCGTGCTTGCCGCGCGGCTGCATCCGCAAGTCAGCGTCGCTCAGGATTCCGCACCTGCGTTTCAGGACTCTACGCAGTCGGCGGCACTGACGTTTCAGCACATTTCTCCGTCTTCGCCGGAACGGCACGTCCACCTCACCATGGGCTCGGGTGTCGCAATTTGTGATTTTGACCGGGACGGCTGTCCGGATCTGTACTTCGCTCAGGGCGGGGCGTGGTCCGGCACGATTAATTCGGCGACGACGTCGAAGGATCAATTATTGCGAAATCGAAGGGGCCACTTCGTGGATGTGTCGACAAACACGGAGCTTGCTTCGGGAAGCTACGGAATGGGGGTCGCCGTCGGCGATTCGAACAACGATGGATTTCCGGATGTCTACGTTTCCCGATTTGGCACTGACATTCTGCTACAGAATAACGGCGACGGCACTTTTCAGTTAAGTGAATCTCTGCTGCCGCCATCGACGTCGTCATACAGCGCAAGTTGCACCTGGACAGACGTCAATGCGGACGGAACTCCCGACATGTTTGTAACTCGGTACGTGAATATCTCCGACGACAATTATCCAGTTTGCACTGATGATGCGACAAACCTTGCGGCCGTGTGTCCGCCATGGACATTTGACGGTCTTCACGATGTTCTGCTTCTGGGTGACGGAGCAGGGCGTCTTGTCGACGTTTCTGAAGAACGAGGATTACAGGGCGTGAAGCCGGCACAGGGCCTTGCTGCCGTCACCAGTGACCTTGACGACGATGGTGATCTGGACATCTACGTCGCCAACGATTCGGTGCCCAACCATTTCTGGAAGAACGACGGCAAGGGAGTCTTTTCTGAAGCTGGCCTGATAACGGGGCTGGCTGTGAATCGTGACGGACGTCGCGAAGCGGGCATGGGGCTGGCGATTGGGGATGCGACTTCCAGTGGTCGAGTTGATTTGGTCGTCACCAATTTCCACGAAGAGACCAACACATTTTATCGCAACGAAGGATTCGGTTTTTTCAATGACGTGACTGACGAAATCGGAGTCGGTGCCCCCAGCCGCAGTCATCTGGCATTCGGGATTAATTTTCTGGATGCTGACGGGGATTCGGATCTCGATCTTTTTGTTGCGAACGGGCATATCCACGATCGACTCAAAGAGCTGGGAAGAGACATACCGTATCGACAATCACCGCAGTTGCTGACGATGAATAACGGGCGTTACGAAGATGTGTCAGAGCGTTCGGGGACAGTGTTCACCGAATCTTTTCTCGGTCGCGGTTCGGCCGTGCTGGATTTCAACAAGGATGGAAAAACAGATGTCCTGATGACAAACCTCGGTGGCCGTCCCGTCTTGTTTGACAACCAGACAATGGGGCACGGACGGGTGCTTACACTGCATTTATCCGGCCGTGTCCGCTCACGTGATGCGGTTGGAGCACGCGTGACGGTCACGATCAACGGTCGCAATCCCATTGTTCGCTTCATCGATGGCAGCAGCAGTTATTTGTCAACCAGCGAATCCGTCGCGCGGTTCGGCGTGGGGAATTCAGACGTGGTCGACGAAGTCACGGTGCGCTGGCCCAATGGGGAATCGCAGTCATGGAAGGATATTCCATCAAACGCCACGTACAGTGTGGTCGAAAGCGTTTCCCGAATTTTCTCGTTACCCTGATTTCTTACGGTCAATGTTGGTTGTCACTTCAGATATCGGCGGTGCTCCTGTCGGACCGTTCTCAGATTAAAGTTATTCAGCGATGCGGCGATCCACAATTGTTGTTGCAACTTTGATCCTGTTGACAGCAGTCGCTGCGTTCTTCTTTTGGGAAAAGACCGCAGATTCTGTTCGCGACGAAGGTCTGCTGGCCTTGCGACGCGGCAATTTCAGGAAAGCCTTTTTACAATTGGAGAGGCACCTTGCGAATGAGCGTGGCGATGATGCGACACGCAGCATGCTGGCCGATGTTTATCGCGACCGTCAGGAATTCACTCGCGCAGTCGTTCACTATCAAGTATTGAAAGACGTCCCGAAATTCCACGAACCATCGCTGCGTTCACTGGCGGCTATCGGAATCATGACAAAGGAGACGACTCTCGTTGAGTCAGCTCTTCGCGGTCTGATCAGAATCGACCCGGATGACTATGCTGCGAATCTGGCGTTTGCCGAACTCTACTTCGACATCGGTCGTCTGCAGGACGCAATTCCATTTGCTCAGCGATGCATCACTGCGAGGCCGGACCGCGCCCAAAGCTACCTGTTGTTTGCCGATATTCTGGGCGATCTTAATCGCGATCAGGAAATGGTTGCCCCTCTGGAAGCGTCCATCCGTCTTGATCCCGAAAATATGACGGCTCACGCCAACCTCGCTTACGCCCATCTGTCGGCGGGCAATACCAGCGCCTCTATGCGTCAGGCGGAATGGTGCCTAGATCGCCAGCCGGATCTGTATTCTGTGCGGTTGATTCTGGCGAAAGCTCTGCGTGACGATGGCGACTTCAATCTCGCGCTCCAACACGTCGAAACTGTGATCACTGCGGAACCGTCCAATCTTGATGCTGCCCTGTTCGAAGCTGATCTGCTTGTCTTCATCGGGAAAGGTTCGGCTGTCTATGATAAGTTGATTGGTTTCTACGAAGGCCACGCAGATGACCGGCAGCTGATTAACCATTTAATGCGGGCGGCTGCTGCAAAGGGTGACACTCAGAAACTCCATGAGTTTCGGGAACGGTTATCCGGATTGATTCCTAAGTAGTCGAGAATGGAGTGCGGACTTTCCAGATTCTGGCTATCAAACGTCCAGCGATGCAGTGGCCTCGCTGTCTACCACAATTCTGCGGTTGCCACGGTCTCGTTCAAGCTTCCAGATTTTCGCATCCACGATGAAGTGATGGATGTTGATGGCCGCGATAACCAGCAGCGTGCTTTCTGCGGCACTAAACCCAAGCATTTCGTAGCCGAGTGGCCAGCAGTTGAACAGCGCGAAGCCCAGCAACAGGCAAACACAGTAAAACCAGCCGACATGATACGCGATCCCGTGTCTGTTTTGGGGGCGGGCTGTTTGTTCACGGACATGAAAGATAATGACGATCGCCAGATACTGAATTCCATGGAAGATCGTCGCCAATACGAAGCCATCGATAAATTCGAACAGGACAAACCAGGCACCATTGGTCATGATCACCAGCAGACTGATCAACGGCATGGGGACTTCGGCAGTCCGTTGCACCCTAAGATAAAACAAGACCGGCAGAACCATCGCTGCGATGCCAGTGATGAATACCATCGAGTCCACGGTTCGGTGAAACGTCAGATCGGTCCAGATGATCTCTGCCGGCAGCAACCATGGCAGGAATTGTTTTTGGGACACAATAGCCGCCTTCATGAACGGCAAAATCGCGATCCACCACAGCAACCGCTTTTGTCCGCTCGTTAGCCGACATCCACTCCGATGGCAGTACATCATCGACAGGCCAAATGCCTGCGCCGCGTAGTGATAGGGCGACCACGTTAGATACAGAATCTGAAAGAATCGGCCAACTTCACCCGCAAAAAACAAAGCGATACCGACCACCACGATAAACACCGCCGGAAGCAGACCCGTGACGTACGGAAGAGACTCTCTTGCTCCTTCTTTTGTATACAGCCGAACCGTAGAAGCTGCAAAATGGGCACTGTTGCTGCATAGAATGAACCACGGCAACAGCCGAAAGTCGAATATCGCGGAACCTCCCGCTGTCCACCAGACTACGGGAATGACAAACAGACTCAGGGCTCCGCCAATCAACAGGTAGTCGAACACCGGGTTGACAAACATTCGACCGACCAAGGCCGATTTTTGAGATGCTTCTGGCGTTGTCGAAGTCACAGCTGACTGTCCTGTTATTCCGTGTTTTGCTGGCAGGGCTGTCAACGATTTGCGGATGAAGAGATGATTGTGTCGCGTTTGTGAATGAAAGGCGTCGTGATTGGGTCATGTGTCCGGAGCGACCACAGTACGTTTTTGAGCGTCCATTCGACAGACCATCGAGGACAGCTCGTTGGGGCTGAGTCGCTGCCTAGATTTCAAAATTCTTTGAGCGGGTACTCAAGGGCTAGGCGAGCGGCTTCGAGATCCGGGTCGATCTCCAGAGCACGACGAAATGCCCTAGCCGATTCTGGTTTGTCTCCGTTTGCCAACAGTGCGGCGCCACGTGTACAGAGGACTTTGGCATTTTCTGGTGCCAGTTGTACGGCGGTTTTTGAGTGGAGGAGAGCTTCATTGAGGTTGCCATGTTCAAGCAGAGCCGCCGCGAGTTCTCCGTGTGACAGCGGATCATAGGGTGACAAACGCAACAGGCCCTTTCGAGCAACAACGATTGCGGCGGAATCTCCGACTTCTTGCGCTGCAGACAGAAGTCGTAATTGTGGCTGTGGGTTGTCAAAGTCCATGCTCGCTGCCGTCCGGAGAGCTGATATGGAAGTCACACGCTTTTGTCGGTCCGGTGATTGATTCCTGTGAGCATAGCCGATAATGAGGCTTGGCAGCCGGTGGTCAGCTACGATTGACCATGCAAAACCACCGCCAGCTAGTGCCAGAAGAGCGACTACAGCCGCTGCGAACAAGATCGACAGCAACCACTGTTTCGAGAATACGATAGTACGGGTGGTGCGCATGCCGGACAGATCTTTGTGGGGCAGTGTTTCGATGGCCATGAATTCAGCGATTTGATGATCCAGTTTTATGTGTCGTAGGGCAAATGTTTGTAGCGTGTGATCACGGAATAGAAAAGGCTGTGCAAAAAACATGCACCGTCAGATCAAAATTGCGACATCAACGACATCAGCCCCTGGTAACGACCGCTGCCACCGCCGCCGTATCCACCACCTTACCGTGGTTCGGGGGGGGGCTTCGTTGACCACGATCGTTCGGTCATCCAGTTCTGAGCCGCAGAGGGCCTCGATAGCTTTGCCCCCGCCACTCTCCATTTCCACAAGCCCGAATCTTTTTTAGCGCCCCGAGTCTCGATTGGTGATGACCGTGGCGCAAGTTCCCGAATTGTGCCAAGGTTTGTTCTAGGCCTTCAGATGTGTGGCCCATGCAAGGCTTCCGACAAAGATGTCCTGACTCATCACTTACCCCAGCGTTGATCAATCAAAACCAGAAAGACGCTGCGTCCTACGGTGGCCGCAGCAAGACTCAAAATTCCGTCATAATACATGGGACATTGATCATGACAGTCAGCTCAGCCATTCGGCAGAGTTTCCGATTCGGATTCGTTTAGGTTCAGCGTTAAGAGAGGATGCCTGCTGAATTAAACAGAGGTCATTGGTTCGGAATTTGATACTGGAACTCACAACGAGCTAGCTGACTTGATAACTTACGCAGCGGAATTACGGTTGGCAATCTTCTGTTCGCTGTTAGTCGGCCGGTCCGGAAGATACATAAGAGTTGAGTTGCCGACTTGCGTTTTTGTCTCTCTTTTTTGTTAAACGATCCCCCATGAGCCTGCATCACGAACCATTTCAGGATGCGATCAATAAGATTGCTGTGAAGTCGCTGATGGAGCATCGTCGCTCGGTGAAGCCGGCTGATTTTTCTGAGCAGCGTGTCCATGACAGCGTTGTCTGGGAAATGTTGAGCAACGCGAATTGGGCGCCCACGCATGGGATGACGCAGCCGTGGCGGTTTTTTGTCTATGCCGATGAAGCTCGCCTGCGACTTGGCGAACGTTTGGCGGAAATTTATCGACTGGTGACACCGCCCGATGCTGTCAAACCCGCTAAGGCAGACAAGTTGAAAACGAACGCCGCGCGATCATCGCACTTGATTGTGATTGCGATGAAGCGGCAGGAGTCTGAGAAGATCCCTGAAATCGAAGAAATCCAAGCCGTGGCTTGTGCGGTGCAAAATCTGCACCTCACCGCGACTGCGTTCGGTGTGGGCGGGTATTGGTCGTCAGGCAACGCGATCTGTAGCGATGAACTGCGGAACGATTTGGGGTTGAGCAGCAAGGACCGAGTGCTCGGTCTGTTTTACGTGGGCTATCCTCAAGCAGACTGGCCCACGGGCACTCGGACTCCGATCGAAGACAAAGTCGTCTGGAACACGTAAGCGTGACACTGCGTTGGTTCGACCAATTAGCGGTCGGACTTGCCAGCAGGAATGGTCAGCTGCACAGGTGCCGCTGGCTTTGCCTGAGTTGGGCGGCGGGAATCTTCACCAAACAACTGTTTGTCCCAGTCCGTTGTCAGCAGCAGATCGAAACCTGGATTCTGATTTTTGACCTGACACGAACAGGGACCGATGATGAATCGCGAGACAGCGCCAATGGTTGCCGAACTGATTCCTTTGCCAGCTAGGCCGTAGAACACTCGCCCCCGACCGAGCACTGGAAACGCCATTGGTTCGTCCAGCGTCAGTAGATCCGGTTCGCTGTGCAACAGGGAGCTCAACAGAAACTGCTCGTTCGGATCGGTGCGTTGCAGTGTCACGATGGAGAATTTGATTCGCAATTCCAAGTGTGATGCGGTCAGCAGATCTTCTTCCGTTTCGATTTCGTCCTGAACCGGAAGTTCGAGCTCGGATTCGTTGAGTTTGACTTGCTCAGTCAGCGTTTTCAGCGCGGTCGCGTCCTGATCGGCGTCGCCACTGGGCACAAAAATCCACACCGCAGATTCACCTTGCAGCAGCCGTTTTGTGATTTCTGTGCGCACTGGCGAGTCGGCAATTTGCGAAGCGGATTCCTGCGTCAACACAGCTTCCATGGCAACGCGATCGGGAACGTCTTTGCTTCCCGGCGGGTATTGGGCCACCAATAGGGGTTGGGTTTTTGATGTTCGTTGATCCCATGCCCGCTGCAATCGAGGATTTTTGATGTCTGCGGCAGAAACGGTTTTGACGTCGAAGTTTCCTGCCAGCGGCGATTCGAAGTTTGAATCGCGAAGTTGCGTTAACTGCTTCTGCTGCGCGGCCTGCAGCGGGCCATCATGCAGCACGATGATTTCATAACGGTCGGCGGACCAGCGTTCTAGGGCATATCGAAAAACGGGAATCTGACACGCAAACAACGGGGCCGCGACGATAACCGCTAGGATTGCGGTGGAGTAGCGAATCCATCGTCCCGCCACTGATCTGCAGCGTTTTACACTGCCTCGTGGCTGCGGAGGATGGTTTTCGACAAGAGTTCCCCCGCGTCTGCGGGCTAGGACCGTTGGCGGCAAATGGTCAGTTGCTTTGGGAGCTTGAATCTTCATGTTTTTTCTCAACACATTTGACGAGGAATCCTGCGAATCCGTCATTCACAGGACGAGTTTGCTGCTTGGTGGAAACTTCGATCGCTGTCACCTGTACGCAAATGACAGCCACGCCGAATTATCGTTCGCTTGTCACTTCAATCGCCGACAGGATGGCTGTTGAGTCGCTGGTGGCGACCAATTCCACAATCAGATTGTCTGTTACGTTGATGCCTTCAAATTCTTTGATCGAAGCCTTCACGCTCCCCGCGATTGATGTCGGAATGTTGATCGCAGTTTCCACGACTTGTCCCTGCAGCTTGACGTCGAACAGTCCTGTGTCTTTGTCGTCGACGTTAGCAAAATACATTCGGACACGATATGGTCGAGCCGCGTCGTTTTTGCCGAGCATTGGGATTTCGAACTTCTTCAAGCCGCGTGCACCCGAGGTGAACAGCCACGTTTCTTCGTCTGTGACGACGTTCACTGATTCGGCGTTGCGACTGTACCAGCCACCGCCTGCGTTCAGGTTCGGCTTGAGATCAAACACGTATTCGAGCCGTCCACGCGACGATGGACGAGGAAACGAAAACCATTCCCTGCCCGAACGGTCTTTGCGGTCGCCGGGAGCGCCGAAGTTGATTCCCATGCGACGAACAGGCGTCGACGGCCCAACAGCACTCAGGATGCCCCACGACTTATTTTGCGTCTTTGGTTCCATGACCACAGTTGAGGCAATTGAAAACTGACACACGCAGCCGGCGCTGGCTTCCGGAATCATTACGAGGCCGTTGCCCGGAATCGCATTGACCCAGCAACCCAGTCGTTGTCCCGAAAAGTGTCGCGTGCCGCTATCCTGATAAAGATCGTAGTATCCAATGAAATCTGACCGAAAGAACATCATATTCGGTGTGGCCGTGATGATTCCGCAATGATGTCCGGGTCTGCTGAATCGCCAGTCGCTGTCTTTGCCGGTGACAGGATGCATTCGTGTTTTTGGATTTCCTGAGTGCAGGTCGAAAGCCCATGGTTCTGCAAAAATCTCACTGCCAATGACGGCCGGGCGATTCATATAGTTCGCATTTTTCGACCAGAGTTCCTGTCCGTCTGCTGCATTCAGAACCAGCAGTTTGCGTTTGTCGAATTCGCCAGCCAGAAACTGCTTCCAATAGTGCCCGTTGGCATTCGCACCACACAGAACCACATGCTCGTTGGCGTACATCAGTGTCAGACTGCCTCCACCAGCACTGACGTTTGTTGTGTCGGTGACGTTGACGGGATTCTCCCACAGCTTTTCCCCAGATTTGCGGTCCAGTGCAACCGCCTTACGAACGTCGAGTTTTTTCATGTCGGCTTCCGCTTTCACAGCGGCGTCTCCCGTGAGTTCCTTCAGCTTTCCTTTGTCCTGCAGGTACAGTTGCTGCCGTTCTTCGGGTGTGATGGAACTGTCAACAAAGTACGCTCTTTTCGGACCAATCGCGATTGTGGTGTGCAAGATGTTGTCGCCACGGTACGTCCACATTCGTTGGCCCGTTTTTGTGTCGACAGCAAACACGGAATCGGTCTGGCTCTTGACCGTCAGGCCGCGCCGCCGCATTCGCGTTTCCAGTTCTTCCCGAATGGTGCTGGTTCCGAACAACTGTCCGTTATCGTAAGCCAGATAGGCCCAGGCTCGTTCGATGCCATCCGAAGATTCTGGAGTTTTGTAAGTGGCCATCACTTTTCCGGTCGCGGCATTGAGCGCGGTACAGGTGTCGTCGACGGCCACGTACAGAGCATCATCGCTGGCGGCAAGGTTATGCGTTTCACGATTGTTAAAGACGCCCGTGCGAATGGCTCCCGGGTTTTTGTATTCCCACAGAAAAGTGCCATTATAGGCGTCGTACGCCATCACGCTGTCGGTGCCCTGAATGAACATCCGTCCGTTGGTCGAAAGCGGCGCGCCGGCGGCTTCGTGGCGGTTGATCATGGCACTTGGTCCGGGATCGCCATACCACAACACTCCTAGGCCATCCTTGATGCGTTGATCGTCTGTATAGGATGTGTTGGCTGCGTTGCCGTATTGGTGTGACCAGTCGCCGGCTCCTGCCAGTTTTCCGCGACGCAGCATAAATGTGGGTGCGTCCGCGATAAGATCCCCTTCGTCTTCCAGATACAGCTGGGTCAGCCATTCGATCATGCTCTGATCATTTGCGTCCGAATCCGCAGCGTTGTGGGCGCGAGTCAGGATCGCCGTACCGCCGCAGGGTTTCAGCAGGCGTGCGACCTGCTCGGGGTCGCAAGGCAGCTGGCCGGTCAGCATGTGTGAGTCGGAAACGATTAGGTTGGCGAAATAGTTCGCGAAGGGTAACTTGTCCAGCGGTGCCGTTGTAATCGTGACCCGCGTGGCATGGATGCCGGATTTCTCCAAAGCCTCTCGCGATGCCTGCGCTTTGCTGGCGTCTGGTTCTACGCCGATCACTGTCAGGTTGCTCTGTTCCGCCAACTCGAACGCCAGTCGCCCGTTCTCACTACCAAGTACCAGGCAGTATCCGGTTTGTTGATGGCTGCGATCGAGAATCTGTCGTGCGGCGGATTGATAGACGTCTGTCCATTCGTCATCTGCAAACGGAGGCGTGTAAGGCTTCGGCCAAGTTGTGCCAGTCGTGTTGTCGGGTTGCTCGCTGTGAAATGAATACACATGACCTGCGTCCGTACTGACTGTCAGAACGTTGTCTGCCGCTGAGAGTCCTCGCACGTTGCCTTCGACAGTCTGTTCCCACACCTTCTTTCCGCTGGCGCGATCCAGTGCAACCAGCTGATCCTGACCGCCGGCAAAGACAAGATTGTCCGTCGCAATCAGGACATCGTCGAAGTCGCTGACGTATTCCCACAAAATGCCGACCTTGGTGTACTCTTCCATCTTCAGTTTGGCCTCGGCCAGTTTCTTTTTGTCGCTGCGAAACTCTCGTGCCTTTAGAAACCATTTTTGTTTTTCTTGACTCGCTGTTGCATGTTCCGCTCGCTTGACGCCGAAGATTCTTTCGCCGTCCATCAGGTAGGCCAGTTCGCCAGCCAAGACCATCTGACGTCCGTTAATCCAAGACGCTCCTACGTTCCCCGTTTTTTCATCCATGGCCAGAAAGTGATGCGGTCCTCCGGCGTAGATTTGGTTGTCACCCAGCAACGCTTTTGTGCCTCCGACCACGCCGCCGGCGGATGTTCTCCACGAGTGCTTTTTCTGGAAGACAATGTCTCCGGTCGCCTTTGAGATGCCAACCGGAAGCGATCGTCCAGACGGCACGAACAGCAGGTCGTCGTTCGATAACAGATATCCCTGCGGTGTGAGGTCATTTCGGCCTGCGTTTTGCTCGCTGATCGTGTCATTTTTCCAAATGATTTTTCCATCTGCTGCGTTGACGGCGCAGAGATAGATTGTTTCATGCGGAAACACACCAGCGCCGAAATACGCGGTCTGCCCATCAATCAGCACGCCTGTTCGCACGGGCCAGCGAGAAATCATTTCGCCGCGTGAAAGCAGTCGGTCATCCTTCCGCCCGACTCGCATCTTCCAGACCAGTGCTCCGCTGTCCGCTTTCAGGCAGTACACGATGCCGTCGTCGGAACCGAAATACACGTTGCCGAAAGCCAGCGTCGGGGCAAGGCGAATTGGCCCATCTGTATAGAAGCTGAAGATCGGTGCTCCGGATTTTGCATCGACGCAGTGCAATCGATGGTCAACGGTACTGCCGAAGTAGGCTCGCCCGTTGGATAGCACGACTTGCAGCGCGTCGTCAAAATTGACGCGATGCTTCATCTCGTAGCCTTCGATGGCCGTTTCTCGTGGGCCGGACCACGCCATTTCCGGTTTTGTGGCCGCCTTGTATGTCCAAGCATGCTTCAGGGGCAGGTCGATCTTTGCATGGGTGAAGCCAGCCCGATCGTTGCCGTTCATGTAAGCGGGCCACTCGGCATATGACGCTGTGGTGAACATCAGCAGTGACCACAATGCAACGGCAGCAGTGCGAAGACTCAGCATGGCAGGATTCCAGTACAGGAATGTGTCGGGCGGAAAGCCAGTGATCCGCCAAGTGACTGATCACCAATTCCCATAGTCTGACACAGCGGTCGCCAAAATGCCAAAGAGCTAAGGGGTTTCTTGGATTGTGATCCCGTTCAGCTATCGTCAGTGGGGTCAAATGAGACTTCCAGCTACCGTAGCAATAACGCTCCATCGATGGGAATGAAGCGGGAGGCGGCCTGAATGAGTGAGTTCGCGGTCAGCTTTTGTGCTCCATAGACTTCGACGTCGACATTATGGACCTCACGAAGTTTCGTAGCCAGTAAGTCGAAGTCTCCATCGCCGGACGCCAGCACAGCGACGTCGATTTCGCCCGCGTGTTCAATCATGTCGAGCGTGATTCCAACGTCCCAATCGCCCTTGGCCGAACCGTCTCGCCGCTGAATGAAGGGCTTCAGCTTCACCTCAAACCCAATCGATTCCAGAATCTGCTGGAAGTTGATTTGCTGGGGGTCGCCGCGATCAATTGCGTAAGCGTAAGCCTTGACCACCGTTCTATTTGCCGTCACCTGATTCCAAAATGCCGTGTAATTGAAATGACAACCGTGAGTTTGCTTGACGGTGTAGTAGATGTTTTGCACGTCTACGAAAATTGCGACTTTTTCCATGAAGGCTATCGTAACAGATCGGTCTGTTTTTCGCTCAGGAGACTATCAAGCCACAAGTCTTTCAGCTCAGCAGAGGACACAGTCATGAAATCATCACCCAATAGCACTTCCACGAAGCCGATGACCGCACCCACGGCAACGGAATCCGAACTGCAGCAGTTTGCTCAGCTGCTGGAAAAATTCTTCGGCAATATCACTCTGTAAATTGCCGCCAAGAAACGACGAGTATGCTGCCACAGCCTAGTTTGAGGGTTTGCAAAATGTCGCTCGGTGGTCTCCACCGTGATTTCTCGGCGGAGACCGCCGAGCTACGAAAATCGAACCCCAAATTTTGAAGCTGACAGACCATTAGGTCAAAATTTCAGAGACCACTCGCGCGGGTTCTGCGCCGGTGAGCTTTTGGTCGAGTCCCTGATAGCGGAAGGTCAGGCGGTTGTGATCAACGCCGATCTGATTCAGCAGCGTGGCATTCATATCACGAATGTGAACGGGATTTTCGACGATGTTGTAGCAATAGTCGTCTGTCTTGCCGAATTCGAAACCGCGTTTGATTCCGGCTCCCGCCATCCACATCGTAAAGCAGCGACCGTGGTGGTCGCGACCGTGATTGTCGGCCGTGAGTTTGCCTTGAGAATAAATGGTACGGCCAAATTCTCCACCCCAAACAATCAGCGTGTCTTCGAACATGCCGCGTTGCTTGAGGTCCGCGATCAGTCCGGCGATGGGTTGGTCGATCGATTCACACTGGCCTCGCAATAGCTTCGGCAGGTTGCCGTGCTGGTCCCAGCCGCGATGGAACAGTTGCACAAACGGCACGCCTTGTTCGGCCAGTCGGCGAGCAATCACGCAATTGCGAGCGAACGAGCCCGGTGTTTCGATGTCGTTGCCGTACAGGGCTTTGGTGTCGGCGGTTTCGGATGTCAGGTCCATCAGTCCGGGGACGGATGTCTGCATCCGATACGCCATTTCATACTGTGCAATGCGCGCCAAAGTCTCGGGGTCTCCAAAGCTGCTGTAGGTTTCTTGGTTGATGGCCGCGATGCGATCCAGCATGCGCCGGCGTGTGGGGCGATCGATGCCGTCGGGATCATTCAGGTACAACACCGGACTGTTGCCAGCTCGCAAAGCCACGCCCTGATGCTGCGACGGTAAAAAACCGCTGCCCCACAATCGGCTGTACAACGCCTGCTTCTGTCCGGGCCCTTTGGAAATCATCACCACATAAGACGGCAGGTTTTTGTTGGGACTTCCGAGTCCATAACTCACCCACGCTCCCATGCTGGCTTTACCGGGTTGCTGCACGCCCGTATTGATGAAAGTGATTGCCGGGTCGTGGTTGATGGCTTCTGTGTGGACAGATTTCACCAGACAGATGTCGTCGACCATTTTGGCGGTATGCGGCAGAATCTCGCTCACCCACGTCCCGTTCTGTCCGTGCCGCGAGAACTTGAACATCGGTGCGACGCAGGGAAATGCTGTCTGCCCGGAAGTCATTGTCGTGATACGCTGCCCGTTACGAATCGATTCCGGCAATTCCTGTCCATGAATCTTGCGGATCTCAGGCTTGTAATCCCACGTGTCGATGTGTGAAGGCCCGCCGGTCATCATCAGATAGATCACCCGCTTGGCTTTCGGCGGAAAATGCGGCAGATTGGGCAGCCCACCATTCGCAGCGGCCGTGCTTTGAATTGCAGCATCAGCCTCCGCAGTTTGGCCGCCAATTAAAGAAGCCAATGCCGCTGCGCCCAACGGTCGGCTGGCATTCGTCAGCAACTCGCGCCGTGAGAAATTGGCCTGCAGATTCAGAAACGATCGACTGAGGTCACGAGAAGGCGCCATTGAGATAGCTCTTGTGAAAAGATGGGAAGTCTGATGCGGGAGATGACGAGCATATCAAGAGAGCAGGTCCGTGGCGAGGCAAAATTGCAATGCGAAGGCGGCTTCTGTACTAGGTGGTGCCGTTGTCTCGCGACGAAGATCGCACCACCCTTGACAAGATCTTGAGGCACGGAGGAATGGAACATAGAGTGTGACGTGGCGGCTTCTGTGTGTGTTATAGAACATCGTGCTTTGCAGACGACACCTCCAACGCGATGACATACTTTGTCGTATGTCAGTAAGCCAAGTGGTGAGGAAGGAGGAAGGGACTGATGATTTTTGGCAAGCTTTGGGATTTTCTTTGCGGCACACTCGTTCAGCCGTATGACGCGATATCTCGACCCACGAAATGGACAATACCGTTGCTTCTGACGGGATTGGGAACGATTAGCATGGTGGCGTCGTTCTCGCTGCCCGCCGCCAGCATGGAATCACTCCGGTTGGTAGAAACTGATCCCGTCAAGTACACCGACGTAGGTTCGGGAGGTTCGTTGTTCATTGCGTCAATCTTATTCGCTTGCCTTTGCGGATTTGTTCACCCTATCTATTGGGTTTACTCAGCGATGAATATTCTGTTTTTCCCATTGGCAGTGGCAACGTTGCCGCGGCCTTCGTTTCGATTCCTCCGACGTACCGGATATCTTTTTTGCTCTTTGCCTGCGTGGCTTTTACCGGAATCGGAACAGTGGAACGATATGTTGGCTGGTGGCTGTGGTGGCTTTCGTTTTTGCTCGTCAGTGCGGGGCGATTTTGGCCACTGTTTTTTGGCAGGCAAGAATCTGAGAGGTTTCACTACAAACCATTTTCTTGGTTACCAAGATTTCGTCACATTGCGCTCGAACAATCTCCAAGACACTTCCAACTTGGTGCGGAGGAGATGGGTGAGAAGCGGGCTTAGTGACGTGTTAACCGCGCGTCAACGTTTCGTCCAGATTTAGAATCATGCTGGTGACGACGGTCATGGCGGCGTGAGTCGCTGCGTCTAGGGATTCGTTGCGTTTGGCTTCGCCGATGGACAGGAACTTGATGGCGGCGGCTGCGTCTGCTTGGAAGCGGGCCCGTTCTTCGTGGAACGCTTCGGCCAGAATGGTTCTTACACTGCTGTTTGGTTGAACGCCGGTGGTACGCCGGAAAGCGAATTCGATTTGTTGTTCCACAGATCCGCCGCCGGATGTGAGAGCGACTTCCGCGAGCACTCGGGCGGCTTCCACAAACTGCGGGTCGTTCATGGTGACCAGTGCCTGCAGCGGCGTGTTGGTGCGTGAACGGCGCAGGGAGCAACTTTCTCGAGAAGGCGCGTCGAAGATCGTCATGGTGGGAGCGGGCGAGGAGCGCTTCCAGTAGATGTACATCGAACGCCGATACAGATTGTCGCCATGGTCCTGCACGAAACGGACGTTGCCGTCTAGGCTGACTTCGTTCCACAGCCCATCTGGTTGATACGGTTTGACTCCAGGACCGCCAACGTTGGCAACCAACAGTCCGCTGGCTGCCAATGCGTTATCACGCACAAATTCGGCTTGCAGTCGGAATCTTGCACCTCGGGACAGAAGTCGGTTTTCCGGGTCGGCTTGCAACTTGGCGGTTGTGACGACGCTGGATTGACGATAGGTCGATGACATCACCATTTGCTTGAGTGAGTGTTTGATGTTCCAGCCGGATTCGACAAAGTCGACAGCCAGCCAGTCCAGCAGGTCGGGGTGGCTGGGCCATTCTCCTTGAGCCCCGAAGTCTTCCAGTGATCTGACGATGCCTTCGCCAAACAGCATCGACCAATAACGGTTCACCGTGACGCGTGCGGTCAGCGGATTGTCTGGTTGCGTGATCCACGTGGCCAAGCCAAGCCGATTTGCCGACGCGCCAGCAGGTAGAGCGGGCAGGGCGGCCGGCACATCTGGTTCGACCTTGTGGTCTTGCATTGGAGATGCGTAGTCGCCGCGAGCCAGGATAAAGGTGTCTCGCATTTTGGGAACGTCGTTCATGATCATCACGTTGACGATCGGCTGGCGATATTCAGCGATTTTTGCTGACAGTTCCGTCTGTTTTGCCGAAAGTGATTTGTAGGGTTCGTCAACCGCGTTCAGGTAGTGCGTTCGCAGCACGTTCTGTTCGTCTTCCGAACGCTGATCGGCCGCTTTGGCAAGCAGCGGTGTGATGACGTCGTTGCCTGCCAAGGCGGCGACTTCTGATTCCGCGAGTGTGCGACCGTAGACACGCACATCATCGATCAGCCCTGTGAAGTTGGAACCTCCGTTGCGTCGGCCGAGATAGAATGGGCCTTTGGATTTGATGGAACCCTTCAGCCCGTTCTGTTCGATCGTCCAATCCCATAGCTGGCCGTCGACGTAGATTTTGACACCGTCTGCCGTGCCGGAACCATCGTAAGTCACAAAGACGTGTTGCCAAGTGTCTGGCTTCAGCTTCTGATTGCTGTTCACTTTGATCGCATCCGCTGGCCAATTGCTGATGATGTGCGGCGCAATTGTGCCGCCGGAAAGATGTAGGTCATAACCGCGAAAGCTGTTCGCACTGTTCATCCGCGCAATGGGAGCTCCGTTGCCGGCACCCTTGGGTTTGATCCATGCGCCGTAGGAGAAACCGTGGCTGCCGTCGAAGTCTCCCGCGTCGCCGAGATCGACGAAGTTGGCAGCATTGCAATCGAACGCTTTGCCGAACTTACCGTCGCTCCACTGGGCGGGACCGTTGAGTTTACCTTTGCGACCTGCGTTGGCAAGATCCGCGACGCTGCGGCCTTTGCCTTCATCCAGTGGCAGGTGAACTGTCATGTCTGTGGGGATGGCGGATTGCTGGTCGGCATTGGCGGCAGCTGCCGTCAACCAGTTGTGAAAATCTGTGTCCGCAGCTTGCGATCGAGCTTCCAGTTGCGGCGCTATCGCATTCAACTGTTTTTGTAACTCATTCGCCTGTGCAATTTTGTGGTTGTCGTGAATGTCCACGACGGGGGCTTGGTTGCCGTTGCGAGTTTGCTTGCCGGGATCGGCGGCTTGGTTGAAGTACGCGAAAAATTTGTAGTATTCTTCCTGCGTGATGGGGTCGTATTTGTGGTTGTGACATTGAGCACATTCCATGCTGAGTCCCATCCAGACCATCGATGTTGTTTTCACGCGATCGATCGCATATTCCACGCGGTATTCTTCTTCAATCAGTCCGCCTTCGTCGGTCGTGGCATTGTTGCGTAGAAATCCGGTTGCCACACGTTGGTCGACCGTTGCATCCGGCAGCAGGTCGCCCGCCAGCTGTTCCAGTGTGAACTGATCGAAGGGCTTGTTGTTGTTGTAGGCGTTGATCACCCAGTCTCGCCACGGCCACATATCACGCGGGCCATCGGCGTGAAAGACGCTGGTGTCGCCATATCGTGCGGCATCCATCCAGACAACCGCCATGCGTTCGCCAAAGTGCGGTGATGCTAACAGGCGATCAACAACTTTTTCGAAAGCATCGTCGGACGTGTCTGCCAGGAATGCGTCGATTTCCGCGATGTTCGGCGGCAGTCCGGTCAGGTCCAGCGTGACTCGGCGAAGCAAGCGTTCTTGATCAGCGTCGCCATTCGGTTGCAGTCCTTCGGCTGCCAGTCGACGCAGGATGAAGGCGTCGATGGGATTTCGAATCCACTGCTGCGAATCCTGATTGGCGAATGAATCGGCTGATTTTTGGGGAGCGATAAATGACCAGTGGCCTTCGTAATCTGCACCGCTATCGATCCACTGTTTGATGAGTGCCATTTGTGGGGGCTTCAGTTCCACGTGCGAATCCGACGGAGGCATCACGACATCCGGATCTTTCGACATAATTCTGGCCCACGCTTCGCTTTCGTTGAGCCCGCCAGAAAACGCTTGCTGGATTCCTTCTTCGTTGTCGAGCCGCAGGTCGGCTTCACGGTGAGCGTCGTCGGGGCCGTGACACTTATTGCACGTTGTGGACAGGATGGGCCGAATGTCACGGTTGAACTGAATCTCTGCTGCGACGGCGGGTGACAAGGCCTGCAGCAGAATGATCAGAGAAAACGCACAGGGGCAGGCGATTGCAAGTTTCACAGGGATCACCGATGGCGAAAGTGGGGCGGGATGGATGGGAAGGCTCGTTCACCATGGTATCGTAGGCTGCCCCCTTGAAACAAGTCGCGTGAGGCAGCACTCAATCAGTAGGGGCGACAGGCGTTTGGGTCTTCTGTTGCTGGGAGGCCGTGGGCTGGACTGAGCTTGCGAAGGAAGCCCCGGGGTTTCGCTCGTGCCTCGCTCCAACGCCCGCCACCCTTGCCGGTTTGACAATCATTTGTGATCGCATCCCAAACTGTGTTCATCTGTGATGAAATTCTTTTTTCCGGCACCGAGGTCACGAAACGCAAACTTCAGACAAGACTTGCTGCGGCAGATGTTCGTCTGACAAGCTCAACTTTTTTACCACAGATGGCCACAGATAAAAAACAAGCCCCTGTCGAGTTCTATGGGTGGTGCGTCTTCAACCACGAATGGACAGGAATTCTAGGCCGCCTATTCGTGTGGATTCCCTTCGTTGATATGTTGCTGCGGAGAACAGTTTGCACAATCAACGCTCGGATGTTTCGACTGGAAAGGTGATGAACTCCGGCGGCACTTGGACTGTTAACCAGACGCTGTTAGGTGTCACGTAGAAAGCAAAGCCTGCTGCGGCCATTCGTTTGGCATCAACGCTCAGCACAACCGGGGTACCGCGACGTTGTCCGACACTGGCTGCCAGGTGCTGATCGACGTGCAGATGCACATGATGCCGCTGTTGTTTGGTGAGCCCTTGATTGCGAATCGCGGCGACTGATGTCGTCGGTGTTCCGTGGCTCAGCACGTCCGGTGGGATTGATGGCTGGTAGCCGAGATCCACGTCGATCGAATGGCCTTGTGTGGCACGAATAAGCGTTCCGTCTTCGCTGAATTGAAAACGCTGCTTGTCGTTGTCCGCTACAATCGTTTCCAGTAACTTCAGTGAAATATCTCGGCCAGCGTCTTGCAACCGTGCCAACAGGTCAGCGACCGACGTCCATCCGGCATCGTCCAGCGTGATGCCGATTTTGCTTGGTCGGTGACGAAGCACGAGGCTCAGGAACTTGCTGATCTGCTTCATTTCCTGACTGTTCATTCTTCGTCGTTCAGATGAGTAAAAAGTCGCGGTGCTATTCGTCGAGGCCGAAGAATTCTTCTTCTTTGGGCAGCGCGATGACTTTCCAGTGGGACGGGTAGACGCGCACGATTCGGTTGGGTCGGAAGCCTTCCAAAAGCACGCTGCATTCAATCGTGGCTTCGACACCCGCGCTGCCGAAGGCGCGGGGCACTCGACGCAGTTCGCGGACTGGCCCGCCTTTGCGATCATTCACGGGGTCGTAGGTCATCAGTGTGTGGCGTGCGACCGCCAGCGTCGCCTTGGCGGTGTTGGTGGAAGCGGGTTCATGCTTGATCGGCCAGCCCAGCGGTTCATTGTTGACAATGGCGAGTTCTTCGAACAGAGATTGGTCGACGCTGTCGAAGAATGTGACGGTCACCAGTCGCTGCTGGTTGTCGACGGTGTTCACCATGGCGGGCAGACCGCGTTCTCGAATATGTTGTCGGTGTCGTTCGAGTTGATGGCTGGTCGCCAACTGGCGGCTGGCGTCGTCGATCCACAGTTCCAAAATTCGACCAGCACC
Organism: Fuerstiella sp.; assembly: GCA_041688835.1. GTDB lineage: Bacteria > Planctomycetota > Planctomycetia > Planctomycetales > Planctomycetaceae > Fuerstiella. Next base: position 26,725 of record JBDNHJ010000008.1, read on the forward strand.
GTACAGCGTTGCCCAAGTGATGTTGAACTGCACGAGTTGTCCGGCGGCAATGTCTTTGAGCGTCCCGATGCCGTTGTCCTGCCAGACTCTTGTGCTGTCCAAGACATCAAACACTGCGGGCTCGCCGACAGCATGGTCCTGCTGCATCAAAGTTGCGGTGAGTTTGTTTTGTTCGCGGTCGTAGTCGTCGATTCGCCAGTGCTGGTTTTGTCGAGCGTAAAAACTGAAGTCGTCTTCGATCCGAACGCAGCGCGTGAAGTCTGCTTCGATACTGACACGATTGTACCAGCCTTCCAGTCGTTTTGTTTCGTCGTCGGGATGCTTGGCGTAAAACAATCCATGCAGGTGTGTGCCCAGTGGGATGTCCTGCAATGCGGCGGGCGCGCCGTTGTAGTAGATCGCACCATACGGCAGCATGGTAATGGCGACGGGCAGATCGAAATGGCTGCGGTTTTGTTTGTCCGTGCGATCAATTCTGAGCACGAAAGCGCGGTTCAGATGGTCGACTTTGGTAAGTTCTCCGGAAAAATAGTGTGCCGAACCTTCTGGAGGAAATTCCCCGTCCACCAGCTGATACCACGTTCGTGTTTCGTCCGTGCTATGGTCTGTGCGAAAGGTTTGTTCTTCGTCGGCGCTAAGGTGGCTAGCGTGGCTCACGGCCAGCGTCAGGATGATGAGGGTTGGTGTTCGCATGGGGGCTCAATGGATGTGAATGAATGCGCAAGCTGATGTTCGTTGGAATCCATGCCAGCAGCGAAAGTCTGCCGTCCCCTTGGGACTAAACCCAGCTCCGGCGGAGTTAACTGGTGATCTGTGAAATTGTGCTGTGGCTGTCGTAGAACGAGTCTGTTTCTACGTCGGCCCGCTGCAGCATTGTCAGCAGCAGGTTACTGAGTCGTGCGTCGCTGTCGACCGGGCGAGAGCAGATGTTGTAGTGAGTCTTCGCGTCCGACAAATCATAGTTGTTGATCTTTGGCAGATTGAAGTCGACGTGCTGTCCGTGTTTGAGGCCCAGCGACTTTCCACCGGCCAGAATCAACGGTAGATTTGCATTGCCATGACTGTGGCCATACGCCATGCCGCTGCCCCACAGGACTTGAGTTGTATCCAGCAATGGAGCGTCGCCGTCTTTGTGTGTGGTGAGCTGGTCTAGGAAATAGCTGAGCTGTTCGATCAGGAAGGTGTCGGTTTGTGTGAGACGCCGCATTTGTTCCGGATCGCCGTTGTGGTGCGACAGTTCGTGGCGTGTTTGCACGACGCCGATTTCCGGAATCGCGAGGCCGTTGCTTTCACTGCCCGTCATACAAGTGATAACGCGCGTCATGTCGGTTTGCAGAGCCAGCACCATCAGGTCGTAGATCGTGCGGTAGTAGTCGCCCGCTTGTTTGGTGTCGATGTTACGTGATAAGTGGGCGGCTCGTTCTTTGGCGACTTCTGGTCGAGGAACATCCAGCCAGCTTTCGGCGCGGGCGGTGCGGACTTCGACCTGCCGCACGGCCGTCAGGTATTCGTCCAGTTTGCCGCGGTCTTCCGTGCCGATTTGTGCTCGCAGCTGGCGAGCATCATCCAGCACAATGTCCAGCACGCTGGCGCGGCGGTTTAGGTTGCGTCGAGCTACTTCTTTGCCGCCCGGTTCGACGCCAAACAGTCGATCAAACAGCGTGCGCGGTCGCCGTTCGGCAGGCAGTTGAATGCCTTCTTTCGACCATGCCAACGAACCGCCGGTGATCGCAATTTCCAAGGACGAAAACCGCGTGTGGACACCGTGAGTTTCGGCCATCAGTTGGTCAGCGGAAACGGTATTGCGGAACGCGCCGCCATCGGCCGGTACGTTGGCACCCGTTAGCCAGACTTTGTCGCAGTTGTGATGTTTGCCCAGCACGTCGGGATGATGCAGGCCACTGATGGGCGTGATAACTTGGCGATGCTTTTCCAGAGACTGCATCGGGGCCGTCATGTGATAGTTCTGGCCGGCCTGTTCGATCTGCCAGGTCAGCGTGTTGACGCCGTTCGGAATATAAACGAACACACTGCGTTTCGGTTTGCTGATTTCTGATGTGGCCGCGCACAGTGGACGCATGCAGTTCAACATCGGCAGCGCCACTGCGGCACCTGCGCCGCGCAGCATGTGTCGTCGATTCAGAAGCCAGTTTTGCGATAGAAAGTTGCTCATGGAAGGGCCTTTGTGTTTTCGCTCATTGGGAATGTTGAATGACGTCGTGCGGAGAGTTTCATTCAATTGCTGCTGTCAGCGTTGTTGAAACAGTTCTGATGTCAGAGTCGCCACAATGATGGCTCGCAATTCGTAGTTGTTGTCTTGGCTAATCTGGGCAATCGCGGCGATTTCTGCGTGATCTTCAAAAGTCATTGCGCGCCGCAGTCCGTAGGTGGCCAGCTTTTCGATGAAGGTGGTGTTGAATGCGTCCAGATCGTCGAGCAGCAGCTTCTTGAATTCCTGTACGTTGGCGAATGTTCTGCCATCGGCGAACTCACCGCTGGGGTCGACCGGTGGGTTGTGGCCTGTGCCACGTGCGACAACTTCGTGCGTTCGCCAACTTCCGATGGCGTCGTAGTTTTCGAATGCCAAGCCCAGCGGGTCGATTTTGCGATGACAGGAAGCACAGTTCGGGTTGCTTTTGTGCGCCTCCAGCTTTATTCGCAGCGTGGCTTTCGGAACATCCACGAGATTGGGTTCAATGGCTTCGACGTTGGCTGGTGGTGGAGGAGGGCTGTTGCCGAAAATCGATTCGGACACCCAGACGCCGCGATGCACGGGCCGGTGCCGAGTACCATCTGACGTCAGCGACAGGATGGCGGCTTGAGTCAACAGGCCGCCGCGATGATGTTCGGGCGTCAGCGAAACGTGTTGAAATTTGTCTTGGGTGACGTTGTCGATGCCGTAGTAATCCGCCAAGCGAGGATTCGCCATCGTCCAGTCAGAATGCAGGAATTCACGCAACGAAAGATTCCGGCGTAGGACTTCTCCGAAGAAGGCCGTGGTCTCTCCGATCATGCTGTGTTCCAGATGTTTGTCGTACTGCGGGTACAGTTGTTCATCCGGTGGAAACATGCCGACCTTCTTTAACCGAAGCCATTGCGTCGGAAACGATTCTAGAAATCGCTGGGCCTGTGGATCGGCCAGCATGCGATCGATCTGCTGCCGCAAGACATCTGTGTGGTGCAGTGTGCCGTTTTCGGCCAGCACAAATAGTTCGTCGTCTGGCATGGTGCTCCACAAACAGTACGACAGCCGAGACGCCAATTCCCAGTCGTTGATCTTGGCCGCCAGCTGCGCTGTCTGATTGTCTGTCTGGTGGCTGTCTTGGCCTTCGACCAGAAACAGAAAGTTCTTCGAACACAGGATCGCCAACATACCGGCCTTCATGGCGGAGCGAAAATTCGCGCCGGCCGCGATTTCGCTGTCTACAACGGCGACGTAGCGGTCAATTTCTCCATCAGCCAATGGACGACGGAACGCTTTGCGGGCCAAGTGAGTCAGCCCGGTGCGAATCGATTCCGGGCTGCCTTCATCACCGGGCAGGTCACCGGGCAGGTCACCGGGCAGATAGTCAGCGCGAAGTTGTTGTTGGTGTTCCGAGACCAGCGGCCCCGTCCATTTCGCCCAGTCCATAATCAGAAACGGATACAGCGGTTGTCCTTCTTCGTCGGTCAGCTTTAATTGCCATGGAATGCGGCCATCTTTGATACTCAGAAATGGTTTGCGACCATGTCGACCAGAACGAGGCAGGTTGGAAGGGCCCGGCACATCGTTGCTCACAATGATCTCATGATTTCCGGCGGGCAGATGAGCGCGAAAGCTGATCGTTGTGGGTTCGTCTTCGGCGGCGATGATGTCCTGTTCGAAGAGCACTCGGTCCAGTTTTGTGTGATAAACTTTCAGTCGCGGCGTGCGACCATCGGCGGGCTTCAGGCCACTCAACTGAATACGAACCTCATACACACCCGGTGCCGGCAGGCGGCCTGGATGAAAGTATCGCAACTGATCTTGCGGCCACAGGTCGAAACGAACTTTGTCCAGCAGCCCCATGTCGCGCAGTCGCGATTTGTGCGGTTCTTGAATCGCGCTTTCTGGTTGAGCGGGCTTGTGGAGTTCAATCAATTCGACTGGCTGGTCGGGGTAGGCTTCGGCCAGAATTGTTTCGGCGGCTTGGAAGTATTTTTCCACATGTGACGCCGACAGTGACAACACCGCACCGATGCGTTCGAACCCATGCCAATCCGGATCGTCGCTGAACCCACCCGGATCCGTCGCATCGAACTCCACGCCCAGCAGGTCGCGAATCGTGTTCACGTATTCTTCACGACTGAGGCGATAAAACGAAACGGGTTCGCGCTTCGCCATCCGCGCGGCTTCGCCCTCCTTGATTCTGGCGGACAACCATTCCACAACGGCTGCGCCCTGTTCGGCAGTCGGCGGGTTCTTAACATCCGGCGGCGGCATTTCGCCAGAACTGATGCGTTCGCTGACTTCTGCCCACAACGCCGTGTCTTGAGAACCGACATCCTTCGACAGCGTATCAATGCGGAATTCACTTTCCTGCTGTTCGCTGCCGTGACAGGAAACGCAATGCTGCCGAAAATAGGTGCCAACAGCTTGATCGAAATCTGTGGCGTGCAGATGCACTGGCAGGGAAAGCAAGAGCAAGGTGGCGGGAAGTCTCATCAGATAACTCGCGAGGCAGATGGGGTCGGACACCCAGCGTAGCTCACGGAGTTCGTCAAGGAAAGCCAAAAGTTCGGCTGAGCGGCTCACAGGCTTGCTGAGGGCTCATTCTTTGTTCAGCAGGCGTCGATAGTTTTCGCCGAGAATCAATTTTTTTTGTTCTTCGGTGATTTCCGCAGCAATGATCTTTCCGAGTTCAGTGCCCAGCGATCGCGACGGCAGGTGGCTTCCGAAGACGATGCGTTCTGCTCCGAGTTCTCGGACCGCCATTTCGATGAAGCCCGCAGTGGCGTCGAAGCCGGATGTTTCGATCAGCACGTTGGGTGAATTCTGGACGGCGCGAATTCCTTGTTCCCATTCGCCGCCTGCATGAGCACAAAGGAACTTTTGCTGTGGGAAGCGGGCGGCCAGTTGGGCGAGTTCTGCCGGGGTGGATTCTGCCGGTCCGGTTTTGCCGCCGGTCTTGAACCAAGTGTGTTGCATGATCACGCCGTTGAGATCTGCGATGCGTTCAATCAGCGGATGAAAGTTTCGGTGTGTGCATGTCATGGCACTAGGCCCGCCGCCGGGAAAGTAGACGCCGAGCATCGGGCCATCTCGCAACCAGCGGTTGATGGCATCTAACGACGCGGAAACATTGTTGGCGTTTAGCTGAATCATGCCCAACAGGAGTGTCGGCCAGCGTTCGAACGGCTTCAGGATGATGTTCGGCTTTTTCTGAACGAGTTCTTCGAAGTCGTTGTCGGTTGTTGTGCCCACGCCGATGTGAGGAAACCAGCACAGTTTTTCAAAGTGCCCCTTCCTGATGGCAGGCAGTGATCGTTCGACATCAGCCATGACCTTGCTGCTGCCATCAGCGCCGGGGTGTGAATACGACGGTGTGAAGTAGGAATCCCAAATGCGATAGCTCTGCAACGTTTCCGCTGCGGGCAGGCCGAGTTGTGTCAGGTTGCTGTTCACACCATTGCCTTTCGGAAAGCTTGTTTCGCGTTGTTCGACAAGACAGACCTCAGCCCAGTCTCATCCAGAATGTCCGATTCGTGAACTCGGATGAGTGCAGCTTCGGGGATTAGAAACGGAGCGTGGCTGCCGAATAGGACTCGACCTGATGGCAGACTGGCGATGAGTTTTGGGATGCTGTCGGTGCCATCTATTCGAGCAGTGTCGAAAAAGACACCCGGATGACTGCCGAGTTGCTGGAGCAGCGGCGACCGCAGTTTGTGGTTGAGCAGCTGAATCTTGGCCGCCGGAATTTTTTCCAGGACCGCTGGCAGCGGAGATAGGTCGACGTCCGCTACCTGCATCGTCGCACTCTGAGTTCGCGTGTCTTCCATCGAGACCGCAAGCTGTACGAACAGTCCTGCGGCAGAGGCAAGATTCAGCAGTCGGCTGAAACGCGGATCGTTCAACGTGTAGCCGTGGTAGTTGGGGTGCAGCCTGATGCCGAGCATTCTGTGGGCTGTTGCGCATTGCTGCAGGTCATGCTCCCACCCGGAAAGTGTTGGGTTGACCGATCCGATCGGCGTCAATTCCGGTCGATCCAGCGCAGCGTTCGTCAGGCGGGTGTTGACAGCCGCAACATCACGATGAAACAGTCCCTCAAAGCTGCCGACCCATGCTGACGTGATGCCGAGGCTGCGGAGTTTGTTTGTGAGGCCGTCGATGTTGTCCAGTGGAAGTCGCCGGAATGGCCATCGAAACAAGCTGACGTTGGTGTCAATGATTTGATGTATTTCCGTTGTCAATTCGACTCTGGCATGTGCGATTGTCGGAAGAACGGCGGACGCTGTGCCGACAGAGACAGCGAGATTCAGGAGATCGCGGCGGTTCATCATAACCTCTGTTGCCTTCTGGATAGCTCATGCTTCCGCGTAAGTGACTGCGACGCCAAGCGTGTTTGGTACCCTTTAGCGTAAATCGTGTTAACTCAAAATGTCTGTTACGACTCGCGGTGGTTCGAATCCGGTTAGGCGTTCTTCCAGACCGCTGCGGTTGAAGAAAAGTTTTTGGTGATGCAGACCCAGCAGATGCAGAATCGTGGCGTGAAAGTCGTGAACACTGACGGGATTGTGGACGACTGCATGGCCGAAGTCATCGGTTGTGCCGTAGGTTGTTCCGCCTTTGATGCCGCCGCCCGCCATCCATGATGAGAAGGCCTGCATGTTGTGGTCGCGGCCGGAAAATCCATCGGCCGATTTTTGCGTGGTCGGCGTGCGACCGAATTCACCACCCCAGATGACCAGTGTGGAATCCAGCAGTCCGCGTTGCTTGAGATCTCGCAGGAGTCCCGCGACGGGTTTGTCAGTCCGCTGACAGGCCGCACGATGGTTGGCGTTTAGATCGGCGTGGCTGTCCCACGGTTGTTCTTCCAGAAAAATCTGCACGAATCGCACGCCGCGTTCTACCAATCGGCGAGCCAGTAAGCAGCGGCGTCCGAAAGAATCCGTCGATTTTTCGCCGACGCCGTACATCGCCTGAGTGTGTCGTTTTTCTTGGTTCAGATCGAGAGCTTCGCCTGCGGTCAGCTGCATGCGTGCAGCGAGGCCGTACGATTCGATCCGTGCGTCGAGTTGTGGGGAATGGGGTCGTTCGAGTCGATGAATTTCGTCGAGCTGATTTAACAGAGTGCGAGCGGTTTCTGTGACGGCAGAAGGCTGTTCGTATTGCGGTTTTAAGTTCAGTATGGGCGAACCGGTGGGCCTGAAACGTGTGCCCTGAAACAAGGGCGGTAAGAATCCTGCCGTCCAGTTGCGCGTGCCGTTTTTAGGAAGACCAAGCGGATCGTTGAGCACGACGTAGGCTGGCAGATTTTGATTTTCTGTGCCCAGACCGTATGTTGTCCACGCTCCGAGTGTTGGATATCCCATAAACAACCGACCGCTATGGATTTTGTACAGCGCGTTGTCGTGGTTGGGGTGATCGGTCCACATGGAATTGATCAGGCAAATGTCGTCTGCCATCTTCGACGTTTCCGGCAGAATGTCCGCCATCCACAGACCGGATTCGCCGCGTTGCCTGATGTTGTACTGTCCGCCCATCATGACGCCGATGTCGGCGTTGTTGGAGTTGCCAATGTCTTCGACGTTGCCGGGAAATGGCTTGCCGTGCATGCGGTTCAGAACGGGCTTGGGGTCGAACAGATCCATCTGGCTGGGGCCGCCGTTCATGAACAACTGAATGACAGACTTCGCTTTCGCAGGATGATGACCCTGCCGCGGTTTTAGTGTTAACGGCGCGTCGTTCGCAGAATTGTGAGCCTGAGCGGCGAGTGCACACGTGCTGCCGAAGAAGTCCTGGCACAGCAATTGTGTGAGCGCAGCACCGAGCAACCCGTCGCTGGTGCGAGCGAAGAAATCTCGTCGGGATGTTCGGCGATGTGTCATGGTCGTTCGGCGCGGTTTAAGTGGTGGTTACTGAGGCAGTGACCACTAGATTAGTCAATGTAAAGGAAGGCAGCGGAATTCAGGATGGTGTGACAAAAGCTTTCCAGCGCAGCTGCAGGGTTTCCTTGCCATGCCGCGTTGAATTCGTTGAGCGTTTCGACACCGAGCTCACGCTCTGCCTGGTTGGGTTGTCGGCTGAGAGCTAGTTGATATACCAGATCGATTTGTGTTTCCGGTGGGCCGAGTGGTGAGGTCATGATTCGCGCGGCGAAGGCGTTGGCAAGTTCTTTAACGTGGCTGTTGTTCATCAGCATCAGAGATTGCGGTGAGACTGTTGAGGTGCTTCGATTTAGGCAGTTGGGGCCCATTTCGGGATAGTCGAAGGTGTCCATCAGCGATGGAATTTCTGTGCGGCGGTATTGTAGATAGATGCTGCGCCGCCATCGGCCGTCAGCTGTGGCGATCACGCTGACGAGTCCGTTGCGATCCACCGAAACCGTATCGGGAGGGCCTCCCTGAGCCTCGTTCAGAGTTCCTGAGACGAATAGCAGGGAGTCCCGCAGAGCTTCTGCGTCCAGACGTTTTAGCGGCATTCGACTCAGCAAGCGGTTTTGTGGATCGCGTTGTTTGCGTTCGTCCGTGATCAGGCTTGTTTGCTTGTAGGTTTCGGAATTCATGATGTGGCGATGAAGTTGTTTGATACTCCAGCCGTCGTCGATGAATTTCACGGCCAGCCAGTCCAGGAGTTCCGGATGCGAGGGGCGTTCACCTTTGACGCCGAAGTTTTCTAGGGTCTCCACCAGTCCGGTTCCGAAGTGGTGATACCAAATGCGGTTCACCATGACTCGCGAAGTTGTCGGATGTTTGGGTGAAGTCAGCCACTTCGCAAATGCCAGTCGTCGCCCGGTCTTGGGTGTGCCGCCGGGGAAGGGCGGTTCGGCAGCAAATGGAGTTTTGCCATCTGTCATCATCGATGGCACACCCGGGCCAACCAGTCGCCCCGGTTTGTTGTGTTCGCCCCGACGCAGAATATAAGTTGGCGATGGATTGCCTCGATCCCATAACGCTCGAATCGTCACGGGGGGTTCCATTTGTCGTTTCACGGACAGAATATCGTGCTTGATTTGTGCAACCGTTTGCTGAGCATCGATGACAGCCGCCGGTTGCTCGGAATCCGGCACCGCTTCTACCGTTTGCAGCATTTCGACCAGAATTCGCTGCGGCAAGGTTCGATTGTTGTCGGCGATCCGGAGTGCTCGTACTGTTTCTTTGCGATCCGCTTCCGACTGCTGCGGGTAATGCTGGCGCAACATTTCGGTTTGCAGGTCAGTGATCGCTTTCTTTAGAGCGGCGTCCAGTTTTTTGAGTTTCGACGTCAGCGGCGGGTTGACCGCTTTGACGCGTTGGTGATGCTCGGCAGTCGCGACGTTTAAGTGACGCGTCTGAAAGCTCAGCCAGTCGTGTTCGTCGAAGGCTCCCTGAAAGATCGCTTTGAATCGGTAGTAGTCTCGATGGGGAATCGGATCATACTTGTGAGAATGGCAGCGAGCACATTCCATCGTGATTCCCATTACGCCGGAACCGAGAACTGTGATGGCATCGCTCACCACGCCCAACCGTTCGGGAACGAAGTTCATTGTTCGCGAACCGGTTTGGTCGATGCTCATTCGCAGAAAGCCGGTGGCCGTTAAGTTGTCGACCATTTCCAGTGTGATCACGTCGGCGTTCTCGGAGTCCAGCAGTTCGTCGCCCGCGATTTGTGCGGTGAGAAAGCGATCGTACGGCTTGTCTTCGTTGAACGCCTGGATTACATAATCGCGGTACTTCCAAGCGACCTGCCGAATCGGATCAGCGGAGACTCCGCCTTCGGAGTCGGCATAGCCCGCGAGATCTAGCCAATAACGTCCCCAGCGTTCGCCATAGCGCGGCGACGCCAGCAGATGATCGATCATCACCGAATACCACTCGGCGTCCCTGCGGCTCGTCCACTGTTCGAGTTCCTGCAGCGAAGGCGGGATGCCGTTGAGATCGAAGTAAGCTCGACGAATAAGCGTGTTGCGATCGGCTTCCGTCGAGAAACCGAGTCCAACCTGCTTCAATCTGTCGAGCACAAACCCATCGATGGTGTCGAATTTTGTTGAAGCCTTCGGCGCTTGGAAGGCCCAGTGCTGTCGCTCTTCGTCAGTGACCAACGGATCTGGTTCCGTCGTTGCCACATCGGCCGGAACGTCGACGTCTGGTGCTCCGGCGGCGATCCAGCCACGCAGCACTTTCACTTCCGATGGCGGCGGACGTCTGACAAAAAACTTCAGCAGCAGGTCGCGAGGCGGGCAGGCTTCGCTTTCGATCCGCTGAATCATCAGGCTGGCGTCAGGATCACTAGGCACCAGCGCCGGACCGTTCGTGCCACCTTTCTGCATCGACGCTGGCGTTCGCAAATCCACTCCTCCTTGTTTGCGTCGTGAGCCGTGGCAGACTGTGCACCGCAGCAGAACGATGGGAAGCACGTCGTGTTGAGTGAGCTGCTGTTCCTCTGAATGCACTTCCAGCGATTTCGCGCCGGTCGCAATCCAGTTGCGGATAAGTTTCTTTTCCGCCACGCTCAACGGTGGCTCATCTTCCGGTGGCATGTCGCCACCGTCGATCATGCTCCACAGCATGCTGTCGTCGACAGTCTCAGCAATCGCCGGGTCACCCGATTCACCGCCGGTTCTGAGGCTCACCATCGAAGATAAATCGAGGTCTCCCTTGCGCACTTTGCTGCTGTGACACTTGCCACATTTCGCGGACAGAATCGGCCGCACATCCTTTTCGAAAGTCGGGCCGGTTTCGTCTCCGCAGCAAAATGCTGCGAAGCAGGAGGAGATCACACAGATGAGGAACGGACGAGTCATGCGGCTTCATTGGAAGATTTACCGGGCGGGAGAGCGTTTATCATGACCGTTCGACGCCGTTCATTCCAGATGGTCTTGCCAGAAAGTCATTGGACTTAGTTTTTCACATGGCAGTCACATGGCAGCAAATACAAAGCACGACGCGCCAGCCAGTGAATTCTCGGACACTCGGTGAATTCACTGGCTGGCGATTCGTGCCTCATAAAGCACGGAAACCCCTGTCATTCTTTAATTTTCGAAGCATCCCAACCGGTGAGTTGTGCGAATCGGAGATCCTTGCCAGACTGGTCGGAGAAATCGATTTTACGACGCGCCTGCTGCGGCTTCACAATTTCCAGCGACTCCATTTCATCATTCAAAGTTTGACGACATGACAAAGATTACACTCAAAGCAGACATCGAATTCGGCGTCGTTCCGACTCACATCAAATTTGTCGGTGGCTTGGTTCCTGATGAAAATGGTCGACTGCCTCGCGGCGACGACGGACGCCTGTTGTCTGTCGCAGAACTCGCCAAGCTGCAGACAATGTCGCCCGTTGCCATCACGGCGGCCCAAGTGCCCCACTTTCCTGGCGTCAACGAACAGGACACACAGGATCTGTTTGGCGGCATCCGAGAGCTCGGCATGAAGCCGCACATGATCATGATGATCGCTGGCGGAAATCCGATGAATCCCGCTGACGAAGCTGCCGTTTGCGAAATGCTGGTCGCTGGACTGAAGACCGCTCAAGCCATGGGCATCGAAAATGTGTCTTCCACATCCATCGAAGAATGGATGAAGCCCGGTGCCCCCACGCTGACCGGCACCGACTTCGACGCCGCAGTGGCTCAGAACGTCAAGCTGCATACTCGCGCGGTCAACGAAGCCAACGTGCTGGGCAGTTGCATCAAAGCTTGGCACATCGAATTTCTGCGAGGCACAGAATTCATGACCTTCACCGATGTCGGCAAAGCCTGGCAAATTGTCAAAGCGGCCAACGCAGCACTCGGCCAACCGTTCTTCAAAATTCTGGTCGACGCCGCTCACTGCGGGGATTCGGATCTGTCTATGGAACAAAACGCTGCCATCGTCGCGGAAATGGCCGCAGCCGACGGCTTCAGCATGTTCCACGCCTCATCCAAAACAACGCGCGGTTGCCTGAGCACCGACGATGGCTGGATCGGTAACCTACTCACCGCCTGCGCAGCCACCGGAAAACTGGGCATCGTCTTTGTCGAACTTTTCCACCACGAAGACCCCGCTCTAGAAGGTCTCCGCGCCGCCGATCCACGCCACGGCATCGACACCCGAGACGGTCGCTCCTACTCCGAAGCCGTCTGCGACGGACTCGCCGACACCGCCCGCCGCATCAACAACCTCGTCGCTCGCGGCATCCTGTAGCCGGGAAGCCCCGACGGGCGATGGCGTGGCGGCATGGGTTTGGGGTGGTGCGTCGCGCCGCCGAGGGAGCCGGGAAGCCCCGACGGGCGATGGCGTGGCGGCATGGGTTTGGGGTGGTGCGTCGCGCCGCCGAGGGAGTGTTGGGTGAGACGGGGCTGCGTGGAGATTGGGATCGGCAGTTGCTCCCTGCCGGAGAGGAATTCGCAGCTTCGCTGCAACCTTGTCCTGATGCGTCGACGAACGACAAACGCGTTAACTGGTGCCGCGTCCACCGCGTGTCGCTCCGCCTATCTGCGGAAGGCCATCCCGGCAGGATGCGCTGATGGAGTTCGGCATTTCCTATTGGGTGGCCGGGGCTGGACTGAACGAAGTGAAAGAAGCCCCGGGGTTTCGCTCGTACCTCACTCCAACCCCGGCCACTCCTTCCTGCCTTGACACTCATCAATGAACGCACTCATCCCGGCAGGATGGCCCTACCGTCGGGGAGGAATTCGCTGTCACCTGACGACGTCTACCTCGGCCCGGAAGCGTTGATCTTGTCGGCGTGGCGGTCTTCGCCGGGGGTGATGGCTCCGGTTTCGTCTCGTTCTGCGGCTGGCAGTGGCTTTCCTGTGGTGCGGTCGAATGTGTCCGGACGGATTTTGAGTGGCACGCTGTCGCCCGTTTCGTCCATCCAGCGGTCGAGAACTTGGGTGAGCTCTGCCTGGATTGATGCTACGGCGGCGGTGTCGGCCAAGTTCTGCAGCTGATGCGGATCGTCTGTGATGTTGTAGATTTCGATAGCCGGGCGAGGTGCCAGAAATACGTCCTGCTGAGCTGCGTTCAGTGAGTTTGTGCCTTGTTTGGCCAACAGGCTGGCGTGTGATGGCGATCGGACAGAATCCGCCGGACCTTGCCAAGGTTGGTCGGTTCGAAAGTTCTTCAGCAGTAGATAGTCGCCATGGCGAACGCTGCGTCCGTGAGCTTCGTAGTCGTGCCAGTTGTGTTCTGAAAAAGCGTACTGCCGAATGGTGGCGGACGCATCTTCGAACAGTGGTGTCATCGAAACACCCTGCATCGTTGCGGGAATGTTGCAGTCGGCTGCAGAAAGAATCGTGGGGGCCAGATCGATCACGCTGACCAAACTGTTGCTGGGGCCGACTTGGCGAATGCCCTTTGGCCAGTGCGCGACCAAGGCTGTCTTCATGCCGGAATCATGCAGCCTGGTTTTTGAGCGAGGAAACGGACGTCCGTTGTCGGCCAACACCAGTAGCAGCGTGTTTTCGTATACGCCTTGTGACTTTAATTCGTTGATCGTCTGTCCGATGTAGTGATCGAAACGTGTGACTTCGTTGTAGTAGGACGCGAGGTCGGATCGTGTTTGCTCGTCGTCGATTAAAAACGGAGGCACCACCACGTCTTCTGGGTTGTGCATAGGCCCATACTGTGAGGCGTCCCATTGTTTGTCGGCGTCCCAGCCACGGTGAGCATCATAGGCGGCAAACCAGAAGAAGAACGGTTTGTCCTTGGGACGTTCCTGTGTCACGGACAACCAGTTGGCATGCCCGCCCGAATTGTCTTTTGTCTTGCCTCCACTAACATCATCAAACGGAACCGGTCGTTGTGCAGTCGACGTCATGTGATGCTTCCCCGATAGCGCCGTGTAATATCCGGATTCTCGCAACAGTTCGGGAAACCACGGGATGTGTCCGGAGATCGGTTTGTGCAGTTCGGCTCCTTGGCCGTTGTTGTGCGGATAGCGCCCCGTGATGATGCTGGAGCGGCTGGGGCTGCAGCTGCTGGCCGTCAGGTAGGCGCGGTCGAAACGAATTCCTCCAGCGGCTAAGGCGTCGATGTGGGGAGTTCTCGCGGCCGTGTTTCCGTAACAACCATAGTCGTTCCAGCTAACATCGTCGGCGATAAAGACGATGACGTTCGGTCGTTCGGCTGCCACGACGGAAGCTGTCGAAGTTGTCAAGATTGCTAAAACGACCAACGCAACGATGTTCAGACGCACGGCTTTTCCTTTGTGTTGAGGCACAGCTTTCGAATCGGCGAACTGCGATACCGATGCAGCCGCCGTGAATTGGCGGATGCTGGGACCAACAACTATACCGGCTACTTGGAGGTTTGGAAGTTCGGCAGTTGCTGGCGGGGGTGACGGGAGGTCCGCCGGACGTGTTCATCACCAAAGGCGTGGTGGCCTCAACCGATCCCACGGCGACGTTTGATTCCGCGACCGGGCCGACAGGTGTGGTTTTTGCGCAGCCCGGCACCAACGTTTCGCCGTGCGGCCGCAAACTCGGTGGGATTTTCGACGGCTGTCGTTGACGTCGAATTAACCGGACAGGTTCCGCGGACTCCCGTCAGCGTTGGCGCTCCGGTCAACGATTCGATGACGACGCGGACGGGGTGACTGAACGCTGGGATCGACTTCGATGCCAACGGAACCCTCGATGAACTCAGCATCACCGACATGGACGGTGTTGTACTGGCCGTACCGGTGGCCGCTGCTGATCTGGCGTTGACGGCGGGCGTGCATCGGTGGACGATCGCTGATGACGGCTCCCACGGCCACCGCAGCGACTCCACAGTTCACTTGGGGGGCTGTCGATGGGGCGGCGAGCTATATCGTGTACGTCAGACTAGTGAGCACCACTGCAGGTTCAATGGCCGCCGTCGCAGTCATCGGGTGGTGACCAACATCCCCCCATTGCCTGATTTCCCGCCACGTTGTTCAGCCTTTTAGTTTTGCGTTAAGCCCGACGTGCCGCCGGGAATCTGGATTGTGCTGCTGAACATCCTCGTGCCGAAGGTTGTGGTCAACGGTCTTGGCAACGGAATGTTCTCATAGCGGACAGAAGACAACACTGACCCTGTCGAGGTCGCTGCTCCGCTGGTTAGCATGCCAGAAACGGCCGTGATATCGATTCCGACACCCGGGCTGTCGGTTGTCGTAATCGAATCAAAGACGAGTCCAGAAGTCACTGTGTCCAAGTCAATGGCCGGTCCCATGACGGTGTCTACGATGCTCTCGGTTGCACTGGATAGTAAGACTGGGGTTCCCAACACTGAGTTGTCGACCAAAAAACCAGGGCCGTTTTGATTGAAGATTGAAGCGATCCCGGTATTCCAATCACCCGTGACGTTCGTCAATGACAGTCCGACTCCATTGACACGTGATGGCGCAGAGCCAACCGTTAATGTATCAGACGACAGCGATTGAAGGCCGAGGACGGCGGTGTCACCGTCGAAGGAGACTGTGTCGAAAATCACGCCGCCCGCCATGGCGCTTGTCACTGCATTGTCACTGAAGCTATTGACAAACAATGTCCCACCAGTTCCGCCGGATCCATTGGCATTGAAGCCTGCTCCGGTGATTGAGGCCAGCGTTAGAGTGTCAGCATTTACGAATGCATTCCCTGCACCTGTCGTCGTGATGTCGACGGCATTGTTGGTCGATGAAATCTGGCTATCCGAAATCATCAGCTCCAAGTCGCCGGCACCAGTCACATTGACGTCCACACCCTCACTGACAGTACCAGCAATCGCCGTGTTGCTGATTGTGACCATGCGGTCCGATCCAGCCGTCTCAATTTCAATTCCGTCATCGCCAGCATTCTCGATCGTCACATTCCGCAAAGTCGCGGAGGAGTCACTGAGTAAGATGCCTCGGCCCGTCGGCATCGAAATCGCGACCCGATCAATTGTGATGTCATCGGAACCGGAGAAACTCAGAGCGTCCGCCGGTGACATGTTGATCGCGGTTTGATTCACGTTTGCGGTCATGATTCCTGAGCCACTGACGCCACCGGTGATGTCAAAGCCGGACAGTTCGGTATTATTCGCCAAAACCACGTCGCCGATGATTGAAGCCGGTAAAGCATTCAAATCGGCACCCACTCCGGAGAACGGCAACTGAATGGGTCCCATGGAACTCGCGACGCTTTGCACCGGCCCGTTTGACAGGAGTCGTGTTCCGGAAACCAGCGTCACGTTCTCAGTAAACGATCCTCCCTGCGGAGTGAACACAACACTCGTGGGAGCAAGTGGGTCGGTCATTGCGTCGGTGATGGTTCCAAACGGCATTTCGAATGTGCCGTTTCCAACACCACCTTCAACAACATGCAGAAACGTCAGCGGTGTTCCGGAAATGTCTGTGCCAGGCGTTTGCGTTTTTCGCAGCACAATATTTTGCTGCCGATAA
Organism: Fuerstiella sp.; assembly: GCA_041688835.1. Taxonomy (GTDB): domain Bacteria; phylum Planctomycetota; class Planctomycetia; order Planctomycetales; family Planctomycetaceae; genus Fuerstiella. The sequence continues at coordinate 43,253 of JBDNHJ010000008.1, forward strand.
ACTGGGTCCGCTAGACGGTGTGCCACACTGCGGCCGTCGCCACCGCCATCTTCACGTCGAAATTTGTGATGCATGGAACGACGTGCCAAAGCATCGGTATGTTCTACTGTACGCCGTATTTCAACGATGAAATTCACGGTCTGGCCAAACAAGTCATCCTCTTGGACGGCCACTGACGCTGCGATTGAATCTCGAAACGCAACTTCCAGCCGCGCACGCCATCCATTTGCCGCTTCCGTATTCGACGAATCGAAGAAGTAGCCGCCACCAGCCACACGCGTGCGAAACGGTCCCAGATTCGGCAGGTTAACGGCTGCTTCGTAGTCGAGTCCCGACAGGGCATGATATTCATTGTTCAGAAAGTTGTGCCCCAAAAACGTGATGGCAAATCGCTGACTCGCATCATTTACTGTCGGTGTGTATCCGTTGACTCGAAAGTCAAAGATCCGCCCCAAGGTTTCGACACCGATGCCTGCCTGATTGAACAACAGACTCGATTCGTCTCGAAAGTCCCAGTACGCGTTGACGCCATAGATCCGGTCATGGTTGGCGTTGTATTTGCGGAATCCCATGCCCAGATTGCCGCCGAATTCGGCATCATCGAACATGATCCCGCGAAAATCGCCGAACCACATTTCTGATTCGGAATCCTGATTCAGCGGTAGAAACCATTCCAACGTGGTGAACCCGTCGTCATGTCCAACGCCTTCGTTGAAGACATGCTTTCCGGTAAATCTGCTGACCCATGGGGCCGCTTCTTGGGCGTAAACCTGCGCCGCAAGAACCATGAGACTCAAAGCTGTCAGACGTCGGATGAGGAATTGAGTGGTCATATTCTTTGGGTTCAGGCAACGGACTACGCAGGCACACCGTGACATGGTCCGTATCGTCTGTATGCCCCGCAGGAGTTGTAACGATTACTCGAATAGAATGACTTGTGACGGGCAAGGTCAATTCGCGGTGTTGCAATCCGCAAAACTTACCCAGTCTCCGGACGTGTTGCCTTTCGACGGAGCCCCGGTTTTGCAGCGAGGAACCCCCAGCGTTCCCGCAATGGCACCCGCTTTGTGCTTATTGTGGCCGTCACTGTCTCAGTGATTGACTGGTGTGAGGTTGCGATAGGAGATCTCGTCACTGGGGACAGTGACGACTACTTTGGCACGTCAGCGCCGTCGGGCGGGTTGTAGGGATGTCGTCTGTTCGGTGGGTTTCGCGGAATGCCCCATTCGTCGGCCATGCGCTGGTTGTTCGTCGTGGTCAGCAATTGATGCATGGCAGCGTTGTTCCGGACGATGAGCCCGATCGGACAGCGTTCGGTTGTCCTGCAAAGTCGCAATGGATTGCGATGTGGAATCTGGGCCGATTCTTCTTTGACGCGCTCAAGTCATTCTAAGGTCATGCGATGGATCGCTGCTTCCTGTTCGCCACTCTGGCGATTGTTACGGCCATTTCTGGTTGTTCAACGTCTCACACTTTCCTAGCCAAAAATTCCTGCGGGGATTGTCCGGGTTGTTCCGTTGGCTGTGGTGAGCCCGCTGGTGCGGAAGCCTGCGAACCGCTGCTGCTGTCGAACGTGGCTGAATGCCAGTCGGGTGGTGGGCCGCAGCCGATGCGGGCTGTACGGGCGAGGGCTGTGGCGGTACACGCCAAGACAAATCGCGTCGTGATCGTCGAACGTCGGGCCTAGAAGGCGGCTTCGAATACGGCAAGAAAAATAGTGTCTTGGACGGCGCTGGCTGGGTGATGGGAATTCCATCGAAGCTGTTGCTGTGGAACACCAAGGTTGATAGCCACAGTCTGTCTGCTGAAACCGAACAGCAGCTTCGCGAGTACCTCGATTCGCAGGGGCTGACCGATGTGAAGGTTCGCGTCAATCAATACCATCCCATGGCGGAATGGAAACGGCAGGCGAAGAATGAGGCCATTCATCCGGGCTGGCGTTATACGGTTGGCACCCTTGGCATGGCCAAATATACCCTGCTGCCGGGACGTTTGTTTGGGGCAGACGAGTACAACGCATTCACAAACACGATCAATCTGTACTCTGACCGCCCCAGTATTGCTCTGCGTGAAGGGGCTCACGCCAAGCAGGCTTTAGAAGCGACCTATCTTGGGCTTTGGTCAACCTCCAGCTACTTGCTTGGCAGTCCACTATGGATTGATACGCCTGCGATTCGGGAGGTTCTGGCTTATTCGCAGCAGACCGGGCAACGCCAGCTGACACGCGAAAGCTACCTTGTTTTGTTTCCGGCCTTCGGTTCTCGCATGGGCAGCAGTGCGACGTTCTTCCTCGACGCCGGTGTGGGCCAAGCGGCTCAGGGCGCATTCGCGGTGGTGGGACATGCGGTGGTGGGACATGCGGTGGTGGGACATGCGGTGGGGCGGACGATGGCGTTCCGCGCGTCGGAAGGCTCAGCCGAAATGGTGAAGTCGGTCTACGGGATCGTCAAGAAACGACCACTGGAAGACGACGTCTGGAGTGACGACCCGAATCAGACCGCTGAGCTGCAGGATCCCATGCCCTTGGATGACATTGAGCTGACGTTCATTCCGCTGGAAGTGATCTACGATTCGTTGAATTAGGAATTTACTTCCTCGACGACAGTTTTTGCGTCAACCGATATAGCTCATCCATGGCTTCTCGTGGCGACATTTCGTCGACTTTCAGTTGCCGAATTTCGTCCAGCAACGGGTCTTCCGGGAAGTCGAACAGGCTGAGTTGCTGTTTGTGTTGTCGCTTACTTTTTCGCGTGGGAACGTTGGGTTTGCCGTCGTCGCTGACGTTTTGGTTTTCCAGCATGTCCAGAATTTTCGCCGCGCGTTCGGTCACGCTACGCGGAACGCCAGCTAGCTTGGCGACGTGGATTCCATAGCTGCGACCAGCGGCACCTTCGATGACGCGGTGCATGAAGATCACGTCGTCGTTGTTTTCTTGAACCGCGACGTGCCAGTTCGAGGCGTGCTTTAACGTGGCTGTTAGGTCGGTGAGTTCGTGGTAGTGCGTGGCGAACATGGTGCGACACTGGATTTCGTCATGCAGATTTTCGGTGATACTCCAGGCCAAGGAAATTCCGTCGTAGGTGCTTGTGCCACGCCCGATTTCGTCCAGAATCACCACGCTGCGTTTTGACGCGCTGTTCAGAATTCTGGCGGTTTCTGTCATTTCCACCATAAATGTACTCTGGCCTTTGCCTAGTTCATCGCTGGCTCCCACACGCGCGAACACGCGATCAGCGATGCCGATGCGGGCTTCGCTGGCGGGCACAAATGAGCCCATCTGCGACATCACGGTTAGCAATGCGGCTTGGCGGATGTAGGTGCTTTTTCCCGCCATGTTGGGGCCGGTGATAATTTGCACGCGACCGGTGGCGTTCACCGTTTTGGTTTTGGGGTCTGCTGTCTGAGCGGCATTGGTTTCGATGCCCAGTCGCACATCGTTGGGGACGAATTCCCCGGCGGCCATCAGCCGATCCAGCACCGGATGGCGACCTTCGCGAATATCTAGGACCGGGTCTTCCGTCATTTCTGGTCGGCAATAACCAGCCGCAGCGGCCAGCGTGCCCAGTCCGGCGAAGACATCAATTTCGGCCAAGGCATCGGCGGTCAGTAACAGCCGACTAATGTGTTCAGCCACGTTGTTTTTGAGTTCGGCAAAGATTTCCTGTTCCAGAGCGATGCTTTGATCTTCGGCGCGCAGAACTTTGTCTTCGTACTCCTTCAGTTCTGGAGTGATGTAGCGTTCTTGGTTCTTTAACGTTTGCTTGCGAATATAGTCGTCCGGAACTTTGCTCCAGTGAGCGGCGGTGACTTCTAAGTAGTAGCCGAAGACTTTGTTGAATCCGATCTTTAGGTTTGGGATACCCGTGCGTTCGCTTTCTTTGGCTTGATACGATGCGATCCACTGCTTGCCGCCTTTCGACAGTTCGCGAAGTTCATCCAGTGAGGCATGGAAACCCGGTCGTACAACGCCGCCATCGGTCACAGAATTGGGTGGTTCATCCACGATGATGTCGGCGATCGCCTTGCGAACTTCTGCGCACAAGTCAATGCGTTCTTCCAGTGTCTGCAGGCGTTTGGCTTGGCGTGATGCCAGCTTGGCTTTCAGCTTCGGAAGCTGTTCCAATGTTTGGCCGAGGCAGCTGAGGTCTCGCGGGCTGCAGCGGCCGGTGGCTACGCGAGATGTCAGGCGTTGCAGGTCGTACATGCCTTTGAGTAGGCTGCTGAGTTCGTCGCGTAGCGTGAGGTCGCCCAGCAATTCTTCGACGGCGTCGTGTCGTTCGTTGATTTGCTGCAGGTCGGTCAGGGGGCTCGACAGCCAGTCGGCCAACAAACGCGCGCCCATGGGCGTGCTGGTTTCGTCGATGACACCCAGCAGGCTTTGTTCTCGTCGTCCGTCGCGCATTGTGTGCGTGAGTTCGAGGCTGCGGCGGGTGGCTTCGTCGATAATCATGTGTCGGCTGCGACGGTAACTTTCCAATCGCGTGATGTGCAGCAAAGCGGATTTTTGCGTGTCGCGAATGTACTGCAGTAATGCGCCGGCGGCGGTGACGGACGGAGAAGCGTCTTCGATGTCGAAGCCTTCCAACGTTTTTGTGCCGAAGTGTTCGTGCAGCAGTCGGCGAGATTCTTCTTTGGAAAAACACCACGCTGGTCGACCTGTCAGCACGGGCCCGCCTAGGTCTGCTCGAGCCACCGGCAGTTCGCCATCCGCCACGGATTCTTCCGGCACCAGACATTCCGCCGGATGAATTCGAGCCAGTTCGTCCTGCAGCAGGGCTGGTTCGATTTCCGAAACCAGAAATCGTCCGGTGGACAGTTCCAACCACGCCAGGCCAATGCTGGTTTTTGCGGGAGCAACGCAGGCGATGAAGTTGCTTTCTCGCGGATCCAGCAGTTGGTCGTCGGTTAATGTTCCCGGCGTGATGACGCGGGTGACTTCACGTCGCACCAAGCCTTTGGCGGTTTTGGGATCTTCGACCTGATCGCAGATCGCGGCGCGAAAGCCGCTCTTGATCAGCTTCTGCAGATAGTTGTCCAGCTGGTGATAAGGGAAGCCGGCCATCGGAACGGGATTGTCCGAATTCTTATCGCGGCTGGTTAGTGTGAGTCCCAAAACACGGGCCGCGTTTTGGGCGTCCTGATGGAAGAGCTCGTAGAAGTCTCCCATCCGAAACAGCAGAATCGCGCCGGGGTTTTCGGCCTTCACTTCGTGATAGCGTTCCATCATCGGTGACAGCTTGGCGGCCATTCGAAACTCCTGTCTTCTGGTGCTGTTCGCGTTTAGCTGTGGACGTCGATTTAGTGACGGAATCATTTCAAAAATAGCGGAGCGGCGCAAGCCGCCTTGTTTCACGGCACCGGACGGCTTGCGCCGTTCCGCTATCGTGCGGACTACAACAATCGACGTCCCATGTCCGGTTTACGTTTGCTTATCGTCGGGGAACAGCATACTCACGCTGGTGCGGTCGTGAATGCTGCGGATGGCCTGAGCAAACAAATTGGCGACAGAAATGATTTCGATCTTTTCGCACAGCGGTTCGACCGGTGATTCGATGGTGTCCGTCATGAACATTTTTCGGATCAGACTGTTCTGGATTCGAGCGGCCGCTCCAGCAGACAGCACACCGTGTGAAACGGCGGCATAGATGTCTTTCGCACCGCGTTCTTTGAGCACTTCTGCCATGCTGCACAGCGATCCGCCTGTGATCGTGAAGTCGTCGACCATCAGCACGTTTTTTCCGGCCACATTTCCGATGACTTCCAGAATTTCAGCCTGCTCAGAATGATCGGGCCGCGCCTTGTTGCCAATCACGACGGGGACACTCAACAGATTCGCATACGCGGCCGCCGCTTTCGCAAAGCCAGCGTCCGGGCTACATACAACAAGGTCGTCGACGTTCATCGACTTGATGTGATCGCAAATGACGGCTCGAGCATACAGGTGGTCGACGGGGCGGCTGAAGAAACCCTGAATCTGCGGGCTGTGCAGATCCATCGTGAGCACGCGGTCAACGCCAGCGGCTTCGATCGCGTCGGCACACACGCGAGCGCGGATGGAAACGCGGGGTTCGTCCTTTTTATCGCCCTTGGCATAGCTGAAGTACGGAATGACGGCCGTGATCTGTTGAGCACTCGCGCGCTTCAGGGCGTCGATCCAGAATAATAGCTCCACAAAGTTGTCGTTGACGGGTTGGTGGACCCCCTGAATGATAAACGTGTCTCGACCACGGACGTTTTCCAAGATGCGGACAAAGACGTTGCCTTCACTGAACACCTGAGCTTGGCAGGGAGTCAGTCGCACGCCGAGGCTGTTGGCGATCTTTTGAGCGAACATGGGATTGCCCGAACCCGCCAGAATCGCAAGATCCCCCTGAGCCGGTTGGAAGGGTTGGACGCGTGGGCCGGGACGAATGTCCGCTGAGGAAGAACCGTGATTCATTGAAGACCGACCTGATTTGCCCGAAAACGCGAACGAAATGAGAGTGCGAGAGGTCTGTGGGGTTTAGGAATTGCGGTTCCGCTCTTGTCGCTCGGCGGTCTCCGCCGAGAAATGATGGTGGAGACCACCGAGCTACAATTTGCCAACCCTCAACCTAAGCTTTGCCAGACCACTAGAGGCCAGGCTGTCACTTGACGCCGATCGCGGAATTTTTACGAATTCCACAGCGGTCGATGTCACGCAACAGACTGGCCTCCCACAGCAAGCTCCATCTTATCGCGGCTGAGAACGAACTCAAGGCAGCCCAACGGGTCTGCAAGAAATGCGGATCGGACTCACTGCCAGTTTGGAATCCGTCGACAGCGACTCTAAGATCTGTCACGCCGACATTGGCGAACCGGGACTGAGTTGTTACCCCACCCACTAAAAAACACGAAAGCAATCGCGATGGTTAATCGCATTTGGAATTTTTCTGCTGGCCCAGCCGTGCTGCCTGAAAGCGTGCTGGAAGAAGCGTGTGAGAACCTGCTGTCGCTGGGCGACACGGGCGTCGGGATCTGCGAACACTCGCACCGAGGCAAGCCGTTTGTCGCTGTGGCGGATGAAGCCGAAGCGTTGTGTCGAGAACTCGCGGGCATTCCCGACAACTACAAGGTGCTGTTTCTGCAGGGCGGGGCGTCCAGCCAGTTCTTTATGATTCCCATGAACTTCCTGTCTCCACAGGAAACCGCTGACTATCTGGTGACCGGAGCATGGGCGAAAAAAGCTGCGAAAGCCGCCAAACCATTCGGCAACGTCAACATCGCCAGCAGCAGCGAAGACGCGAACTTCAACTACATTCCGCCGACAGCGAATTACAGCGACAATCCCAAGTATGTGCATTTCGCATCCAACAACACGATTTATGGAACGCAGTTTGCGGCCCCACCGACGGGTTTTCACAAAGACGCGTTCTTGGTCTGTGACGCCAGCAGTGATATTTTCAGTCGGTCGATCGACATCGAAAAGTACGGCTTGATCTACGCGGGGGCTCAAAAAAATCTGGGCCCCAGTGGAGTGACTTTGGTGATTGTTCGCGACGATCTTGTGGCTGCGGGGGCCAGTGAAATTCCTGACATGCTGCAGTATCGAATTCACGCCGAAAATGATTCGATGTACAACACGCCACCGACATTCGGCATCTATTTGATGATGCTGGTGTTCCGCTGGATTAAAGCCAATGGTGGTCTGGCGGGGATCGAACAACGCAACCAGCAAAAAGCGGGCAAGCTGTACGATTATCTTGCCGCCAGCAGCCTGTTTTCCGCCACTGCCAAAGAAGACAGTCGTTCGCTGATGAACGTGACGTTTGTTACGGGCGATGCCGACAATGATGCGGCGTTTATCAAGCAGGCCGAAGCTCAAGGCTTCAGTGCATTAAAAGGTCACCGCAGCGTCGGCGGGATGCGGGCCAGCATCTATAATGCGTTTCCGTCTGAAGGCGTTGATGCACTGATTCAGTTCATGAAAGACTTCGAAGCGAAGGCGTAAGTCGGAAGAACGATGTCTCAAGATCCCGAACAATCTGAAGCACCTACCTTTGATCGGCGTTCGGCCGATATCGGGATCGTGTGTACTCAGAATTCTGAGATCAAGCCGCTGTTGGCCAAGCTGGATCGCGGTCGCAAGTACACAGACAACGGGTCTGTGTTTCGCGGTGGTTTTTTGGATGAGACGATTCGGATCGCGATTGTGGAAGCCGGTCCGGGCTTTGCCAAGCATCGCGCGGTTACGCAAACGTTGATTCAGGAACATCTCCCCGCATGGGTGTTGTCCGTTGGTTTTAGTTCATCGCTGACACCTGATATCAAATCCGGCGACGTGTGCTTGGCCAACGAAATCTGCGATGCACATGGCAACAGTTTGGTCGTGAAGTGTGCAATCCCGGAATCGAAGCGGATCTTCGTTCGCAAGCATGTTGTAGCCGATCAGCATCCTCGACGACCAGCGGACTGCAATTCGCTGGCTGATTCCGCGTCGGCCTGTGCGGTGGATACAACCAGTTTGGCTGTGGCTCAAGCGTGCCAAGGCAAGAGCCAGAGTGAAGCCGCCGACAAACCCGCAGCCCGTTTCCTGTCGATTCGCAGTATTGTGGGTGACTGCGGCGAAGAGCTGACGGAAAAGGTCGCGGGCTATGTGTTTGAGCCAGCTGCGCTGAAGAAGTTGAGCGTGCTGAGTAACTTGAGTCAGCGCTTCAAACCGGACCCTGAGCTGGTGGTGTGGCAACAGAAGGTTGACGAATCTGCCGTCAATCTGAACCGTTTTTTGCTGGGTGTGATCCGACAGTTGGCTGAGAAGCTTGGCAAGTCCCGTTGGTAAATCCTGACGAGAATCGGGTACTTACGTGCGGGTCTCGCGTGGTGTCGCTGTTCGTTTCCTGTACCAATTCTTCAGCATTTCCGCGAACGCGTTTTCGTACCCTACTTCACGCTCAAAAAGTAGAGCGTTTTGCCGTCGGGAGACCAATCGTGGCCGGAGTTCGAACGGTCTGCGGGTTGTCCTTCGAGCAGCTGTGGTTCGCCTTTGGTTTCGAATTCGTAAAACCACAGCTGTCCGCGTTTCCCGGCAGAAGCCTTGCCTGGAAACGTGATTTTGCGACCATCCTTGGACCTGCCGATATCGGGGTTGAAGTTCTGTGCGCTGCAGCACACCTGCAGATCGGCATCATCGCTGTCGTTGTCTGCAGAAACGGTCGCGAACTCAGACGTGCCATCGTGGCGGTGCCCGATGAAACAGATGCGTTGACCATCCGGAGACCATTTTGGATTGTGCATGATATATCGGTACGGCGACTGTCCTTCACCAAAGACCGCATGTCCGACCCCGCTGATCACGTCCAGAATAATTAGATCGCCCTGTTTGACGTAGGCGATGTGGTGGCCCACCGGAGACCAAGTGATGGCCCAGCCGCCTTCGTGAATTTGCTTTTCCAATTGTTGATTCACGCTGCCGATGAATACTCCCCCCTTGTTGTCTGCCTGTCGATAGCGGGACCAAGCCAGCCACTGTCCGTCCGGAGACCACGTCGGCATTGCCCCCATTCCAAAATCCGCAACGATACCCGTCTTCAGGTGAATCAGTAGCACGTGAGCATCGGTACTGCGCTGTCCGTCTTTCCACCCATCCACCGCGACCCATTCTCCATCCGGAGAGACTTCCGGTAAATTGATAACGGGATACTGTGCAATGGAAGCGACGCTGCGTACGTTTGTCCCATCGGCATCCATGGTCAGCAACTCAACCACCGGACCAGCGGTTGATGCTTCGGCTGGCCGATCGAAAAATAGAGACAATTTGGCGGCAGGGGCGGCGTTTGGCAATTCTTGGGCGATCGCAGAATTCGCAATCAGCGCTAGGGCAAAAGTGAGACGTAATGTCATCTGGAATCCTTTGTGGTGTGGCAGGCCAGCCGCGAAGAAGAACGACGGTCATTTGTCACCTAGTGGTATCAACGGTTCCGCAGTCCCCGCAATCAACCTCGCGAAAGAGAGCTTGAGGGCAAAGGTTTCTGGGATTTTCTTGCGGGATTTCGTAGTCTCCAACGACATACGTAGAGCAATCGCTTGTGCTGCCATCCGAATCCTATCTTTTGTCGGAGTCTGTTATGTCGAACTATAAGTTGCCGCTGACCGTGATTCTGTGTGCTGTTGTTGCGTGGGGGAATGTTCACGCTGCTGGGCCGCGTGACAAGGGCCGCAAGAAGCGAGCCGACAGCAGGGCAACTGCAAAACCACAAGCTGAGCAGCGATCTTCTTCGGCGGTCGCCCGTTCTAAGCGAGTTCCACGGTTTGAAGACATCGCGTTTGATGCAAGGCCGGAGCACCGATGGTTGCACGAAATGTTGTCGAAGCCCGTTCCGGCATTGGACTTTCCGGGTGAGAATCCGCTGCCTGAGCTTCTGGATGCGATTGCGGCTTACGACACGACAGAATTTGGAACGGGCGCTGGTCCGGATGGTGGCGATTTTCGGATGACGTTCTATCCAGACGTGGCCGAGCTTGACCTGGAGGAAATCACGAGCCTAGAAGACGTGGTTGTCAGAGATATTCTCTTCCAAGGCATGACGCTGCGAAATGCGCTGAGTCTGATTTTCGAGCAGACGACCGATCCGCAGCTGACCTATATCATTGAAAACCAGGTCATAAGGATCACGACTCGCGCTAAGGCCGAGAGTGAAGAGAACTTGGTGACTCGCATGTACAACGTTGGTGAACTGGCTGACTTGGACTACGGAGACTTCCCGGTGTTGTTTAACGGATCAGTCCCGCAAGGAAAGACGTCGCACAGAATGATGCCGCAAGGGCGGGGCGGTGTGGGCTTCTTTTCGGTGCCCTCGCAGCCACCGGCTGCAGAGAAAAAACAGGCGGCCGTTAGCGAGTCGCCTGATGAGCCGCTCCAGTTTTCCATGCGACCTTGTCTGGCCACCTTCATCATTTACATGGCAACCCCGCCAGCGAAGTGGGTTTTCAAGGATGGTGAAGGCGGGGCCATTCAGCAGGTGGGGCAAATTCTGGTTGTGCGGGCAACTCCAGTAGTTCAAAGCCAGATCGTACATCTGCTGGATCTGCTCGACGAAGCAGAAAACGGCCAGCGGTAGTTCCTCCCTGCCGGGGAGGAATTCGCAGCTCCGCGTATCGGCGGAAGTCCATCCCGACAGGATGTTGATTCTCCACCGAATTGATTTCGGTGGGAAAACGTGTTTGCACGACACTTCCTAGCAGGGGGATTCGCGTAGTGCAAAACGTGTCTCCACCGATGTGAAATCGGCGGGGGACGGGCGGAGGAACAGGCACGCGATCGCATCTCCTACTACGTATGTCAAAGCGTCACCGTACGGCTCCGCCATTCACGTTGATCACTTGGCCGGTGATGTAGGCTGCTTCGTCGCTGAGCAGAAATCGGGCCATGTTGGCGATGTCTTCGGGCAGGCCCCAGCGTTTGAGTGGTGTTTCGTCCATGACTCGCTGTTGCCAGTAGTCGCTGGTTTCTGCACCCCAAGCGGTTTTGATCCAGCCCGGCGCGATGCAGTTGACTCGCACGGTGGGAGCCAGGCTGACGGACAGTGAACGCGTGAAACCCATCACCGCGTTTTTGGCGGTGGCGAACAATTCGCCGCTGTTGCCTTCCATGCCTCGATCGGACTGGTCCCAGCCGATGTTGATGATGCTGCCGTGTCCTTGAGCGGTGAAATGTTGTCCGAAGGTTCGTGATAATTCGATGGTGCCCGTGACGTCGACGTCCAGCAGAGTCTGCAGCTTTGTCGCGAAGTCCGCGTTCTTCATAGCGCCGGTCAGCAGGTCGGCTCCCGCGTTGTTCACGATGGCGTCCACGACGCCCGTTTCGACGCACTGCTGTGCGAAGGCCGCGCGAGATGTTGCGTCGGCGATATCGACTTGGATCACGGTGGTGGCTTGCCCCAGTTTTTGGACTTCTTGGGCGACAGCGGCCGCTCGATCTTTCGAACTGCGGTAGCTGAGCACTACGTCGGCTCCGGCTGCGGCACATTCCAGTGCGATGGCGCGGCCAATCCCGCTGGACGAACCGGTGACGACGATGCGTTTGCCTGATAGATTTGCGAATGTCATGGTGGGCAGGGTAGCTTCGTGGTGAGTGAATTTGTAGGTGTCGAACGTCGTTCGCGGCTGAACATCACCAGTTTTTGCGTTTGGGGGGGATGTCCTATTTTTGTTTAACCGCGTCCCAGAAGAGGCTGCTGCGAGTGATTTGCAAGGGGAGGTCGGCTTGGTTGGCAGTCTCTGGCGGGTCGCGCGTCGCCGCCGACACCCACACCAGCGCGCTACCCGGCGGAAAATTCCGGGGGGAAGTCTCTTCAGAATGGAACGCCGGGCGTCCGGAACTCTCCTCTGGGACGCGGTTAAACGATTTTGAGCCATTCTCCTCGCGCCTCGAATCGAACGGTCCTGTTCAAGCAACGCCCGACTAATTCTGCGAAACTCAGGCCTAGGCGGTGGAACTGCTTTGTTGGACGCCATTGCCATGGTAGAAACCTCAAAATCCGTAGCCATCAACTGCGGAATTCCTGCGCGCCGATATCGAAAGAGAACCGCAAACATGACAGGTCGACCTGCAAAACTGGCTTTGGCGAATGGCTCTGTGTTCGTGGGCCGTAGTTTTGGTGCCGAAGGCGAGATTCACGGCGAAGTCGTATTTAATACTAGCATGACCGGTTATCAGGAGATCCTGACCGATCCGTCGTACAACGGTCAAATCGTCACGATGACGTACCCTCTGATCGGAAACTACGGCGTCAACGCCGACGACGTGGAAAGCAGAAGTCTGTTTCTGCGTGGTTTTATCATCAAAGAACTGTGCGAAGAGCCCAGCAATTACCGTTCGACGGAGTCTCTGAACAGCTATCTCAAACGCCACAACATCATCGGATTGCAGGGCATTGATACTCGATCCTTGGTGCGGCAGATTCGCAAGGATGGTGCGATGCCGGGGATTCTTTCCACCACCGATCTGGACGACGCATCGCTGGTTCAAAAAGCCAAAGACGGCCCCAGTCTGGTGGGTGCGGATCTGGTGTCGGCTGTCATGCCCACGGAAACATCGGTGTGGGATTCGCCTCTGTCAGACCTTGGCCGACCAGTGGAGTTCGGTGCCAAAGCGGGTGAGAGTCTCGATCTGCATATCGTGGCAATCGACTATGGCATGAAGTGGAATATTCCTCGCTATTTGCGAGACACCGGCTGCAAGGTCACGATTGTGTCGGGCAAGGCAACGACCGCAGAAATTTTGGCGTTGAAACCTGACGGGGTCTTCCTGTCGAATGGGCCCGGCGACCCGGAACCTTTGGACTATGCGATCAGCACCATTCGCGAATTGTTGGGCCAGAAGCCGATCTTCGGAATTTGTTTGGGGCTGCAGTTGTTAGGTCTGGCCTGTGGCGGCAAGACTTACAAACTGCGTTTTGGTCATCGTGGGGCTAACCAGCCTGTTCTGAATAAAGCGACCGGCAAAGTGGAAGTCACTTCACAAAACCACGGTTTCGCTCTCGATGCAAACACGCTGCCGGACGATGTTGAGGTGACTCATATCAGCCTGAATGACAACACGGTGGAAGGCATTCGCCACAAAATCCATCCCGCGTTTGGCGTGCAGTATCATCCGGAAGCCGCTGCTGGCCCGCATGACAGTCACTACTTGTTTCGCGAATTCGTCGACATGATGCGTGGCGCAATGGTTTAAGACCTGCGGCTGCAGGCTGAGATCGAATCATCGCCCTCACAACATCTTCACGACTTTAATTCGTTTCCCTTTCAATAGACCAAGCTTTCCATGGCATCAGAACGAACTCTTATTCTTGTTAAACCTGACGGTGTGCAGCGCAAGCTGGTCGGTACGATTGTGACTCGGATTGAGAACAAGGGCCTGAATCTGATCGCGATGAAGATGTTGCAGGTCACTCCGGAACTCAGCAAGCAGCACTATGCTGAACATGTTGAAAAGCCATTCTACCCGGATCTCGAAGGCTTTATCGTTTCCGCGCCCGTCGTGGCGATGATCGTGGAAGGCCCGGAAGCTGTGTCCGTGATGCGAACGTTGATCGGTGCCACCAACGGTCGCGAAGCGGCTCCAGGAACCATTCGCGGCGACTACGGCAGCAGTCGTCAGATGAACATGATTCACGGCAGCGACAGCGTCGAATCCGCCAATCGCGAAATCGCGATCTACTTCACCGCTGACGAAATCTGCAGCTACGAATTGGCTCTGGGCAGCTGGACATGTGCGCCGGACGAGTTGTAGTCGGTTGGCGAATTCAGCGATTCGCCACCGAGTTCACCAAGCTGTCGATTTCGTCGGGATTTGTGAGCGGCACGGCGCTAGCCGCCGGCTTTGCCAAGAGCCTTAAGTTCCGTCCGTTTTCTGGAAGCTTGAGTGAGTTAGGATAGGCAGCGACAGATTTGTCATCTTGCATGTCCTTCAAATGAAAAATGACGAATGGCAAATAACTAATGACAAATCCTCCGACACACACACACACGAAACTTGTCTCAGCTGAGCTGGTAATGCAAAAACGTCTCTCCACCGATGTGAAATCGGTGGTGGAGGGGGTGTCGGCGGATGGCGTCAGTCCTGCGTGAGTGCCTGTTGCAGCGGGCAGCCTGACGGTGTGTCGCTTCCCTGTCGGTAAGCCGTCAGACGTTTGCGTGATTCTTCGGCCAGCATGCGCCGGACTTCTCGGCGTTTGCCTTTGACACGCGGAATGGCCATGTTGTCGTAGGCCGTGGTTTGGTGCCGCATCCACGCGATGACGGCGGATTCGGCTCGTTGTTCGACGGGGATTCGCTGAGTTCTGGCGACGGTTCCACTGCCGACCGGTGTGGCATGCTGAGTCACCGCGGTTGCCAGTTTGTCGGCGAGATCGTGGTAGCGGGGGGCGAACTTCAGGAAGTGCAACACGGCGTCTCGAAACGTATCGACGTATTCGTCCTGCTTCTTGTCCCGCCGATTGGCATCAGCCACTTTACGCCTGGCGTAGGTTTCTGTGGAGCGTTCGGCGTCGAGATCCGCTTTGATCTTCGCAATTGTGGCGGCTGCAGCGTAGACACCTTGAGAAAAAGTGCGTCTGCCCTTTTTCTCCTTGACGGTCCATGATGGTCCGGCAGCTTTCACGCGTCGTGTCAGGCCCGCATCGCCCGGCGGCAGCAATTCCCAATCGTCCGGAACTTCTTCAATGCGGCCACCGGGAAAGATGACCGTTCGTTCACGGATACCGGGAGAAACGTCTTCTGATTTCGGCGGCATAATTCCGCTTGATTACTGAACGAAGAGATCGGATAGATGAAGCAGGGTCGAATCATCGGCCAGTGGACGGATCTCTTGGCCGATGCTTAGGATTTCGATAGACTGATACTGGTTGCCGACCGGATCGCGATGAACGTGAACCACAAGAGCATTCACATCCACGACCCAATAGTCCGTTAGTCCGGCCTCTGCGTACAGCTCGGCCTTCCTCTTCAGGTCATACGACAAGCTTGTGTCTGATACTTCGATGATCAGCAGTACGTCTTCCGGCAAAGGGCGATGCCGCCGGTAGTTTTTGTTCGCTCGCATCCATGCCAAGTCGGGGACAGGCATGCTGTCTAGGGCTGGAATTCCCAGTGTGTTTTGCACCCGGACAGCGACCTTGTCACCATCCGTGTTTAGGATGCTCCAGCGATTCAGCCAGTCGACAGTCCCTTCGTGCGGTGGGTTGGGAGGCACCATGAGTTCTCGCAATTCCCCGTAAATCAGCTCAATACGTCGTGGTTGAATCACTTCTTCATCAAAAACACGACCCTCGATCATGCGTTCGAATTCGGCTGTGGAAATTCGGGCGATTGTGCTCATGTGATGCTCCGCAAATTCACTTTCGTATCATGACGATGCGTTCTATGATTGTATCCGCAGTGAGTGAATGGAGCAAAAGAATCTTGGGCGTTCATGCGAACGACCGGCGTTGAGGCATCCTGCGCGTGCGAATTGACGTGTGTGGCAGCAAGCGAGATTCTTGTTGCCTAGGCGGGCTACTTGCCCATCGCCTGCTTCATGGCGTCGCCCATACCGGCCGGGCTGTCGGAAACGACAACACCGACGGCTCGCAGGCCAGCCATCTTTTCGGCCGCTGTTCCGCCACCGCCAGAAATGATCGCACCGGCGTGGCCCATGCGTTTGCCTGGAGGAGCCGTTTGGCCTGCGATGAAGCCAGCCACAGGTTTGGTGACATTTGACTTGATGTAATCGGCGGCTTCCAATTCTGCGTTGCCGCCGATTTCTCCGATCACCAAAATGCCTTCGGTGCCGGGGTCGTTTTGGAACATTTCCAGCAGGTCGATGTAATCCGTGCCGGCAATCGGATCGCCACCGATACCCACAGCTGTGCTTTGGCCAAGTCCCACGCGTCCCAGTTGCCATGCCGCTTCGTAAGTCAGCGTGCCGCTTTTACTGATGATGCCAATCGTGCCGGGCGTGTGAATGTAGCCCGGCATGATGCCGATCTTGGCCACGCCGGGTGTGATCACGCCGGGGCAGTTGGGGCCGATCAAGCGACTCTTGGAGCCTCGCATGGCGTTCCGGACTTTGATCATGTCCATCACAGGAATGCCTTCTGTGATAGCGATGATCAATTCGATTCCCGCGTCAGCGGCTTCCAGAATCGCGTCCGCACAGAAGGGCGGCGGGACAAAGACCATGGAAGTATTGGCTCCCGTTTTTTCGATGGCTTGGGCCACGGAATTGAAAACAGGGAAACCGTCGACTTCCGTATCGCCCTTGCCAGGCGTGACTCCTCCAACGAACACGTTCACGCCCGGTTGGCATTCCTGAGCGTATTCGCGGCACTTCTGGCTGTGGAACAGGCCGGACTTTCCGGTGATGCCCTGACAGATAACTTTGGTGTCTTTGCTGACAAGAATGCTCATGTCTGTGAGATTTCAGATTTGAGATTTGAAATTTGAGATTTGAAATCGAATAAGGGGAGGCAGATGCCTGTTAAGACGATCTGCCGCATTCCGAATGCCCTACGCCGACAGCGAGGCCACCACCTTTTGAGCGGCGTCGGTCAGGTCTGTGGCCGTGATGATGTCGCGGTCGCAGTCTTCGAGCATCTTGCGAGCTTTCTCAACATTCGTGCCTTCCAAGCGGACGACCAGTGGCACGGTGATGCCTACTTTTTCGTACGCTTCCAGCAGTGCTTCGACAATGATGTCGCACTGCATGATGCCGCCGAAAATGTTCACCAGGACAGCCTTGACGTTGTCGTCGGACAGAATGATCCGGAACGCTTCAGACACCTGATCAACATCGGCTCCACCCCCAACGTCCAAAAAGTTGGCCGGTTCGGCTCCATGCAGTTTGATGATATCCATGGTGCTCATGGCCAACCCCGCACCGTTGACCAAGCAGCCAATGGTGCCATCCAGATTGACGTAGCTGAGGCCTGCATCGGCGGCACGCACTTCCGATGCGTCTTCTTCCGACAGGTCTCGCAGTTCCACCAAGTTTTTGTGCCGGAACAACGCATTTTCGTCGAAGCTGACTTTGGCGTCGAGCGCCAGCAGTTGGCTGTCTTCTGTCAGCACCAGCGGATTGATTTCCGTCATGCTGCAGTCGTTGTCGACAAAGAACTTGCACAGCCTGGGCAGAAATTTTTCCGCACTTCGCACGGCTGTTGTGTCGAACCCCAAGGCATAAGCCAGTTTGCGAGCCTGATACGGAAACAATCCGGCACTTAAATCGAACGGTTCGGCGAGGATTTTTTCGGGGCTGCTGTGAGCGACTTCTTCGATTTCCATGCCGCCTTCTGACGACATGATCAGCACGGGGCCGCCGACTTCGCGGTCCACCACGATGCCCAGATACAGTTCGCGAGCGATCTTGAGTCCCTGTTCGACAAACAGCGTGTTGACCTGTTTGCCCTCGTCGCCGGTTTGGATGGTGACCAGCGTGCTGCCCAGCATTCGTGAGGCATTCTCTTTGGCTTCAGCCGCCGAGCGGACCAGCACAACGCCGGCTTGGTCTGGATGTTCTTTGAAGCGCCCTTTGCCTCGACCACCCGCATGGATTTGAGACTTCACGACGGCCAAGTCGCCGCCGAGAGTTTCGAATGCTGCGGCGACTTCTTCTGGAGTCTTCGCCACAATGCCTTCGGGCACTGGTACGCCAGCCGCTTTGAGCAGTGTCTTGGCCTGGTATTCGTGGATTTTCATTCGATGACCGGTCGTTGACGGTGATGATTGGTGATCACGGAGTACAGTTGCTGTGAACGTGGATTTCCACGCTAATTGTGAAGCGCTGATCGTATCTGGCGACATTCACTCACGTCGGCTGCGGACTATAGCGAGCCGCGTCGATGTGTTCGAGGCTGTCGGTCGCTTTCTCCACCGTGAAACAAGAACAAATTGCAATCTGTGCTTGTGTCAGCGACAGCAGTGAGAACGTTTTGGCCCGTCGCTTTCACAGGCTCGCTCTAATCGACGTGGATGGTTTGCGCGCGGTCGGGGCCCACCGATACGATCGACACTTTGCGGCCGATCAGTTCACCAGCGGCTGTGACATATTCCTGAGCCGCCACGGGCAGGTCTGCGAAGTTCTTCACGCCCGTGATGTCTTCAGACCATCCCGCGATCTTGCGCAGGACGGGTTTGGCGATGGCCAGATCTTCACATCGAGACGGCATGTCGCGCGTGATTGTACCGTTGATGTCGTAGGCTTCACAGATCTGCAGCTCATCAAAGCCAGTCAAAACATCCAATAGTGCAATCACAATACTGTCGACTCCACTGATTCGGGCGCTGTACCGCGTGGCCACGGTGTCCAGCCAGCCACACCGACGCGGACGACCGGTGACGGTGCCGAATTCGTTACCAGCGATGCGGATCTTTTCGCCGATTTCGTTGTCGAGTTCTGTTGGAAACGGGCCGCCGCCAACGCGCGTTGTGTAGGCCTTGGCCACACCGATCATGTTCTTGATGAAGCGACCCGGCACGCCGCTGCCGCTGTGGATGCCGCATCCCGAACTGTTGGACGATGTGACGTACGGAAACGTGCCATGGTCGACGTCCAGCAGGCACCCTTGAGCGCCTTCGAATAGGATGTGCTTGTCGGCTTCGAGTGCATCCAGTAGATAGGCTGTGGTGTCCGCGACCATCGGCCGAATTCGTTCCGCACACGCGGAATATTCTTCGATGATTTGATCCGCGTTCATTTGTTCGCCGTCGGGATTCAACGCATTCAGCACTTTTTGTTTGAAGGGCACGATTTCGCGCACCTTGGCCGCGAACGCATCTTTGAGGATCAGGTCGCCGATGCGAATGGCGTGAGTGCGGCCCATTTTTTCGCGGTAGCAAGTTCCAATGCCGCGCATCGTTGTACCGATGGCCTCACCACCGCGCGCGGTTTCGAAGGCTGCTTCTTCTAGCAGGTGCCACGGACAAATCACGTGCGCGCGATCGCTGACCATCAGCCGACTCAAGCAGTCTTCGCCGCCGGCGATCAGGTCGTCCAGTTCTTTCAGCAGAGCGTGCGGGTTGACGACAACGCCCGGAGCGATGACCGACTTCACATGGCTGTGCAACAGGCCGGTTGGCAGCAGGCTGAGTTTATAAGTCTTGCCGTCGAACTTGACCGTGTGTCCGGCGTTGTTGCCGCCTTGATAACGGACCACAATTTCGTGTTTTTCCGTCAGTAAGTCGACGATTTTTCCCTTCGCCTCGTCGCCCCACTGGAGCCCAATCACAGATGTCGCCGGCACAGTATTCTCTCACATTCAATGCGACGCAGGGTTCTGCAATCGCCGTTCAAAATAGTACCCTGCAAAAAGAAACCGGACGTTGGGTCTACCAACGCCCGGCCAAGCAAGGATCAGATTGTAATGCTGCAAACCTGATTCCGAAGGCCAGCGAGCTTCGTTTTTTCAGCTTTCCCCGACTGGCAACCAGATGCGTCGAAATGCAGCATTTGCTGGCGTTTCTGCGCCAGTGGGGGCTCAACCGGGCCGAATTCGCTTAGTTTTCTTGTTCTGGAGCCTTAAATTTCACCGGCAATGGATGGCCCAACGTATCTTTGTTCGGCACGAATCCCGTCCCATCAACATCCGCAAACACCGGATTCGTCAACGCAGCGGGGTGTTGAGACCCTTGCGGTCCCGCGACGTCGCCTAGAATTTCTGTCCGGTGCCCGGCGACAACCACAATGTGACTGTCTTCCGTCAGTGTGACGGTTTGCTTTCGATCAAACTTCACCGTGTCGTTGGAGAACATCTCAGGGTGTTCCGTGCGAGTCCAACGGTACTCATCCGGTGTCTTGCCGTTGATCAGCAGAAAGACCGTATCGATGTCGAACCAGTTGGGGCACTGCACTTTGATATCCACCGTCACGCTGCCCGCTGTGGCGTTGAGTTCTTGACCGCTGACCGCCTGTTGACCTTTGTCTCCAGTGAACGTGGCTTCGATGTACGGGCCGTTCGACATGATCAGTCGTCCCTGTTCCGAAGCGTGAACCATTTCCATGGCGTCGATCTTTGACGGATCGTCGGTCGACGACTGAATCCAGTTTCGCAGCCATCCACTTCCATGCCAGTTGTAGTGCGCGTCTGTGTTCACGACTCCATAGATGCGGAAGCCTTGGTTTAATAATTGCAGCCAGTTCAGCATGCGTTGATTGTTGAAGGGCTTGCCATCTCTTACGTCGAATTCACTAATCTGTAGAACGCAGTCAATCGGGTGGATCTCCATCACGTCGATCAGCGGGAAGGATCGCGAGTAGCCACCATCCGGCTGGCCATCGCCGTTTTTATCGTAGAACAACCAACCCATGTCGGGGTGATTTTGCTGGACAAGTTTTTCGCTGCGATCATCCCACAACGTCAGGCGTTCGATCTGACTTTCTGGACTGCCGTCTGTTTGAGGCCCGCCGCCGTCCTGTGTTCTCGGTGTGTGTCGCATCGGGAAAGCGTTTTGGTGATTTAGTGGTAGAGGACTGCCGGTCAGTTCGATGCCTGTGACAGTTGCCAGAAACGGTTCTAGCTTCAGTTCTGCGATATGATGTGCGTAGGTGCTGACGCGATTGTGTTCGGTGCAGGGCGCAAACTCGATGTGTTCCGCAGCCAGATTCAGCACACGACCTTTTTGGCTGCCCGTGTTATCGCCCGATGGTGAACTGTGGCTATGAAAGTCCGCGCTGATCCAGCCCGGCGTTTGCACAGTGTGTTTCAGCACGGCATTCAAATTGACCGTCTTGCCGGCTTCTACGTTTAGCTTGGTGAAGACCACGTCGTGTTCACTACCGTGGCTGACTGTGACGTCGTATTCCCCAGCCGCCAGTGGTTTTATGAACGAGCCATTGGCCGTGTAGGCCACGTTCTGAATAAAGTGTTCGCCCGAATTTGGCCCCCAGTTGGGAGACGGTGTTTCTCCGATCCCGTCGAATTCCACCTTCGCCGGGATTCGCTGCCCGGTGTCGTCTGTGATTGAGGCTTCCACAATTCCGGCCGCGTAATCGCTGGTGAATGCGAGTTCACTGGGGCCGGCAGCAATTTGCACCCGCAATGTATCGGGCGCAAACAGGGGGATGCCAGCGACCGTGCCGTTGATCGTGTACGCGCCTTCCGGCAGCCCCAGCCACGCTGTTCCGTCGGCTTCCGTCACTACGGTGCCTCGATCGTCGGTCTCAGTGCTGACCGAGATTCTGGCGTCGGCAATCGGAGTTCCCAGAGAATCGTTGATCTGCAACTTCACAACCGGCGTTTCCGTTCCGGTTTCCTGATCAGCAATGGCTTTCACGTGCGGCAGAAATCGAGCCACGATCACTTGGCGAGTCAACGTGAATGACTCTGAAGGCTTCACGATCGTTGCTTCGCCGTCCACGGCTTCGTACCGTAACACGAGTTCTCGCGAAGAACTGTTGGACCGGATTTGATAACCGTCGGCGCGAACACCGTAGGCCTGTTGCCAGTGGATGTCGGCCACCGTGTACAGGTCGTGAGTTCCGTTGGGCGACTTCACGATGTCTTCATGCACGCTGTCAATGCGGATGTCGTCTTCCAGAGTCAACGTCCAGTCGCTGGCAGTGGTGTTGGTCCATGTGGAGGTAATGTGAATCACCGGCTGGTCCGTGGGGAATTCATACTTCACCACACATTTCGGCCGCGTGTCCGATCCGGGTGACGTGACTGTGACTGTTCGTCCATCCGTGGTTGCTTCAGAAAACGGAAACTTGCGTCGTCCGGGATAGAACGCACTCAGCTGGTCACTTTCGTGGCCCGCAACCGCGAAGTCGATCAGGCAACCGCCGATCGTCTTCACCGTCATGTTGGCATTTCGATTCGCTCGCGCGGCCGCAATGACAGCTCGAGCGCCCGTGTTGTGGATCGCGAAGTCGCCATAGATGGCATCGACTTCTTTACCAGCGGGCACCAGCTGGTCGTAATTCGCGGCGTTGATTTCCTGAGCACAGCAATGCACAGCAGGGCAGAGTGCGAGCAATAAGGCGGGGTAGGCGATCAGATTTCGCATGGCGGGAGGTTCCAGTGGTGAGAGTGACGTGCAGACCAACCGCCCAGTATACCGACCGATCACCCAGACGTCTTGTCAGCGCCGTTTGCGCGGCGTGGCCTGGGTGCGTCTTACGGATTTGGTGTGCGCATGGTAAGTTCATAATTCCCGCATAGCAGCTTTACTTCGTTCTCGTTGATTCGTTCAATTCTTCCGTCCGCTGAGTCTCCAGCCAGCATGCCCAGTGGTGAATGGCGAGCCTAGCAGCTGTCACCACAGGTACACGGCCTGCCTGTAATGGCAACTTGACACGCCAGAGTGCAACGCTAGGATGATCCAGCGACCAAGAGTTGCCAGACAGTAGGACTATTCGCCTGAGGGATGATCAATACCGACATTTCACTTCAAGGATTGGCTAAACAACGTTTCTCGCAGTGGATTGGGGCAGACTCAAGTCCCGTCGGTTCCGCAGAACGGGGTGTTTCATCATGTATCCGGCGGAAGTCTGTGAGGCTCGTGTACTGCTGACCGCGACCGGCAGTGATGATTACGAATACGATCAGTACACGACGGATACGATGCCTTCGCCGGATATGGGCGAACTTAGTTCCTACGCTGACATGTACGACACGTCGGACTATTACGCCGCCGCGATGAACAGCCCGATCGGCGATGAGCTCTCTGTGTATGACGACCAATACGAGTCGTACGTCGAATCCGCCGAGGATCAGGCGTACGATTCTGCGTCCAGTCAGTCCGATGACGGGTACGGAGGCGACAACGATACCGATGGATCGGGAGTGGACGATCTATCCGAACCCAATACGGATGACAGTAGTCCCGCCGCCGAGAATGCGAACGGCACAGCTGACGACAACGCTTCTGACGATGAAGGAATAACCAGTCTGCTGGACGATGTCTTCGGGGGCAGCACCGATACCTCGGCGGACGGCACACCCTTCCAGTTTCCAACAGAGGTGGCGGATTCCCTAGAAGAGCTGACGCTACCGGTGCAGGTATTCGGAGAGAATCTGTTTCTCGTTCAGCCCGACGGGACCGAATCTGTCGAAAATACGACGACTACAGAATCAACTGTCACTGGCGACCCGGTTACGAATGCCGAAACGGGAGAATCGTCTTCGCCGACTTCGGATCTCCAACGAGAGCTCTCTCTGAAGCAAATCTACAACGGTGCCGACGACTGGGAAATCCATCAATCTGTAACGAACCGTTTCGATCAAAGCGAAGTAGCGACAACGGAAGATGGCGAAGAAGGGACATCTCGTCGGATTGGCAGCGAGACGCTGTCGATCACAATCATTAACGGCACAACGGTCGTCACGACATGGTCAATCTTAGAAACGCAAACCTTTGGTACTGGAAGTTTCACTGACGTTGAAGAGGAAGATGAATTCGAGATCCCGGATGATTGGCTCGTTGCGTCTCGAACGTCCGTCAACCAGACAAACGATCAAGAAAGCGAAGACCGCTCCGGCGAAGAGGGTCAAGCTCCCGCGGATGCTGGGTCTGATAATGGATCAACGAGCGACGCCCCGCTAGACGAATCTGAGTCTGGCGAAGCGAATGTTGAAACAGCATCGACGGGCGGCACCGCAGAGGGCAAAGGGATCAAGACAACCGCTGGAATGACCGTCACCAATACCCAGGCGCTGGTGACGCTTCCTGACGGCACGCAGATGATTGAGCTCACATCATCCACTGTTTGGTCCGCCGGCTTTACTTGGCAGGACAGTGGGGGCTCCTCGGCAGACCCCACTGACGTTCCCGATGATCTAGGTGGCATGACACTGTCGGCCAACTCAACCTGGAAGGCATACGCATCGGGTTCGATTGCTGCGGGATTTACCGCCACGTTTACGGTGCCGATGACCACATTTGGTCTGCCGGATCTCACCCAGATGGCTGATGCAGAAATTGGCCTCTCCGTGGGATTCGCCATTTCCGGACAGGCGGGCGGAAATTACTCGACGACAGTGACTGCGAATCTGGACGAGAGCAGCGGCAGCGAGGACGACGACACGAACGAATATACACGCATCAATATCAACAACCATCAATCGGGATCTCAAAGGGTCAGTTTCAGCTTCTACAGCAGATCCGGCAGTGATGATTCTGACGACAACTGTCAGTGCGCGGGTTAAAACCGGCCACTTGTTTGCGGGTCAAAACCGGCCAGGGTTTTGGTGGAAAGTGGTCTAATTTGCTGGTTTTTTCGTCGTGTTTTTCGGTGGACCCGGTGCGCGGGTTTGGCCGGTTTTGG
>JBDNHJ010000392.1:0-5938 GCA_041688835.1 Fuerstiella sp.
ACACGGTCAATGCCTTGGATGTAATTTCGCGGCACAGGCATCGGAAGATGTTCCAACATCGTGCCGACGAACCGATTGCTGCCTTCCGTGTTGCCCGGCTGGGCAGAAGGTCCACCCAGAGCTTGGCTAAAGAATCGGAAACTGCCCAACGGCTGGCCGGAGTCTTCAAACAGATAGCCGTTGTTCAGTACCCACAAGCTGACAAACAGCATCAACACAAGTTGACCACATTCTCGCCGGACGACGGGCCCATTGTCTGGATCACCTTTCGTGAACCGTTTCCACACAACATTTAGCAACCACACGCAGGGCCAAAGCCCATACAGAAACATCCACGTCAGTTTACACAGTTGCGTCAGCCCCAGCAGAATTCCGGCCCACAGTGTCCACTTGATTGATGGCTCGCGTAGCCAACGCCAGAAGGCATAACAAGCGGCTGCCCCCATTGATGCGGCAGGGGCATCGGGCGTAAGCAGCGACGCATGTCCCAACACGGTCGGGCTGAAACACCACAGCAGCAGGGCGGTCAATCCCGCGGCTGCCCCATACAAGTCCGTGGCCCATCGGTAACAAACCCACGCTCCCAGCAAAGAAAACGGAATACAGGCCCAGCGAGCAATCGTGAACGACCATTGAAAACGATCAGGCTGCTCGCGAATCCAGCGACGTCCGATATCAAACTCCGCGCGACGAGCGGGGCCGTCTGGATACCCGGGCAGGTCAATCTGCTCGCCTAGCAGGTACACGGGTAGCGTGCCTACGCAGCGAACCAGTGGCGGATTGACGTTGTACAGATCAAAACGTTTCAGCTCCCAATGACTCCATCCGGCGGGCAAATGCCCCACTTCGTCGACCACAGGGGTGAGGCATCTGGCGTGTCATCAGGCCACTTCGAAGTTTTCGAACTGACCTGAGACGCGGACTCTCGGCCAACTTTTCGAGCCTTGGTG
Organism: Fuerstiella sp.; assembly: GCA_041688835.1. Classification (GTDB taxonomy): domain Bacteria; phylum Planctomycetota; class Planctomycetia; order Planctomycetales; family Planctomycetaceae; genus Fuerstiella. Next base: position 951 of record JBDNHJ010000392.1, read on the forward strand.
GTCTTCGTGGAAACTTGTGGATACATGACGGCTTCTCCTGTCAGGAAACTGAAGGCTTGGTACCCACGGAAGGCTATCTTCCGCAGGTGAAACCGTCACCCTTTTCAAGTATTCAACGGACATCCTCTCCATCGAACAGCAGTACGGGGCTAGGCCTGCAAACTACTCTGCGTCCTAATTCGCGACAAAAAGTAGCTTGGCATCTCCGGCGCCGAATGGATATTCTTGCGCCGAGTGAAGCCACCGATTTTCCGGCAAGGTCATCTGAAATGTCGACACCAAATACCAACCCGGACGGTGTCTGAGGCTGATTTTCTTGCCATTCACGGCCGAGCGGCAGTAGACACGGGAAAGTGACTCAACCAGTCTGCCCGGATCACCAAGGTTTGACCGGAATATTATTGTCAGCGGACGTTTATCCGGATTTCTCTCTGCCCAGTCGGCAAGCCTGTACGTACTCTGCCCCCAGTCGCTGTTTGCGAAGCTAAGTTGCCGCCATCCCTCGTGAGGGCCACCACCCAAATAATTGAAATGTGTGTGGGCGAATCCCGGCCCGATGATGTGAGACATCAGGACGCTTGCAAACGATACCCCCACTATCGTCTTCACTAGCCGCGACTGAAGCAGCAGACCAATCCTAGATGCAAGGATGAATAGGAAACCAAACGCAGGGACAACGTACCGAACATCGTGTGTAAACCCCGTCGATAGGCAAAACATGCTTATGAATGCGACTGCGATAATTGCCAATATCCAGTCATCTTTGCGTCGCATTGACCGATCTTGAAACCCCAGCAGGAGCTCCACGCTCCCCAATACTATCAATGCCAAGAAGCCAATTGGCATCTTGATGAGGATTGCGAATAGATAGAAGTACCACCAGCCACCTATTTGCCACTCTCCTGACAGATAACAGAGCTTTTGTTCCTCCAGTTCCCACTGCAAGTAGTCAATCCCGCGCAGCAATTCGGTCGGGAGGGGCACTGGCAGAGGGCTAACCCATGTGTCAGTCCACCGATTCGTCATACCATCCCCTGAGGAAAACGCATTGCTGACAAATCTGAACCTACCAAGCGGTTGGCCGAAACCATCGAACCCATATGTGGCGTTGAGCACGAAAAGCGAAATCGCAAACCCTATCCACAGCCTAAAGATTTGCGAAGCACACCGATTTAGCCGATGTTTCATTGTCAGAACGCCAATCTTCACGTCAGATCGAGAGTTAAGTGCATGGAAAATGGTTACGCCGGTAAAGAGTGGAAAAATACAAAGCCATGAGAATTTAGTGCTGACAGCAATCCCGACAGCCAGCCCACAGCCATATGGCACGCGGGGTTTTTGAAGATGTAGCCATTTCCAGAATGAATAACCCGCCAGCAGCCCGGTTGCCGCAGCGGGACCATCTGGACCAACAACGGCGCAAAGAGTGAGTACGTTTGGGGAAAAACACCAAAGCGCGAGTGAGATAGTTCCGGATTGCGTACCATATAAGGCAGTCGCCCACCGAACGGCTGACCATGCACCAGTAAGATAGAAAACGAACATGCACAGCCTCGAGCGCCGCAATAATGCTCTCAGATCTTCAGGGGATCTGCTTCTGCAAAGCTGCCCAGCGAACAAAAACTCAATTCTTTGATCCGTATTAGCTCGTTCGTACCACGGTACCCCTGACCGGGAAAACATGACCGGAATTGTTGCAGCCATCCTCGGAAGTGGTGGGTTCACTCGAAAAGCATCCATCTGGCCGGTCTCCCAGTGATAAATCCCGGATGAGATGTGAGCGATCTCATCGTTGCACCACCCTGATCGCCACATCTGCAGGAACAATAATACTGACCCACCCACGACTGTAAGGCATCGAATTGCGCAGGTTTTTGCCGAGATGCTAGAGCAGTGCTTGGTTCTCAATGGACTACCTTGGTTGCGATGTGAGGTGGATCCCCGAAGTCGGATGAAGTCGCCAAAAATGGATTGGCAAATGCTCGACCGTTAAAAGTTGGGATGTGTGACGTTTTCGGCGTTACGCAACTTTGCCTTCCAGTAAATTCGGAAGCTGACAATCTCTGCATTTTCCCGTACGAAAGTAGCTTGCCGAAGACCATTCGCGGCCCCTGTCAATACCAGCTTTCCAACAGGACAAGCTAAGACATGGTGATGAGAACGAGAAACCCTAGGGGGTTTTTCAATAAGTTTAAGGATAATTACTTCTATGCTGTTTACAAGACGAATGTAAATTCGAATACTAAACTTCCCTATAGAAATAGTCACCGCCTACGCCTAATGCCAAAAACCTCCGTTTCAATGTCTCTCCCAAAATTATCGACTTGGTGTATTGCCCCAGCGGCAGCCTTCCTAGTGATCAACGCCGCGCTGTTGTGAGCATTTTTCCACGATACGGGCGACTCACCAGATAGCCTTACGTCATATACCCCATTGCCTGCTAGGACGCAGAATTGTGAGCCCAAGTCCTTGTATTGCATTCTCGGCTGGCTAGGTCAGTCGACCAGTTACGGCGATGTTCGAGATTCCTTCGAGTCGCGTGGGGCCGCACCCACTGCTAGCATGCTGGATTTGGCAGAGATTGCGAAGAGCTTCGGCATCAAGACACGATGCGTATCGCTTGATTTCGAGGCACTCTGTACGTGGCTGGACGATCCCGGGCATTGCGCCATCCTGCATCTAGACGATCGCCACTTTGCACCTGCCCTAAGCGCAATCGGTACACGCGTTACTGTGTGTGACGCTGCTGTTGGAGTCGAGCTTGTCGGACAGCAAGACCTGTTCGGTTCGAAGTACAGATGGGGTGGCGAGGCAATGCTTCTAGAAACTGCAAAAGATGATTGATATTCGACTAGGTCGAGGAGGATGTGCCATCGTTGCATTGCTGACAGTCGTTGTTGGTTGTGATCAGACTCCCAAAATCGATACTAGTAAGGATGTTGTTGAGGGCAGAGACTCTCTCGTCGATGTAGATCAGAAGGTCTTCCGCGAAGTTCCAGTGGGGCAGCCGTGTACATTTTCAATACCGATTCGCAATATGGGCCCTGCAGATGTCTTCCTGAGTGCGGTTGAGCCTGGCTGTTCGTGCATGGTCGCACCAGTCCCGCCTGAAGGGATTCGGATCCCGGCTGGAGAGACCATTTCGGTTGCGGTGATGGTCAAGGCGAGTACGGTAGCAGGGGTCAATTCAAAGCAAGTTCGGCTCCTATTCTCTGATGGCGCTATACGTAATGTGAACTGCAGTGTCAAAGTCCAGTCGAATTTTAGGGCAATGCCCAATTCGCTGATACTCAAGCCGAGCTTGACCGCCGTGGGCGAAGCAAGTGCAGCCGTGTCGTTCACCAACAGCTTCACTGAGTCGGTATCAATGAGTGCAGTTCTCGAAGGGGTACCTGATGTCCTGCTGGATGACGTGCCAGCTATTCTGAAACTTGAGCCGGGAGCCACTGCAGTGATTCGCGTCACCTGCGCTAATGATCTTGTTACGGCGACGACTGGTCGTCTCAGGCTTGCTTTCGATAATGGCCCGGAAACTGCGGTCTTTCTGCCTGTGACAATCTTACCGGAGAACGGTTTGGCGATTTCAACCAAGGCCCTACATCTCGGGTTGGTAGATGATGCGTCGCTTGCTCGCAGGGTTGACGTGCTGAGAGTTTTCAGGCCGCCGAATTCGCCTTGGGTCATCCACTCTGCTGTGGCTCCCGATTGTTTGAATGTTGAGATAGACGATGAGCAGTCTGAAATTCGTTTGAACTACGATCCCACCTTGATTGGACACGCATCGAATCGAATTCGATTGGCAGTTAATCTCAGATTCTACAATTCTGAATTGGAAACATTTGGAGTCGCTAGCGTCTACGTTCACGGAATCTTGTTTCGCAGAGGACCATCCGAGGAATCTCTGCAATAGTACCTGTTAAAGGAGATTATGTTATGAAATGCGTTGCTTGTGTGTCCGTGTTTGGGCTGCTACTCATGGGGGCAATTGCTGCACCACAGGGTGGTGTTCACATTAGAGAACTTACAGGAGGAAGCGCGGGTTGGTGCGCTGAGGTTGACTCGTGCAGCGGTGTTTCACCAGCGGACGGTTGTAAGAACCCCGCAGGCTCGACGTTCGAGTATGACGAGTGTGCCGAAGGGGTGGTGGTTGGACAAGCATGCTCCTCGTACACCGAGTACTTTTTTCCGGAAGAATGCTCTGCCTCGTATGGCAATCAGTATTGCACTGAAGACGGTTTCTATGATGTGCGATGCACAGAAAACTTTGACTGCCGGTGCCAAGAGAAGGGGGGGGTATTTGTCTGCAGTGCCAAGGTTAGGACCGGCATACAGAACCGTCAAATCTCCTCTGACTCACTTTCTTGCAACTACCAAGTGACAGGCTTGTAGTTTTCCGTCGTAGTGCTTTTCTACGCAGCCCGTTTCGCTCTGTTCGTGATTTGGCGAAACGGCTGCCTCTGATTAAAGGAGTTTATGTCGTAGTGATAGATTTTCCTATATTTGCAAGAGTGATGTCGCTGGTTCCTATTGTGTTTATGTTCATGGCGAATAATACAACAAGAGCAGAAGATCTTCTGCCGCTCATTGAAGAAGTTGCGATGAGTACCGCTTCTGTCAGGCAGGGGGCGTCGTGCATTGGCACCTATCGGCATTATTCAGTCAATGGAGAAGAACACGTACTGCTGCGTGAAGCTGAGGTCACAGTTGACTTCGCTGAAAATAGATACATCACTAATATGGAATTTAGCATTGATGACTACGACAAACTTGATCGCCTTGTCCTAGTATTCGACGGGGAATCCGTAGCTTGCGGCAGTTTCTCCGAACGGATATCAGTGACAGGAGCATGGCGTGCCCCAGTTCTCAGTACCACGGTTATGAGAGTCAGTTTGGGTTAAGGGTGACCGCAGGTGTGGGGCAGTTTTCTGCTTCTGGAGCGCACGCGGAAGAAGCAGAAAACTGCCGCGCGAATTCGACAGGAGTCTGGT
>JBDNHJ010000393.1:0-16543 GCA_041688835.1 Fuerstiella sp.
CCGACAACCTGAGCGGAACGGACCCGCTTTCGGTATTTTGGAACGAAAGATCCAAAAACCGCACTGGCCTGCGTCGCAGCGTCGGCTCCAAAAATCCCGCCGCCCAAAAATCCGCCACCTGACGAACCCTGTCGCGCACCCCACAATCAACGCCCCGTCAGCCCACGTTTGACCTCGCGACGAGTGATCATTTTTCGAATTGTGAACAAGACCAGCAGCGCTGGACGGGGAAACAACAGCCGCGACCAGAGCCCTTTGAGTCCGCTAAAGTGCTCGAATTCAATGTGTTCATGAACTTCGGTCGTCTGTTCCGTGATCGCTGTGAATGTGTGACAGTGGACCCAAGACTTCATCGGGCCAGACACCTGAGTGTCCGTGAACGAGGTTTCACTGACATTTGAGTGTACGGCCTTCCAGCGTACGGGAATTGGCCCCATCCACATCGTAAATTCGCCCACCGAACCATCCGCTAGCGGATCAAATCGATGCACCTGCATGATCATCAGCGGCGGGGTCAGCTTCTTCAAAATTCCCGGTTGAAAATGGAAATCGGACACCGCCTGCAGCGGAGCGTCCACAGTAAATCGAAAATCAAATACAGCCATCTATCTCTCCAATAACACGAGCCGACGGGCGATCGCCCAATGGCACTCGATCTGTGAGCGGAATGGCGCTAGCCACCGGCTGAAGCCCCGAAACCGCTGGTAAAACGGGCCAGCGGCTAGCGCCGTGCCGTGCCGCTCATCTCATCTCATCCACGCGCTCTCCCGACGGCGGCGCGAGACACGCATCGTAACCAGCCCACCGACAATTAGACTCCCGCCCAACAATTGCCCCGAAGTCACTGATTCACCGCGACTGACCCACGCCGCAATAATCGCAATCAGCGGCACCAGATTTTGAACCGCCGAAGCGTGCGCGGCACCAGCATGGCGAACTCCAAAACTCCACATGGGCAGTGCCAACCCTGTCGACAGGACACCTGAGTACAGAATGATTGTCCACAAACCGACCGACTGCAAAGATACCAAGCTGCCGGAATATTGTCCCGCAGCGAACAGCAGGTGCAAAGGCAAGGCCAGCACGGCCGAGCAAGCAGACAGCTGCATTGGCGAAATCAATTTTAACATCGGACGGCTATAAACCGTGCCCGACGCCCAAGCCAAGGCCGCAACGAGGACGTACAAATTGCCTTTCAGATGCTCAGGCCCCACGCTGACATCATTCTTCTGCAGAGCCACAATCACGGTTCCCGCAAGGGCAATGCAAAGTCCCGTCCAAGCCAGCTTGAAAATTGTTTCGTGCAAAAACACGCGTGCAATCAAAGCTGTCCACAAAGGCACCGTTGAAATAATCAGCGCCGTATTGCCGGACGTGGTTTTCGAAATCCCCAACAGAAAAACCAACTGATACAAGCCCGAAACGATCACCGCGTAAGTCAGAATCTGTCGTTTGCGGAGTCCCGGTTTCGGCAGCAGGCCGGCCCGACGTTCGCGGATCGCGAAGGCCGTCAGAACGATAGCAGAAATCACAAGTCGAATCGCGTTGAAGACAAAGACATCGACCTGTTCGAGTCCATTCTTCATGATCGGGATGTTGATTCCCCAAATCAGAGCAACGCCCAGCAAAGACGCATCCGACCATAATGACGCCGGATGAACCGGCTGCTGAGATTCAGCAACTGACTGAGTCGAAGATGAAGACAAGGTCGCGATCCGACGGTAAAAAACGGCTGATGGACAGTTGTAGGCAAAGTTGTCGTAGATTCGACCATATTGCACAACCTGCGACACTGGTCCGACCGAACATGTTCAGACAGCACCGTCTATTTTGCTGCGATGCGAACGTCACCGTCGGAGAACGGTGAATCCTGATGCCGGATCGTAGCGATGCGGCCTTCCGCCAGTCGGACAATCCTGTGGGCCTGATTGGCGACCGCTTCGTCGTGAGTCACCATCACAATGGTCAGCTGATTTTCGGCGTTCAGCTGCTTCAGCGTTTCCATAATTTCACTGCCGGTTGTGGCGTCCAGATTTCCCGTAGGTTCGTCTGCCAGCAAAATCTCAGGCTTGCCGATCAAAGCTCGCGCGATCGCACCGCGCTGCATTTCGCCACCCGATAATTCCGATGGGCGATGCTTGATCCGATGTTCCAGCCCGACCTGCTGTAGCAGTTCCATCGCCTGATCACGAACTTCGCGGCGTTTGGTGAAGTAGCTAAAAAACGAATGTCGAATCATCAGCGGCATCATCACATTTTCCAGCAGCGTTAATTCGGGCAACAGATGATAGAACTGAAAGATGAAACCGAACACGTGATTTCGCAATTGATCTCGCGCGGCAACGCTCAGGTTATCAATCCGCTTGCCTTCCAGCAGCACTTCGCCGATGTCTGGGGAATCCAGCAAACCCATCACATGCAACAAGGTGCTTTTTCCCGAACCACTTTGTCCCACCACAGAAATAAATTCGCCACGCTGCGCCGTCATCCCGGCACCACGCAACACGGGAACTTTATGCTCGCCCTTCGTATACGATTTTTCAATCGCCTGCGCTGAAATTAACGGGACGGTCATCTTCAGGATCTCCGCCTCAGACGGCGTTGCTGTGTTTGTGTGATTCATGAATGTTCTACCATCATTGTGTGTGTGTCGCTATTGTTGTGGATCTCGTGGAACGTCGATTGATTTACTGAGGTCGCGGAAGTTCTACTGGTCTGTCACGTTCTAGAATTGGAGTTCTTCTTTTGTAGCTCGGCGGTCTCCGCCGAGAAATCACGGTGGAGACCACCGAGCGACATTTTGCCCACCCGCAAACTCAGCTTTGGCAGACCACTAGAAGCAAAACTATTCGTATCGTAGAGCTCGCACCGGATGCAGCCGTGATGCTCGACGAGCCGGCAGCACGCTGGCCATCACGGCAATTCCAATCGCGCCCATCGCGACCCACAGCACCATCATGGGGTTCATCAACGTGGGAATCGCATCAAAGTAATAGATATCTTTGTCGAAGACTTTGCGACCCGTCATCCAGCTGAGACCGGTTTCGATCTCATTGATGTACTTGACAAACAGAATGCCGATGCCGACTCCAGCGGCACTGCCCACGATTCCGAGACCAATTCCATACGACAGAAAAATGCTCATGATGCCATTCGAACTGGCTCCGAGTGCTTTCAGAATGCCGATGTCTCGCGTCTTTTCGACAACGATCATGAAGAAGATCGCCAAAATGCCGAAGCCCGCAACAGCAATGATCATGAACAGCAGCACGTTCAGAATCGCTGTTTCCACTTCCACGGCCGACAGTAACAAACCCTGCTTGGCTTCCCAAGTATTGACAGAAACAATGCCCGGTGGAAATGCGGCTCGAAGTCTTCGCACAACTTCGTCTGCATCATCATAGTCCTTCAGGCGAATCTGAATCGTGGTAATCGCGCCTTCCATGCCGCGAACTTTCTGCAGTTCTTCGATGTTCATCAGCACCAAACTGCTGTCGTATTCGCTCATCCCACTGCGGAACGTATCGACGACCGTTGCGTTAAAGCTGCTTGGTTCGGGCGGCGTTGAGCCACGGACGGTGGTGACAAAAACGTCGTCACCAGGCGTCACCATGTTCTCAATGCGACGTTCCCCGGATTCTGGATCGACCCATTGATAGCTGGTGATCTGCTCACCCAAAAACAACAACGCGGCGGCGGGCGCGGCCGGATCAACCGGAGTCTGCCGTTCCATGGGTCGATTGATGAAATCGTGCAGAGGATTCTCAGCCGCAACCACGGCAGCGGGACGATCGAATTCTGGCGCGGGAATTGCGGCAGCGGCGTCACTCGGTTCGTCAAAGACGGGCGCTGGTGGAGTCGATGTTGAGGACGACTGGGCCGAGCTGGCGAAGTTCAATGAACGCATTGCCAAGGACTTCATTTGTTGGCGATAGGCCTTCGCTTCTGGCGTGAGGTCGAACGTCACTTTGTCCGACAACGATTTCAGCGTCCGTCCATGCTTGTCGGGCTGGAAATTTCCTAGATAGTCGCGCAATGGGCCGACTTCGGCTTTGCCACTGGGATCGATGCCCACCAGCTGCACCTGCATCTGAAATCGTTCTCCCGTGACGGCGTCCTGCACGCCAATCATGCCGGGAACTTCGACTGTGGGAGTCATCGCTGAGATGAATTCTCCTGCGGCGTCGCGCACGATCGCCAGTTGAGCATCAGCGTCCTGCAGACCATTCATGCTTTTGGATTCGACCACAACATCCGCGAGGAAGCCGTGAATCCGATCGCGCATTTCGTGAGTAAAGCCGGCCATGACGCTGTTGACCACAATCATGGTCGCGACGCCCAGCATGACGCTAATAATGCTCGCCAATGCGATATAACGCGTTCGCAGATATCGCAAACACAGCAGCATTTTGTACATTCGGCACTCCTTTGCCGGGCCTTCCACGGGCGATCTCAGCTGCGGTGGAAGGTTGTGGCGTCACCATCAATCCTGTCCGTGCCGTGTTTCGCGGGCGGCCCACAGTTGCGTTCTGTCCCTGAATACGCTGTTCGTTTGAATGACTGCTCCCGCAAGCCGTCGTTCGAGCGGCAGAGTGTGGCAGATTCCGCTGAACTCGGCAATGGGAAGTCAGAAGTGCTGCTTTTTCACGGTCCAAACTGCATTCGAAATGGAAAACTTGCCATAATATCGATTGTCATCTGACATCCGCGATCACGGACGATCGCCGCAATATCTCGCTCTGACCACCTGACACCAAGGTCTCTCCATGACATCGAATATTTTTTCTGGCTGCATCCCGGCCCTCATGACACCCTGCCACCCAGACCGCACACCCAATTTTGCGGCGTTGGTCAGAAAGGGCCAAGAACTGATGACTGCCGGCATGAGCGGCGTCGTGTATTGTGGGTCCATGGGAGACTGGCCGCTGCTAACTGACCAACAGCGTCAGGAGGGCGTGAAACAACTGGTAGAAGCAGGTGTGCGAGTCATCGTGGGAACCGGTGCGCAGAATTCCAAGATCGCGGCCGAACATGCGGCACATGCGAAAGCCGTGGGAGCTCACGGGCTGATGGTGATTCCGCGCGTGCTTTCGCGCGGCACGTCGGCGGCCGCTCAGCGACATCACTTCGCCGCCATTCTAACAGCAGGCCAAGACCTGCCCGCCGTCATCTACAACAGTCCCTACTATGGTTTCGAAACCAAAGCGGACTTGTTCTTCGATCTTCGCCGGGAGTTTCCGTCTTTGGTCGGATTTAAGGAATTCGGTGGAGCGGCCTCTTTGAGCTACGCGGCCGAACACATTACGTCCGCCGATGATGACGTGGTGCTGATGGCTGGCGTGGACACTCAGGTGTTTCACGGCTTCGTGCATTGCGGTGCCGTGGGTGCGATCACCGGAATCGGCAACTGTTTGCCAACTCAGGTTCTGCACTTAGTCGCACTGTGCGAACTGGCGGCAAAGGGCGATACAGAAGCGCGGCGGCTGGCTCAAGAGCTGGATGCCGCTTTGATTGTGTTATCGACGTTTGATGAAGGACCAGATCTGGTCCTCTTCTACAAGTACCTGCTGGTCCTCTTGGGCGACGAAGATTTCCGCCTGCACTTCAACGCCACCGATGAACTCAGCAGCAGCCAAGCGGGATTCGTGGAGTCGCAACTGAAGCAGTTTCTGGCATGGTGGGAAGGCTGGTCAGGGAAAAATTCCTGAGGGAAAGTTGCCAGAACGTCAACGAGACGGATCCCAAACCGGATCAATCATTTCAGCGTTCACTGCTTTCCAACGTTCAATCAGTTCATCGCGCAGCTGTGGTTTTGCTTGAGCCAGATCGGTGGCTTCACCGATGTCAACGTTCAAATCGTACAGTTGCCATGCCCTATCATGACCGCGACCCGGATTTTTAAGCAGTTTCCAATCGTCATGTCGCAATGCGGCTTTGTTGCCGGTTCTCCAAAACAACGTTTGGTGCGGGGATTCGCGGGTGGCTGATGTCAGAAACGGCAACAGATCGACTCCATCGATGACCCGGTTCTTCGGAACAGCGGCACCTGCCAACTTTGTGGCCGTTGCGAACATGTCGAGCGAAATCACGGGCTGCTCGAACGTTGTTCCAGCAGGAATACGGCCCGGAAACTTCACCATAAACGGAATTCGAATTCCGCCTTCGTGCATCGTCCCCTTCTCACCCCGCAATGGCAGATTGCTGCTGGTGAGTTCTCGCGTGGGGCCGCCGTTGTCGCTGAGGAAAAAGATGAGCGTGTTTTTTTCCAGATTGTTCCGTTGCAGACTGGCCAGAATTTCCCCCACGCTGTCGTCAAGGTTGCTCAGCATGGCCGCAAAGATGCGGCGCTGAATGTCTTCGATGTGAGCGAATTTCTGCATGTACTTGTCCGCTCCCTGCAGCGGACTGTGAACCGCATTGTAGGCCAAGTATAGAAAAAACGGACGGTCGGCGTTTCGGTCGATGAAGCTGACACCTTCGCGAGTCAGTGCATCGGTCAGGTAGGCCTGTTCGTCGATGGGCTGACCACCACGATAGATCGGGTTGTCGGCATCATAATCCGGTTCGTCATGGCCCATGTGAGTCGAGTAGACCATTCGACCATCGTTGCTAATCCAGCGACCTGTTGCGTTTCCTGGCAGCGCACGTCGACGCAGCATGGTCGAAACGCCGCGATACGGTGGCGGAACGAAGTAGTGCCCTTCGTGCAAGAAGCCAAAGAATTCGTCAAAGCCGCGACGGTACGGGTGATACTTTGCCGTGCCGCCCAGATGCCACTTTCCGATCAATGCCGTTGTGTAACCAACATCATGCAGAAGATCGGCCAGAGTCTTCTCACCCGTTGGCAGGCCGGCGTTCGAATCTTCGTTTTTTGCGCCGATGGGATTAAATTCGTAACCGAACCGAGTCTGATAGCGACCAGTCAGCAAACCCGCTCGAGATGCACTACAAAATGCGGCAGTCACATAGCCATTGGTGAAACGGACACCATCGCTGGCAATCGAATCGATGTGGGGAGTCGGAATCTGTGAGTTCCCTTGACACCCCAATTCGCCATAGCCCAGGTCATCTGCCAACAGGATCACGATGTTCGGCTGCTCGGTATCCTGCCCAGCGGCCGCAACGGCCGCTATCGCGCGGAATTCAATGCAACCAGTCACAGCAGCCAGAATCAGAAGCCGTATAGAAAGTGTCATGACGTTCGCTCACAAATGATCAGCACAAACACAACGCCAGCGGCGCGATGCGGCATCATCGCAAATGCTGGAAAAAATCAAACCGAGTCTCCGAAAACTCCGGTTGCCATCGACCAGAAGCGCTGTCCTCACAGCTCAACGTTCGATGCAATCAGATCGCGATTCTTCTTCCGTCGAAGTAAGCACAATCCGGCGGCTCCCAAAACCAGCGTCACCAGGGAACTTGGTTCGGGAACAGCCACCACTTCAGCAACGCCGAAGCTGGAGGTGCGGCCATCATTCCAATCTCCCGCCAAGAGGCTGTTCTTATCCTGCACCAGCACCAGCACCAGCACGAAATCCTCTTCAAACCCACTGTTGCCGCCATTGTTCGGTTCATCGGAGCCCCCAGTTGGTGTACGAAGTGGTCTGGCCACTCGACCATTCAAACGTGCCCTCGACGGCCTCGCCGTTGTACCCGGTCCAAACAGTACCCGTTCCGAAGGAAGCAAAGTTGTCCAACAACCAGAGATTTTCCGCCGCGTCGTTGATTGTCACCAAGTGCCGCCCAGTGACTACGCTTCGGCTTCGGCGTCGTGCCACGTTTGGTCGGACAGGAAGTAGTATGAATGACCGTTGGCCGGATTCACGATCGGCCCGGAGATGATGTCGGCACTGGCCAGTGGTGCCAACACCGACAACGCGCAGCATAAGGACAGCGTGTCAGCGTGTGAGTCATGTGGTGCGGATCTGGGTGAAGCGGATCTTGTGGTGGACGAAACAATAGAACACCGGGACAGTGACCTGCCGATGAACAACGTCGCCTCCGCAAGGCAAGGCAGAGGGTGCCCGCTGCGTGATGATAGCAATATGCGGAAGCGGTTGGGTATCGAATTAAGCTAATTTCTGTACCCGTTCAGCGGAGCGTTGGCCGGATTTCTGCGATCAGCCACTGATTTCGATCCGTGCTTGCCGAAATTTCGGCTAACCTGCCACCTTTGCAATCGTCCTGTCAATCGTCACCAACAAAGCCCCTGCCATGCGTCCCTACATTTTGTCTGAAACAAACTACACGCAGGTCAAAGACTGTGAATACAGCGTGGCCGTGCTGCCGATGGGAGCCACCGAACCGCACAACCTGCATTTGCCCTATGGAACGGACACCTTTCAGGCAGAAGCGATCAGTTCGCGAGTTTGCGAAGCCGCGTGGAACCGAGGCGCGAAGGTGGTGATGCTGCCACCGATTCCGTATGGCACGGAAACAAATCAGGCGCAGTGTCGTCTGTCGATGAATGTGAATCCTTCCACGCTGGGTTACGTGATTAAGGATCTGGTCGATTCACTGGCAGGACACAGCATTCACAAATTGGTCATCGTGAACAGTCACGGCGGTAATGAGTTCAAGCCGCTACTGCGAGAACTGAACGGCAAAACACCCGTCAAGATTTTCTTGTGCGACTGGTTCCGCGGCATCAGCAACGATGTGCAAAAGGAGATCTTCGAAGCCGCCGGCGACCACGCAGGAGAAATGGAAACAGCACTCGGCCTCGCCTACTTCAACGACTTTGTGCTGAAGAATGACGACGGCACAATTGCCGCCGACGACGGCACCGTCAATGCGACGCGCTTTGATGCCATCAACGATGGCTGGGTCAGCATTACCCGCGACTGGCATCTGCTGACCAGCAACACGGGCTCCGGAAATCCGCATCCCGCCACAGCCGAAAAAGGCCAGCAATTGATGAACGTCATCGTTGAACGGCTCTCCGACTTCCTCGTCCAACTGGCCCAATCACCAATCGACGAACGCTTCCCCTTCTAAGGAGCTGTCCGATTGTCCCCGCTCCCTTTTTTCGGGGAGAGGGTGAGGGTGAGGGGTTTTTCGTTCGGCTTTCAATTGCTCTTCGGGACCGTCATCCACCAAGGCCCCCTCATCTGACCTTCGGCCATCTTCTCCCCACAGGGGGAGAAGCACGGCTCGTTGTCTCATTCTGATTCAGCATCGTCCTCGGACTTGCGTCCGAGGCTAAAGACTGCCATCGCTTCGCGATTAGCCAACTGAAAACTGAAAACTGAAAACTAAGTCGTCTTCGCCCATTCCTGAATCGATTTGACATGCAATTCGGGCTGCTTGGCCAAGGCTTCCAGAGCATCCACAACCGCAAGGCAACCCGGCAGGGTTGTGACACACGGCACTCGATGAATCACTGACGCCGCGCGGATGCGGCCTTCGTCTGTGCGAGCCCCTTTGCCACTGGGCGTGTTGAAAATGAAATGAATCTCTTTGTTGGACATCTGATCCAGCAGATTTGGACGGCCTTCGTTCAGCTTCTTCACAACTCCGACTTCCAGCCCATGTTCGCGAAACACACGCGCTGTGCCAGTGGTGCAGACGATCTTGAAGCCTAGTGTCAGCAGCCGTTTGGCCGCATCCACCATCTTTTCTTTGGCCGACGCCGCCATGCTGATAAAGACTGTGCCCTGAGTTGGCAGGTTAGCGCCTGCTCCGGTTTGAGCCTTCGCGAACGACATTGCGAAACCATGGTCGATCCCCATGACTTCACCCGTGGATCGCATTTCTGGCCCCAGCACAATGTCCACTCCGCTGAATCGGTTGAACGGAAACACGCTTTCCTTCACGGATGTGTACTTCGGAATAATTTCTGAAGTCACGCCTTGCTCATTTAACGAAACCCCAGCCATCGCTTTCGCCGCGATTCTGGCCAACGATCGACCAGTCGCCTTCGACACAAACGGAGAACTGCGACTGGCGCGAGGATTGACTTCCAGCACGTAGACCTTGAAGTCTTCGCCGTCCATTTTGACAGCAAACTGAATATTCATCAAACCGCACACATGAAGCTCAGCCGCCAGCTTGTGAGTCGCCACGCGGATCTCATCCAACACAGCATTCGGCAACGAATGTGGCGGCAAAGAACACGCGGAATCACCCGAATGCACGCCCGCTTCTTCGATGTGTTCCATGATGCCACCGATGACAGATTCTGTTCCGTCAGCGATCGCATCGACGTCCACTTCGATGGCATCTTCCAGAAACTTGTCGATCAGCACCGGCTTGTCTGGCGACGCATCAACCGCCTGAGTCATGTATTGCACCAGTGATGTTTCGTCGTAGCAGATCTCCATCGCGCGACCGCCCAGCACATAACTGGGGCGCACCAGCACGGGATAGCCAATGCGTTCGGCAACCGCCCGCGCGGCTTCGGTGTCGGTGGCAATACCATTCGGTGGCTGACGAAGACCCAGCTTTTCAAGGATGGCTTGAAAACGCTCACGGTCTTCCGCAGCATCAATCATGTCCGGTGATGTGCCGATGATATTGATCCCAGCGGATTCCAAACCACGCGCCAGATTCAGCGGCGTCTGGCCACCAAACTGCACAATCACGCCATCCGGTTGCATGCGATCGCAGACGTTCAGAACATCTTCGATCGTCAGCGGCTCGAAGAACAAATAATCCGAAGTGTCGTAGTCCGTGGAAACGGTTTCTGGATTCGAGTTCACCATGATGCTCTCGATACCGAGTTCTTCCAGAGCGAACGCCGCTTGGCAGCAGCAGTAGTCGAACTCGATCCCTTGGCCAATACGATTCGGCCCGCCACCCAGAATCATGATGCGTTTTTTGCCCGGTTCTTTGGCTGGAGTTTCGTCTTCCTGTTCATAGGTCGAATAATAATAGGGCGTGTACGCTTCGAATTCCGCCGCACAGGTATCCACCTGCTTAAAGGTCGCTTCGATGCCCACCGACTTGCGCTGTTTGCGGACGGCAGCCTGCGACGTATCCCACCAGAACGCCAGCTGTGCATCTGAGAAGCCGTTTTCTTTGGCCGTGCGAATTAGTTCGGTGGAAGCATCCTGCAAACGGTTGACGTCACGGATTTGTTGTTCGACGTTCACCAACTGTTGAATGTTGCGCAAAAACCACGGATCGATGTCGGTGATGTCGTGAATCTCTTCAACCGTCATGCCATCCTTCATCGCATAGCGCAGATAAAAGATGCGATCTTCGTTGGGCGTCGCCAGTTTCGATACGATTTCGTCTCGACTAGGCGTGGACGCTGTGCCCCAGCGATCTTTTTTTCCGCCACCCAATCCGAAGTGACCAATTTCCAATCCGCGAAGAGCTTTCTGCAGCGATTCGCGAAACGTCCGACCAATGGCCATTGTTTCGCCAACAGACTTCATCTGCACAGTCAGAGTCGGATCTGCTTCCGGGAATTTTTCGAACGTCCAACGCGGAATCTTGGTGACGACGTAATCGATCGTCGGTTCGAAACACGCCAGCGTTTCGCGGGTGATGTCGTTCTGAATTTCATCCAGACGATAACCCACCGCCAGCTTGGCCGCGATCTTGGCAATTGGAAAACCAGTGGCTTTCGACGCCAGCGCACTGGACCGACTGACGCGCGGATTCATTTCGATGATGGTCATCCGACCACTGTCTGGATCAATCGCAAACTGCACGTTCGAACCGCCAGTTTCCACGCCGATTTCACGCATGCAGGCCAGCGTGGCATCACGCATCCGCTGGTATTCTTTGTCCGACAAGGTTTGAGCCGGAGCGACGGTGATCGAATCGCCCGTATGAACGCCCATCGGGTCGAAGTTCTCAATCGCACAGATGATGACAGCGTTGTCCGCACAGTCACGCATCACTTCCATCTCGTACTCTTTCCAGCCGAGAATAGATTCTTCCAGCAGAACTTCCGTAATCGGCGACAGCTCAAGGCCCTGCCGCACAAGCTCGTCGAATTCTTCGCGGTTGTAGGCGATGCCTCCACCCGTGCCGCCTAGCGTAAAACTGGCTCGAATAATGATCGGCAGCCCGATTTTTTCGACGGCCACGCGAGCTTCTTCCATGTTGTGACAGGTATAGCTAATCGGCACGTCCAAGCCGATTTTGATCATGGCCTGCTTGAATTCTTCACGATCTTCTGCCTTGCGGATGACATCGCGCTTAGCACCGATCATCTCACAGTTGTATTTTTCCAGCACGCCATTCGCGGCCAGATCCATGGCCGTGTTGAGTCCTGTTTGTCCGCCGAGCGTTGGCAATAGCGCACAGGGGCGTTCTTTTTCGATGATCTTTTCGACATATTGCCACGTGATCGGTTCGATGTAGGTGCTGTCGGCCGTGTCCGGGTCGGTCATGATGGTGGCGGGATTGGAATTCACCAGCACCACTTCGTAGCCCTCTTCCCGCAACGCTTTGCAGGCTTGGGTTCCTGAGTAATCGAATTCACAGGCTTGGCCGATCACAATTGGACCGGAACCAATGATCAGAATTTTTTTGATGTCGTCTCGACGTGGCACGAATGAAACCTTTTTAGCAACGCAAACTCACGCGATTTGGTTCACGTGGAGTCAATTTTCGGCCTCTGGGTTTTGCCCAGAAACCGGCTGCGAGCCCTCCGCCACAAGGCAGAAGCACCAGAGCGCGCAAAATTTCGAGCAGGTTAACAGCTAATTTCGGGCGATCAAGAAGTTCGGCCTTGTTGCCGGAGAATTGCTGCCGCATGACTCCGGATTCTTCATTCGGAGAGCATTTTTCTCTACAGTTCCGACAACCACCTTCAGAATCCCTCTGTTCTCAGCGAAAGTTTGTTCCGTGCCCCAGAAGATCATCATCGATGCAGACCCCGGAATTGGCGACGCACTTGCCGTTCTCACGGCATTGGTAGATCCATCGCTGGACGTGCTGGCTTTGACCGCCGCGGCTGGATCGGTCTCCGGCATGCAGGCCACTCGAAATCTGCAGTATTTGGTCGATCTGATCGACCCTCCCAAACACCCACGCATTTCCCTGTCGGAACTGCCAGCCCTGATCGGACGCATGACTCCGGGGGAAGTCCCCACCTGCCACCACTTTTACGGCAACCACGGACTGGGGGACATCGTGGTCGAAGTGCCCGATCTGCACAATCGCCGCGAATCTGCCAAGCTGATGGTCGACTTGGTGCGTGAATTCCCCCATGAAATCAAACTACTAACGCTGGGCCCACTGACCAACGTTGCGACCGCCTGCGAACTCGATCCCGAATTCCCGGATCTGCTCGGCGGGATCGTGTGCCTTGGTGGCGTCAGCGAAGGCAGCGGTGATGTGTCTGCCGTGGCGGAATTCAATATCTGGAGCGACCCGCAAGCCGCCGAATTGGTCTTTCAGCTGCCAACCACAAAAACCCTAGTTCCCCTAGAAGTCACCAGCAAAGCCGTGCTGACGTTCGAAGACGTCGACCAGTTGTCTGAGCTGACTGAAGGCACGGTCAACGGCGACGTTTTGTCGTCGCTGCTGCAGTTTTCGATTCGAGCCAACCGTCGGGAACTGGCGTTCGAAGGCATCCCGCTGCACGGCGTGGTCGCTCTGGCAGTCGCCGCGCACGCCGAACAGTTTACCGTCACCGCCGTGCGCGCAGACGTGGAAACCAGTGGACAGCTCACGCGCGGCATGACGGTGATCGACCGTCGCAGTGTGTTCAAAGGCCAAACCAACGTCGAGCTTGTTTCAACCATCGATGAACTCGGCGTGGTCGATTATTTTTCACGTAGCTTTCGCCGAGCCGCAAAGTAACCGTCGCAAACCTTGGACCGACATCGCAAAGCCCTGCTATGACAATTCCCGTGCTGTGTACCTTCGAAAGCCGCCGGTCGGAAGAAATGCGGTCACTGATCGAACGCCTCGGCGGATCGGCCGTCGTCGCGCCATCGATGCAGGAACTGCCCGTAGAAGAGAATACGGTGGCGCTGCAGGCGATTCAGAAAGTAATCGCGGGAGACGTGTCGCACATCATTCTGCTGACTGGAGTCGGCACCGAAGCCATGCTGAACGTGGCCGACACGCAACAGCTTCGGCAGCCACTACTGGACGCCATGGCCGCAACGCCGCTGCTGGTGCGAGGCCCCAAGCCAGCGGCTGTGTTGAGCAAACTGGGATTAAAATACGCCGTCAAGGCTCCCGAACCTAACACATGGCGTGACCTGTTGTCCGCCATGGATCAGGCAGCCATCCGCATCGACGGACAAACGGTTGCCGTTCAAGAATACGGCGTTGCCAATCCAGAACTCTACGCCGCGTTGCGCGATCGAGGAGCGACCGTGCTGCCGATTCCCGTGTATTGCTGGGCGTTGCCGGATGATCTTGAACCACTGCAACACGCGATCACCGCCACGATTGCGGGGCAGCTGGATGCGTTGTTATTCACCAGCGCTCAGCAGGTGCGGCACGTGCTGCTGGTGGCTGAACAAATGCAGCAACGTGCCGCATGGCTGGCGGCCACCGAACATCTCGTCGTGGCCTCAATCGGCCCAACATGCAGCGACACACTTCGAGAAGAAGGACTACCAGTGCATGTGGAAGCCAGCCCACCCAAAATGGGACCGCTGGTGCGAGCCGCCGTTGAATTCGTGGGAGCCAGTTAGCCGCGAGGCGCTAGTGCCGCGGTTTCGTCGCGGCGAGATGCTGCTTCTCCACCGAATTGATTCAGTGGGAAAACGTTTTTGCACTAACGTCCCCGGCAGATGTCCCCGGCAGATTGGATTTGCGTCGTGCAGAAACATGTCTCCACCGATGTGAAATCGGCGGGGGACGGGCGGGGGACGGGCGGGGGACGGGCGGGGGACGGGCGGAGTCATGATTGTTGAGCCAACGCCGAAACTGTAGGCTACGGTTATAAAATTCACCGTTGGCGATATTCCGCCGCGACTTCATCCTTAACAAATTCAGCAAACTCAGGAATCTTATTTATGTCAGATGTGAAAGTTGTTGCGCGAGACAACGGCCCGCTCCTTGTCACCGGACCGATCACAATCGAAGACGCCGATGGCAACATCTTCGATACGGGTGGAAAAGAAACCATCGCACTGTGCCGCTGCGGCGCGTCGGCTCGACGACCATTCTGCGACGGAGCCCACAACGGCTGCGAATTCAAAGCAGCCGAACGAGCCTCGTAAAACCGCGATTTGTGCGGTGACGATATACCCGGCTTCCCAAGTCGGGTATTTTTACGCGCTGCACATTAAGTGACGTGGAAGACATAAGTACCCATGCACAAGTTTTCCCGTTTTGTACGAACTGGAGCCTCTCCACTGAAAGCGAACCTATGAAACCTTGGTTGATCCTGTCCTCTTTGATTCTATTCTTCAGCGGCTTGTCACATGCACACGCCGCCGCCGCCGAACAGCCGGATGCCCAAACCCTCGCGGATCTGCAACAGGGCTTGGCAGGTTTGCAGCAGCAAGTCACAGAACTGCAGCACGATCCCGCATTGCAAACGCGAGCTCGTCGGCAAGAAGTCGCCGACGTGGCCGTGTTTGCCAAAGCCGTCGAATGGATGCTGCGGCACAACGAATTCCCAAAAAAGGACTACGCCAAAAAAGCGGCACGCGCTGTTCAACTCGGCAACGAACGCGCGGCTGGACTAACCAATGGTCAGCCGAGCTGGACATTGCGGCAGGGCGTGTCGATTCGCGGATATGTCTCGACGGTCGATGACTCCATCCAGCCGTACGCCTTGTCTTTGCCTGCTGGCGTCAATCCAGAATCGAGCGATCGCTGGCCGTTGTATGTGAAGCTTCACGGTCGAGCACAAGACATGAACGAAGTGGATTTTATTCACCGCCATGAAGGCAAACCGTTGCCCGAAGATCAGACGTGGATTCAGCTGGATGTTTATGGACGCGGCAATAACGCCTATCGGTGGGCGGGCGAGACGGATGTGTTCGAAGCGATCACTGATGTTCGCCGCCGATTTCGCATCGACGACAACCGCGTCACGTTGCATGGATTTTCGATGGGTGGAGCAGGTTCGTGGCATTTGGGATTACATCATCCAGCCACTTGGTCGTCGGTCGGCCCGGGAGCTGGCTTCGTCGACTTCTACAAGTACCAAAAGCAGACAGATCAGCGACCGCCTTGGCAACATGCGACTCTGGGCATCTACGACGCCATCGATTATGCGCTCAACGCATTCAACGTGCCGTTCTGCACTTACGGCGGCGAAAAAGATCCTCAAGCAGAAGCCGGCCGCAGCGTGGTGGCGGCCGCCAAAGAGCTGAACGTCGGAATCAAGTCGTTGATTGGTCCCGGCATGGGACACAAATTCGATCCGGACAGCTTGAAAACATTCATGGCATTCCACAAAGAAAAATCGGCCGCCGGACGTCAAAGAAATCTCGGCCGCCGTCACATTCGATTCACCACAAAGACACTGAAATACAATACCTGTGATTGGCTGACCATCGAAGAAATGCAGCAGGTGTACAAACCGGCCACCGTCGACGCCAAGATCAACGACCGCGGCAACGTGGATGTTACGACGGCCAACGTTGCCGTGCTGAGCCTATCGCGAGAC
>JBDNHJ010000394.1:0-14953 GCA_041688835.1 Fuerstiella sp.
ACCAGACTCCTGTCGAATTCGCGCGGCAGTTTTCTGCTTCTTCCGCGTGCGCTCCAGAAGCAGAAAACTGCCCCACACCTGCGGTCACCCTTAACCCAAACTGACTCTCATAACCGTGGTACTGAGAACTGGGGCACGCCACTGCCATTGTTTCATGCGGCGATCAAAGTTCCAATAGCTCCGCTCACCGGCATCCGCAGCTGACTGACCGTCGCCTTTTGAGTAACGTTGATCACCCGCAACACCACCAACCGTCGGGTCTGCGAATGGTCGGGCCAGAGCTCGAAGCGCGTCTTTCCCGAACATGCTGTTGGCATCGGACAAAACAAGGATCTCGCCCGTGCAGTGAAGAATGCCGACGTTCAATGCTGCCGCCTTGCCGGCGCGCGGAAGATCGAGCACGGTGAGCCGTGGATCTTCGAACGCATGCAGAGTTTCCATCGTTCTGTCGGTCGACCCGTCCGACGCAACGACAATCTGCACCTGCTCGGTCGGGTAGTCGAGGTTCAGCATGTTGCGGACTTTGTCGCCAATGCTGTCTTCCTCGTTGTGAGCGGCAATTAAGATACTAACCGTCGGCGTGATGTCTCCGTTGGTATGCGGACGGCGGCATAGCCAGCTTCGCATCCACGACAGCAACGGAAACCCGAGATATGTATAGAGAATGACGGCGACGGAACTCCAGAACACTATTTCGTTTATGTTCATCGCGTCACCTCTTCAAATTTGAGCGCTGCCGCCGGAGTATTCGATGTTTCGTTCTTGTGGCGCACCATCGACGTCGGCACGGCTTCCGGGACACAGATGTGACTCAACAGCTGACGGACGCTTGCTTTCAGGCTGAAGCGATCCTCCACGACCAGACGCCCGGCAGCGCCCATCCGACTTCGCATTTCGGCGTCGGCAGAAAGACGTTCCAGAGCTGCGGCAATCGCGTCCGTGTCTCGCGGTTCGGTCAGCAGACCGCTGATTTCGTGATGAACAAGTTCCGGAATTCCGGAAAGACGACTGGCGATCACCGGGAGTCCGGATGCCATGCCTTCCATCAGCACAACGGGAATTCCTTCGCGACGACCGTCTGACGTTGGAACGCTTGGTGTGACAAGAATGTCGGCGGTCTGCAGCAGCTGAATGATTTCGTGCCGATCACGTCGACCTTCAAAGACGACGATGTCCTTCAGACCGGACTCAGCCACGTGGCGTTCCAGCATCTTCTGATCCGGGCCATCTCCGACAAGGTGCAGTTGCAGCTTCACACCGCTTGAAGTGACGGCTTTGACGGCGTCAATCAAATAGATCTGCCCTTTCACTTCGTGCAGCGTCCCGATACACAGGACGTGCAGCAGATCGGCGTCCATCGACGAAGAACTCTGCTCAACTGGCTGAAAGTCGAGGACGTTCACTCCGCAGTGAATCACCTTCACTTTGTCGGCGTATTGTTCGCCCGTGTCGTCCAGAATGATCCGGCGGTTGTATTTCGAAATGGCGATAACGAAAGCCGCGTCTCGAACTTTCTCGCTCAGCATGTGCCTGTCGCGATGCAGATCCGATCCGTGGGCCACGAAGCTGTACGGAATTCCGGAGAACTGGTGAATCATCCACGCGGCTGCCGCCGGATGGCTCGCAAAATGAGCGTGGATGTGACCAATCTGCTGTTGCCGCATGTGTCGAGCGAGTGTGACACACTTTGGGAATACGGCCAATGCACCGACCAGAAATCGGCGGCAGCCAAAGTTGGCTCTTGCAAGGGTCCACAGCGTGGAAAACCACAGCACCGGATGAGTCAATATCATGCGCACGTTGTCACGGATTATCTCCAGCGAAAACAGAGGCACAAAGTGGGCGCGGTCGACGAAATCGACAGCTTCGGGATGCATTTGTAGTGTCTTTTCCCGCCGCAGTGGAAACACCTCGACACTCGCGCCAGCTTTTTCTACGGCCAGCATTTCGTACAGGATGAACGTTTCCGTGATCTTCGGAAAGCGCGACATTATGTACGCAACGCGAGGCGTCGAGGACGCATCTGTTGTTGTGGATTCAGGAGCTGAAGGAATGGCAGCGATCACGCGTGTCTTTTCGTCTGAAAGAAATCAAATCGTCGGCGACAAGGTCGCAGGTTGTGGCTGCAGCAGCAAAGCTCTCACCTGAGGCAGAGCGATCAACAGAAAGACACCGAACATCAGCCCCAATAGCCCTGCCACGCCCAGCACGATCATCGGGTTGGCGACGAAAGATCGTTCCCCTGGCGTTGGTGGTTCAAGAACTGACACGGCAATGCCTGCTCGACCGTTGGCCATCGCATGGTCGACCAGTTGCCACTGTTGCAGCTGTGCGTGAGCGGTATCGAACAACTGTTGCGCTCGTTCAATTTCCGCGAGCTTCTGCGTTTCCTTGAGTCGGGTGACTTCGTTGATGTTGCTCATCCGGACGTGATTGTCATAGCGAAGCTGCAACGCCTGTTCCTGAAACCGCATGCTTTCCAAAGCCTGCCGCAGAATGACGGGAGTCGTCTGAATGAGCCGATTCAGCTCTGTTTCCGAACTTGTGACCTCAGATCCTGCCGCGAGTAGTTCGGGATGAGTCGGCCCGAGTGTCCGACTCAGTGCTGCAACGCGTGACTGTGCCAGTCGCAGTCGGTCTTCGATTACTGTTGGATTTGGAATGCCTGTCCAGCCGTTGCTGTTCAACGCAGCCAGTTCGCTCAACACTGTGTTCCGATTTCCCACGCCGTTCGCCCGCCTTAATCCAGTGTCGCCCCGAACCCCCTCGTCGGCGGGGGCCATTGTCAGGAGTTGCTGATTCTGCTGACTGATTCGTGCGGCCGCTCGTTCCAGATTGATTCGGCGACTCTGTGTTGTCGCGAGAGATTCATCCAACGCTGCAATAATGCGTGCCGTTGCGACAGGGTCGGCTCCGGCGTCATCGGCATGGGACCGTTTCAATCGCTCGAATTCTGACTGCAGGCCGGTGAGCGTGGTCTGCAGTTCGGTGTCGCGTGTCGTCAGGGCCACCATTAGCTCATGATGTTGCAGTTTCTCTGTGCGAGCCAAATAGTCGCTGTAACTGGTGACGAGTGCGTTGACAACATCCGCAGCCTGCTGAGCATTCACGTCTGAGTAGCGGAGCAACAGAATGCTGGTGCCGGCAAGCGGGTCAACTTTTAGATTCTCTGCAATGCCAACGATTCTGTTGGTCAGCATGCCTGCATTGAGTCCCTTATCAACATGTTGAATCGCCTCTTCAATGACGGCAGGGCTTTGCAGGATCTCCGCCTGAGTGGGCAGGAATTCTTTGTCTCGAGCCGCAGTGCCCGTTCGCCCGTCAATGACGAATTCACGGGGCTCCACAATGATCTTGGCGCTAACCTGCTGGTGAGGCGTGATGCTTACAAGCAGAGCGGCACCCGTAACCATCGCGGCGATCGTTGTAAAAAGCACTGTTTTCCAGCCTCGCAAAAGGCCGCTCAGATCGATGCTCGGTTGAGGTGTTGTGGGGTGACTCATCATTTTGTTGTTTCACGAACCTTTGGTCTTGTGGCCACTTCCGGCCGTTGCCTGCGCAAATGCCCCCTCATGTTACGTCTGGAAAACATAGCCCGCACAGTCGCGTACGTGGCTACGGGGCAGGAAATTCTGTGTCGGGAGGACGTGCGTTCGGGCAGCCAATCCGGATCACTCGCATGACCAGCACAACGATCACGGAACGGTTGTCTTCAAATCGCAACAGGTCGACAAGCGCATCCAATGTTGCGGAATTTCACGCTGCGTCCGGTCGCAAAGGCATCGTAATCACGGCCAACTGCGAAACCGCGTTGTAAGCTTCGGAGGAACGAAAACCGTTACTGCAGCGAAAACGTCCGCGGATATCACATGATCGCCACTGCTCAAATGACTCAGCATATTGCCGACTTTGACCTCTACGGAATCGTCGGCATTCGCGTCATTGCTGATCGGCCACAGGACTGCGAGCTGGTCGCCGCTACACTGGGGCCGATTCAGAAACCGTTGACGCGGTCACCCGACATTACCGTTCGCTTTGTTGACAGGATTGAGACTGATACGCCCCTAAATTTGGTGGGTGGGCACGATTGTGGGTTTTCCGGAAACAAGTTCTTTGTCACGCGAGGCAAGAATAAGGCATCGATCCGGGTGCAGGTACCCTTCGACAGCGTCTGAGCTGGCGCGACCGCCTGAAGATGCGGAGCCTGCGCATTGCTGCCGGTTCGATGGACGCGGCGATGTCGGTTAAACCCGTCAATCGAATGCTGCCAGGCCGCACCACAAAACGACTGATTTCATTGCTTAATCGACAGCGATTCCTCGAAGTTCTTCCCGACACCATGTTTGATATGCCCATCACGGATCCCCGTGGGCATCTCGACCATCTGTTGTTCGTGTTGTCGCACGATTCGCCGGAATACCGGGTGGAAGAGGCGAATGTCGACTTCCTGATCGAAATGCCCTCAAGCGACATTGTCGATGCCGAAGGAAGTCTGGTGGAAGTGACCACTCGGTGCCACGACAGCATTATGCAGCACCGACAGTTGCAATTGGCGGAGTTTGGTGAGGATCCGGTTCTGGTTCCCAGTACCGACCTGAGCGTGCTGACGATTTCAGAACACCGAAAGGAACTACAAGACTATCGTTTCGTACTGCCTGAGCATGTTCTGCTGGAAGCGCTGATCGACAAGGTCGGCTTTGTTCGGTGTGCAGACCAACATTCTTTCCCAGTGCCAAAGACCAGCGTACTGACAATACCGTCCGATGCTCAGAAGGCTGCCGACGATCTGACGTTCCCTGTCTTTATGAAGCCAGCCGTCAAGACGCCGGACTGGGAAGCCAACACATCGCTGAAGACTCGCCAATGTCCGCCGGAATTCGGCACCGCCTGTCTCGCTCAGGAATCCGACAACGCAGCGGTTGCCGAACAGACTGCCGTGTTTTTTCAGCGTCTCAATTACCGTGGACTGGGCTATATCGAATTCCAACGGGATCGACGCACAGGGAAACATCTGATCATCGAACCGAATATCGGTCGTCCGACCGGTCGATCAGCGATGGCAGAAGCCTGCGGTGTTCCGTTGCTGCTGACAATGTACTGCGACGCTGTCGGCATTCCGATGGCTGCCGTCTCCAGGCAAAACACATCTCCCGAACCGATAAAGTGGGTGCACCTGCGAAGAGACGTGCAGGCAGGAATCAGGGCGTGGCGACGAGGTGAAGGCTCATTGTTAAGCTGGCTGCGATCGCTTCGAGGTCGGAAAATCTTTGCCGCCGCGAGTCGCCGCGACCCACACCCATTCCTCGCTGAATGTCGACGATACCTGCTGCCACTCATCCTGCGAAGAGAACCGAAATGGAGTTGTGATGTTAAGGCAAAGTATCCATTGGATAAACCAGCATCATCAGAACGACCGATCCGGTCGGAGTCAGTTTTGACCGGGAAGCGTTTGTCATAGCGACAGGGTTTAAGCTGATGCTTCGCCATGTGGCTAAAACGCAACCACCAATCGGACTCTATTTGAAAGAAACCTTGTCCTAAACCGCCTTCAGGGGAAATACTCAACAATGGAAGTACCGGAATTTAGATTTGTGTGACCTGGTACAGACATATTCGAATCACGACTTTCACACCTCATATCATCCGACAAGTCTGTAGCGGGGAACACAGCACAACATGGCAGGCTTTTCTTCAATATCGAGAACCGATCCCGTGGGATCGCTGCTGCTCAGAGGTAACGCCGAAGCGGAAGGTCTGGGACCGGGGCGACTCTACTTCGTCAGCAAACGAATCGTTGATCTCAGCGTTTGTCTGATGCTGATGCCGTTTGTACTGCCTGCCGTCGCCCTCTGCGCTGTCGCCCTCTGGGTGGAGAATCCAGGCCCCATCTTCTTTACCCAGAAAAGAACGGGACGCGGTGGCTATCGCTTTCAAATGTACAAACTACGAACGATGGCGACCAACGCTGAGGAGATGAAAGAGCAGTTGCGGCACCTGAACGAACTGAGCTGGCCGGATTTCAAAATTAGCAACGATCCGCGGGTGACTAGGGTTGGCAGAATCTTGAGGAAGACCAGCCTTGACGAGCTGCCACAGATCTTCAATGTGATCATGGGGGACATGAGTCTGGTTGGCCCGCGGCCAACGTCCTTCAGCGCGAACACTTACACGTTGTGGCATACTGAACGGCTCGAAGTTCAGCCCGGGATCACCGGGTTATGGCAGGTCAGCGGTCGCAGCGACATTGACTTTGATGATCGTCTTAGACTCGACATTGAATACATCCGCAAACGCAGTCTTTGGTTCGACCTGAAGCTGTTGTACCGCACGATCGCGGCGGTCGTTAAGCCTAAAGGTGCCTACTAAGAATCGCTTCCTGGGCAAGATGCCTAAACCTCTTCATCACCGATACACGGCAACCAGGCAGACCCACCGAAAGATCTGGCTATGAAAACTCATCGTATCTGGACAATTGCCACCATCTGTTGGTTTTTTGCCCTGTTCAATATTGAGCGGATTTTTCCACAGGTCGATATCGCGTCGTTTGTTTACGGTCTGTCTGCCCTGATTGGAGTGTCAATGCTGGCGTCTCCATTCCTTCGGCGGCAGAAATTCGGACTCGTCGCGGCCTGTTTCGGAGTCGTCTGGATCGTCGGCAAATGTTTGCTCGGTTATGGGGTTGATCTGCATGCTTTACCGATTGCGTTGACCGAAGCATACGCCCTGATCGCTTCGCAGTATCTGTGCCTGAAGGTCGCTCAGAATACCGATGAGTTTGTCATCACTTCCAGACAAATGCTGGAAGTGATGAAGGCCACGTCGATCCCGATTCTTAGAGAATCGGAGTCCGCACTTCTCGAAGAAATTCGGCGGGCTCGCCGGCACGAACGCCCACTGACTTTCGTTTCTCTCACACCGGGCAAATTCACATCAGACACTCTTGCCGGACTCGTCCAAAAAGTCACCGACTCACTCAGTAAAGAATATGTCGTCGGAGGAATCAGCCGAATTCTCCGAAAGGAGACCAAGTCACATGACCTGGCCGTTCGTGTGGGCGATCAGATTCTCATGCTGCTGCCGGAAACTGACGCCGGTCAGGCAGCAGCGATGAGCAAACGGATTAGAGCGGTCGTGTTAGAGGAACTCGGGATCCCTATGACCGCAGAAGCGTTTGCATTCGGAACGGACGAACTGACGTTGTCGGGAATGCTGGATCGAATGGGAATGCCAACACTGAATAACAGAGGTCCGGAAACGGAAGTCTTTGAACTGCGGCTGAGTAAAACTGAGGCAGCAACAGTAGCCGCCACCAATGCTTCCTGAGTACTCGGAGAAACGGATCCCTGCTGATGATCACGTCAACCTTAAAACAGATGGCTGTACAGCTCTCGAATACGCGAGCGTTCGGGATGGTCGCGCACCAAGTTGAGCGTTGGAATCGACATCGATCGTTGGTACGAGTGCTGGCTTATCACCGAATTGATGACGCCGCCGACGACGACCCCTATTATCCGGGACTGATCAGCGCAAGTCCTGCGAATTTCGCAGCGCAAATGAACTGCATTGCCAATCGGTATCACGTCTGTTCTATGGCCGATGTTGTTGCAGCCGCGAATAACGAATGTTCACTACCGGGGAATTCCGTTCTACTCACCTTTGATGACGCAACGACAGACTTTGCCACACATGCCTGGCCGGTTTTGAAGTCGCACGGTCTACCCGCCACGGTTTTTGTTCCAACCGCGTATCCGGATGATCACAGCCTGCATTTTTGGTGGGACCGACTATACAGAGCTGTTGTTCGATCGCCGCATAACACGAACATCATCACGCCGATCAACGGCACAGTGACACTTCAATCGTCAGCACAGCGAACGCAAATATTCCGACAGCTGAAGGAATTCCTGAAGACGATTCCACACAGCGAATTTCAGCGGATAATGGCACAGATTACGGAGTCTGCGAATGTGGCTGATCCCGACCGCAACAACGTGCTCGGCTGGGACGCTTTGCGTGACCTCCAACGGGCCGGTGTGACGCTGGCTCCACACACTCACAGTCACCCGATGCTCAATCAGTTGCCAGTGGATGAAATCGAGAATGAAGTCCGAACGTCCTGTGATGTCCTAACCCGTGAAATCAATGACATTTCTCGCACACTGGCATATCCTGCCGGTGGCATTTCTGACGACGTGGTCACAACGATGGCCAGTGAGGGCATCGAGTTGGGGTTCACTACGCAGCGCGGCGTGAATGACCAGCGTTTTCGGGAACCATTCCGACTGCGGCGGATTAACGTTGGTGCCAGGACGACGCTGGGCCTGCTGAGGATGAAGTTGGCAAACTGGGGCAGGTGATCTGATTCTACTCATTATGTCGGTTGTTCTGGCCGATCTTCCGAGAAGACTATTCCAACTGTTTAAGCATTGCCAGACTTCTTATGGACCGCCAATCGTCCACAGACAACATTCAACAGCCCGCACCGCTGCTGCACCACCTGTGTGCAATTTTTCCGTTGCTGTGGCTTCTTCTTGCTGGCTGTTACGCACCGATGCACTCGCCCGGAATGCCAGCACACATGCTGCCGGATGATTTCCGTTGGCCAACACGAACATCAGCCGCGCCGCTTAACTATTCACATTTGGTGGGACAAACACCACTGGTGTATCTGCTGGGCCTGGGGGACACACTTAAGATTACGGCTCCGGATCTTATTGCTCAGGGGCACTTAGAGCCGTTCGAAGTTCAAGTGCTCGATCAGGGTGAAATCTATCTACCGCGACTGGGGTCAGTTGTTGTGGGCGGTCTGTCCGTCGCTCAAGCTCAGCAACGCGTTAACCAGGCACTTTCCAACGGTTTGTTAACGAATCCAAATACTGTCGTGACGCTCACTGAAAAAGGAACAGTCAACGTCCTCGTGTTGGGAGCGGTCGAAAATCCAGGCGTTCACGCTTTGCCGCGATACGAAAATGACGTCGCTCATGCACTCGCGGCCGCTCAGGGATTTGCAGAAGATGCGGGGGACGTGATAGAAATTCACCGCCGCGGTCCGTGCGCTACTCCGACGGTCAGCTCGGATAAGTTACCGTCTAACCATCCAGAGCACCAACCTAACGGCGCTTTCGACAGCCAAAAGACATTGGCGGCACCAGCCTCATCAGGGCATTCGTTGACTTCAGTCAACGTCCCGCGAATCTCACCGGTTCCTCTATCTGCGCTACATCCGCGTTCGCAATCTGAGAAGAAGCCGGGCGGTCTCCCGGTTGGTGGAATCATCGCGACACCAGCAGTGTTTCGCTCAGCCAAACACCAGAGCCGATCAACTCAAGAAGTTAATGATGGCAACGAATTCATTCAGTATTCACTGCCAAATGTGCCTGACGCAACACCGCAGTTTAACCCTTGGGCTGTTCCAGCAAAAAGTAACGAAACTGCGCAGCCGGTCTTCCGAGGGCAATCACCTGCGCCCGTTTTTGCCTGTGGAGAATTCGGGTGCGGCGACGCACAGCCAATCGTGCGAATTCCACTCCGCGGAGGCAGTTGTTCCATCAATCCGCGTGACGTCATTCTAAATCCTGGCGACGTGCTGGTCATACCCCGAAGGACGGACAAGGTGTTCTACGTTGTTGGTCCACTCAGCGAACAAAACAGCATTCGCTTTTCGGTCAATGATCGAGACCGGGAAATTGGCGGCGGCCTGTTACTTCCAGACGATCGTGAAATTGATGTCGTGACGGCCGTTGTCATGGCCGGTTACATCGACCCGATCGAATCTCCGACAACGGTGACCGTGCATCGAATCATGCCGGACCGAACGCCACTGTTGATTAAGGTCGATCTGATTGCGGCTCGCACAAATCCCCAGGAAACCGTCATGATTCAGGCAGGTGACATTGTTTACCTGAATCCGGATGCGTGGTGGTACGGACGTCGAACGTTCGATCGAGTGGTCGAACGTGCTCTTGGAACCGCCGTTGGCCGATGGCTGACGAATTAGAGCGCCAACGCGCGGCTTGACAGGCTACGAGCCGTCTTTGCTTTGATCCATGTGTATTCGCGCCATTCGCAATGGCATGTTGCATAAAAGCCACACTGTTGTTTCCGCCAATCGGCAACATGAAGCTGCCGTCGACCGCTGATGGGGTACGTTCAAATGACGCACACCGGAATAATCACAGGTGACGGGCGCAGTGTTCGTAGATTCGACAGCGAGTAAAAGGCACAGGGCAAATGAAAGTTACGATGATTGGGACCGGGTACGTCGGGCTCGTGACCGGAACCTGTTTTGCGGAAAGCGGGAACGAAGTCACCTGTCTGGATGTTGACTCAGCCAAAGTTGAATTGCTGAATAACGGCGGCGTTCCGATCTACGAACCCGGACTCACCGAACTCGTCAAACGCAATCATGAAGCGGGACGATTGAAATTTACGACCTCGTACTCAGATGCGATCAGCGAGGCGAAGTGCATCTTCATTTGTGTGGGTACGCCTCAGGATCAGGATGGATCGGCAGATCTGAAATATGTCCAGAGCGCTGCAGAACAGATGGCCGAGCATCTGACGCCTGAAACGATTGTCATTTGCAAGAGCACTGTTCCGGTAGGCACAAACCGCGCTGTGCGGCGATGGATCGAAGCAAAAACAGAAATCCCCTTCTTCTCTGCATCAAATCCGGAATTCCTTAAAGAGGGAGCCGCCATCGATGACTTTACGAAACCGGACCGTGTCGTGGTCGGTGTTGACGAGGTCAAAGCATCCGATGTATTGACCGAACTGTACAAGCCATTCCTTCGAACCGAAAAGCCATTCATCAGCGTCGGAATCGAAAGTGCAGAGATGATTAAATACGCCGCCAACTGCATGCTGGCGACGAAGATCAGCTTCATTAACGAAATCGCCAATATCTGCGAACACGTCGGAGCGGACATCAACGAAGTTCGCAAGGGCATCGGTCATGATGCCAGAATCGGCTTTTCATTCCTGTTCCCAGGCGCCGGATATGGTGGATCGTGTTTTCCGAAAGACGTTCGAGCATTGCACTCGGTCGCTGCACAGCACGGAATGAATGCACGTATCCTGCGAACTGTCGACGAAACAAATGATCGGCAAAAAGAAGTGCTGTTTGAAAAACTGATGAAGCACTTCGGGTGTGACCTTGCTGGCAAGACCGTTGCCGTCTGGGGCCTGGCGTTTAAGCCGCGAACGGATGACATTCGTGACGCTCCTTCGCTTGTCTTGATACGCAGCCTGCTGGAGGCTGGTGCAACAGTGAAGGTCGCTGATCCGGTGGCCATCGACAATGTGAGAACAGTCTTCAAAGATCAGATCATCTACTGCGACCATCACTACGATGCCTGCGAGGGAGCAGACGCCTTGGCGATCGTCACCGAGTGGAATGAGTTCCGCAACCCTGACTTCGACTACATGAAGATCAAGATGTCCGCCCCTGTCATCTTCGACGGGCGAAATCTGTACGACCGTCGCAAGATGGCAGAACGCGGATTCCACTACTCGGGGATTGGCCTTCCTGCCCTTCTCGTGCCGTCACCGACTTCAGATTCGGAACTCACACTGAAGCCACTCTCTCCGGTGACGACGTCCTGACAGAATGACACAAACGCCAGAACATTGCTTCACTCCGCCCTGCTGGCAATCAGCACGACCGAAGGATCGATTCCCTCGCGAAACGGATTTTCCGAAACACAAAGGACATTCGAAATGTCACAAAACTCTTCAGCTGAATCACATCCAACTTCAAAACGCGGCCGGGCGTTTCGTGTGTTCATTATCTTCTGCCTGCCAATGGCATTTGCCTTGATTGCCGTTGCCATCAAGGCCGGTTGGTTGGTGGCAAATGTCGCCCCCATGGCCGTCCCCCCGCTAATCGCGACGAATTCGTCAGGCCAGCCGGTTGACACTGAACAGCCAGCAGGATTTGCAGCGACCAGCAATCGTGAGCGCCCGAAAACCACCAACAGATCGAATGCGTCTGTGAAACGGCAGAACGCTCAGACGCTATTTTTCTCCATCGATGATTCTACGACGTTTGCCAACGACCTGACGCTGGCAAACGAAGACATTGCTGCTTTTGACGGCACCGAAGTTGTTCTGATTTTTGATGGATCTGACCTGGGCTTAGCAAAGGATAACATCAGTAGTTTTTCAGTAGCCGGGTCACTGGAAATCCTAATGACGTTCGCAACATCAAAGGTCTGGACGTCGCACCCTCAGTTCCAATGCTACTCTTCACAACAGTGAAACGCACAGCGAAGTCATCTCGACGTATATTTCTGAATTCAGCGCGAAGAAGAACTCTCCCTTGAACTTATCAGCACCAACACCAACGCGTCCGACAGTCGTCGGGATTCTGTCTCCCGGTGAGATGGGGGCTGCGCTGGCGGAGGTGTTGCTGGATCGAGGATTCGATGTGATCACGACTTTGGCTGGTCGGAGTCCGCGAAGTGCGGAATACTGCGAGCAATCAGGTATCACCACACGGCAGTGCCTCGCTGACGTTGTCAGTGAAGCAGATATGATTATCTCGACAGTGACTCCGGACGCTGCAGTCGACATAGCCAGGCAGGTCGCACAGGAAGCCAGGCGACTCGACACTTCATTGATATATGTGGATGCGAACTCTGTATCGCCTCAAACAATCACGCAGATCGTCTGCGAATTCCGGGGCAGCAATGTCCAGATGGTCGACGCGGCGATTCATGGGCTCGCTTCTCGGCTGAAAACTCAGGCGACCATTTTCGTCAGTGGCCCTGCCGCCGCCGTAAGCAGGCTCTTCGGTTCCAACGTTCGGGTGAGACACCTAGGAGATCAACCTGGTATAGCATCCCTCATGAAAATGACGCTGGGTGGCGTGTCGAAAGGACTGATCGGACTGTTTCTGCAAAGCAGTCTGTTAGCACGAGACTTCGGGATTGAAGACGAATTCTGCGACGAACTAGGCCATTACTACCCGGACGTTTTGAAGTTTGTCGAACGATCGCTGCCAACATATGTACAGCACGCTGCGCGACGCGCTGCGGAGATGCGTGAACTGGAAAAAACGCTGGACTGTGCAGGGCTGCCGGTAGGTATGGCTGTGGAACTATCCCGGTTGTTTTCAACTCTTGATGACGGCGAATTGTCCGCAGTTTGCGGAAGTGAATCTGAACCGCTGACGCTGAAACGAATGATTGAAGTGATGTCGAAATCGCGATGAGTGGTCCAAACGGATCCTTCTGAAGCACCTGATGTTTGACCTGAAATGGAAAGTGAAATTGATGGCGAAGAAACTTAGATCTGCAGAGTTGAATCCTGGACCGGGATTCAGAATTAGACAAAACTTCGAACGGCTGAGCGTCGCCGTGATGCAGGAATTATCACAATTCGAAGTTCCCGACATTTCTGATTTATTAAATCGGCTGTATGCCATTGACCCGGAGATCCGATGTCTTTCCGGAAGATATCGAATCTGCGGACCCGCCTGCACCGTGAAGGTTTTTCCTGGTGATAACCTGATGGTGCACAAGGCACTGGATATCGCGAAGCCGGGTGACATCATCGTTGTTGACGGAAGCGGAAGTGGTTCGCGAACGAACGCACTCATCGGCGACATCATCTGCACAAAAGCCCGGCATCGCGGGATTCAGGGCTTCGTTATTGATGGATTAATCCGTGACTTGCCGGCCATCGAAGAACTTGGCTACCCCGTATTCGCGAGGGGCACGACGGCCATCGGCCCTTTGCATCGTGGACCAGGCGAAATCAACTTCCCGATCGCCTGCGGAGGGACTGTTATCAATCCGGGTGATGTCCTGATCGCTGACGATGCCGGCATGGTTGCCGTTCCTCGCGACATTGTGAGCACGATCACCGACATACTCACCAGTCAAAAAGAAACGAGTCGTGCCTATCTTTCCGCCGTGCAACGGGGTGAGTTCTCAAACGAATGGGTCGACAATCTGCTGGCTCAATATGACTGCCTGATCGTTGATATGCCTCCGATCGAGCTCTCAGAGACAATTTCTTCAGCCGAAGTACTTGCCACAAGATCGTCCATCAGCTGAAGATTCGCCGCGTGGTCCTGCGACAACGCTGTGAACTGTGTTTCTCCCGCCTCCAAGTTTCGAACATTCATATGACACGTCTTCTGACAATTCAAGCACTTGCCCACCGAGCGTTTTGTCTTCTGGGGAAAACAGGTCGGCAGTTTGCTGCGGCGAAGCGCCAACGCGCGGACTTCTATGAGGTCGCGTGGCGTGAGGCGGCAGACAATCTTGGCGCAGATTTTGAAACTCTTGATCAAGACGTGCTGAAGATTCGAAAAAATGGCGAGTCGACACGTGTCTTTTTAAATTACACTGAGCTTGATGATCCGGTGTCTCTACGAATCGCGGGCAACAAGCCACTCGTTCACAAATTGCTGCAGTCACAAGGTCTTCCAACTCCGGCTTACCGCGAGTTTACACTGAAGACTCTTGCAGATGCAGCCGAGTTCCTGCAGCAGTATGGCACTTGCGTGGTAAAACCGGCTGCCGGTACCGGTGGCGGACAGGGCGTCACAACCGGCGTTCAAACACCGAGACAACTCCGAAAAGCGTCCGTCGTGGCGGCAGGACATGGATCCGGGTTAATGATTGAACAACAGATCGCTGGTTCGAACATCCGACTCCTGTTTCTTGATGGTCAGTTGCTGGACGCGATTGACCGTCGGCCGCCGACTGTCACAGGAGATGGTCGCAGCACGATCGTTCAGCTGGTCGACAATGTGAATCAGCAGCGTCTGCAAGCGGGGTTTTCAGTCGCGCAGTCAGTCTTGAAACGAGACCAGGACATGCGACAGACTCTCGCGACACAGGGCCTCACGTTGACGTCTGTCCCATTGGCAAACCAGACTGTGCAGTTAAAGACTGTCATCAACGACAATACGGCAGAGGACAACGTTTGTGTCATCGATTCG
>JBDNHJ010000395.1:0-13953 GCA_041688835.1 Fuerstiella sp.
GCTCACATTCCATTCACGCCGGGAATTCATCCGTTTGCGTTGTATCGCGAGTTATGCCGAGCGGTTGGTGCTTTGGCAATTTTTCGAAAGGAACGCCGTCTTCCGGAATTGCCGCTGTATGATCACGACGATATCGCTCCGTGTTTTCAACGACTGAAGAAACTGTTATCCATCGAAACAGAGCAACAGACAGACTACGTTCGCGTGCCGTTTGCTTCGGAAGGTTTTCAGATGACCGTCCGGTTGCTGGCGGACTGGCTGGGGCCAACTTGGGCGTTCTATATCGGCATCGAATCAGAACTCCCGAATTCCCGAGTGTCTGAACTGCTAACTTCCGAACGGGAGCTGGGAGTCAAAGCTGGCAGTGCGGAAGAAGTCGATCAAATCTATCGTCGTGGTCGCCGCGGTGTCAGAATCATGTCTGTGAATGACGCGCCGCGGGTTTTTCCGAGAAGCAATTGGCATTACTTCCGTGTCGACCGAGAAGGCGCGTTTGATGCTGTGGAACGCAGCTTGAACTTCGGGGTTCGGTTTAACGAACGCCGCATTGAGCAACAGGTCGCCGGTGAAAATCGAATTGACGTCGCGGATCGCGAGTCAGGCAATTCGGTAACGCTGGCGTTTTCGCTGTTCGCGATCAATACTCCGTAGATCAGTTCGTTCCGGATCCATACTTCTGCGACCAATTTCTCATGCCGACATCTGCCATCAGCCTGACCGAGCCATTCTTTTTGAAGGTGCTCCGCATTCTGGAGCAGCCGGCGCCGCAGAGTTCTGAGCTGGGCCGCCTGCAACGTCAGCTAACGGCCGACATTCAGGCCATTCAACAGAAAGTGAATTCGGGCATTGCGGGCTTGAGTGGCGGAGAATGGGAGACCATCAAACGCGTCTTGGTGTATTGGGCAGACGAAGTGCTGACGCATTCCATCCGCGACTGGGATGACCATACTCTGGAGCAAGAATACTACGGCGAACAGAACCGCGCGTGGAAATTTTACATCGAAGGTGAAGAAGCGATTCCCACCGGCAGCAGTGACATCGCCGAAATTTTCTACTTGGCGATTGTGCTGGGTTTTGAAGGCGATATCGAAGATGCCTTCAAAGAAGAACTCCGCATCGAAATGCCGGGCGGTCATCAGGATGAAGTGGCCGCTCGCCGACACTGGGCCATGCAACTGCAGCGCCGAATTCGCCATGAGGCTCAGGGGGATATTCAGGGAGAGCCGCTGGATGGAGATGTTGAGCCGTTGGCGAGTCCGATGTTCTTCACCACGTCTTTGGCTCTGTTTCTGATTTCTCTGCTGATCTTCATCATCGTACTGGGGTGGAGTTTCTGGCGTCCCGCGGGTGCCGTGTCGACTTCTCAGTTCAATCAACAATGGCCCGCGGCGACGCCGGTCATGATTGATTGTTGAGTTCAGTACATGAAAACACCTCGGTCGAAATCGACCGAGGTGCAGGTTTGTGGTTTGTTCAGCAGTGGAATGCTTTACTGAGAAGCGAGTGCCAAAGCCGATGTGTCCGCCTTTTGTCCTGTGTAGCGAACGATGTCCGCTTGGAAGGTTTTGTAGTTTTCTTTGGTCGCGAACATATAAAATCGGTCGTCGTGTTGAATGAGGTATCGACCTTCCAGAACTTCGCGATGGTTCACAAAATGAACCGGGTCACAGCCTCCAAAGGCAACAGCATAGCTCTGTGGATCGAAGTCGAACTTCTGCTGTGCTGTGCGGCTGGAGAAGTTGTACACTCGACCGCGATAGGTGCTAGAGAACTCTGGCTTCGCTGACTCGGAAGTGCCGGTTTTTAGTGAGACGAGGCAGATGTCCTTCAATCGTGAAATTGGCTTAGCGTTGGTGACTGTCGGAACAGGCAGCAGCATCGGGGTGGAGTTCTCTTCACCACTTTCCGGAAGCACGTTTTCACCATTGTCTTCGATGGCCTTCGGCGTGCCGGGCTCTTCGATCTCATCGTAAGCCGGTGGAGCGTGCTCGTCGCCAACGTTGTAGGGTCGGTAGTTGCAAGGAATACCGCAGACTTTGATGGCTTCAACGGCGGCCTGACGGACGCGACGTGATGGTTCGAAGCAACAGCCGTCTTCTTTCGTTTCGTAGGCCACCTTCGCCAGAGCCGTCAGCGTTTCGGCATCGCAACAACACAGGCAATGCCGTGCGGTGTCGAGGTCAGGTGATCCGAATTTCAGAGCTTCGCGTTTTTCACGTCGAGATGGTTCGTCCTCTTCAGATCCACACTGACAAGCACACTCTTCAAACATGGCTTGCAACTGTTCCGCGGCTTCCAGTCGAACCGGTTCCCACTCGTCTTCCAACATGACTTTCACCAGCATCGCTCGCGCTTCTGGGAAAGTCGAGCAGTGAAACTTTGACAGATACTTGAGTGCTCGTTGACGGTTGGGGATATCCAATTCGCGAGCCCGAAGTTTGGCGGCCAGACCTTTCACGTCAGTTTCTGGAGCCATACGGAAAGGCCGACGCAGCAGTCGATCGAAACCGGGCCAGCGTCCCTGCCGTAGGAATTCGCCCCATGGAGGAGCTTCCTTATCCTGCGACACTGCGAACTGTGGACACAGTGCGAAGCACAGGAGTAGACATGCACCTGCACTGAAGCAGGATGTCTTAAAGTGAATTCGTGATAGAAATTTCATCGCTGGGCCCTCCATGGCGCGAAGTTAGGCTGTGTCGTTCGGTGTCTTTGTTATCGAGGCGGTACCGCACTGCACCAGTTGAACTGGCGTGGATACCACCCAGGGTGGTTTAGGCAGTTGTCGTTCAATCGCCTGCGTTGTTAGTCATTCTTCGTCAGAACATCCCGAGAACTGTATCACTCACCGAGTCGTATCAAGCTGATAGAACGTTTTGGGGTCTGGATTTGACGGTCTGGAAAGATGGGCTGACTTGAAGTTGCTGTCTTCGTGGGCCTTGCAGCGGTTGATACTGGACAGTTGTTCAGTGAGCCCCGACGCTCGGAAAAATATTTCGATGTCGAGTTACTCGGCGGGCGTGTCTACTTCCGCATCAACGTCCGCTGATTCCGTCGACGCAGCTTCTTCTTTCGAATCAGCATCGACATCGGCCTTCTTGTCGGCGGCTTCTGGAGCCCCACCTGGCATGATCGGCAAGACGGCCAGTGCGATTTCTGGAACTTCGCCGTCTTCAACTTTCGGAGACTCAACTGTGATTTTCAGAATCGCCCCAGCCTTCAGAATCTCGATTTGCTTTTTCTTGTAGTAGATTTTTCCACCGCGAACGACGTCCACCTGAATGTCGTAGCGGTAAGTGGATTTCTGATTGTTGACCGCAACCAAGAAGGTGCGTTCTGCACCGGCGGTTGTCATTTTCTGACCGGATAACGTCAGATCCGCATCCTCAGGCACCTCAAAGATCAGCTTGGCCTGCAGCGATTCGTAAAGTCGCTTGGACACGGCCTTATCTGTCAGGCTATCGATATCGATGGATTCGGCATAGCCACAGCAGGCACCGGTTTGTGTATCACAAGTTGAACAAGTCGGCTGACAACTTTGAGGCTGCTGTGGGACGCAAGAATCGCAGTGTTGTTGAAATGGTCCCGCAACCAGCAACGTGTTCGTTGATGACATCAGGACGACAGAGAGTAGGCCGAAAGAGAAGATTTTCATTGGGCAATTTCCTGGTTGAACCAGAACAACAGTGTCGTCTACTGGTGTGAGGGAGATCCATAAGCGTATTGAAGAACGCCCCCTGAAGACGTTCGACCCGTGCTGTTTCCATCGTCCTTAGACGTGTGGGAGCTGCAACCTTCGGTTCAAACGTGGGGACGTAGCAACCACCCAAAGTTTGACGGTTCAGGAAACTGTTCGGAAAATCAGCGTCCCGACGGCCAAATCACAATCCATCCCGCTTCGTCCGCAGACACCATGGTGCCATCGGGGGCGACATCCAGAGCGCTGATTGGGGCTTCGTGAGGCTTCTGGAATTTGTCGAGGTTGCGATTGCCCTCGCGATAAGTCAGCGGGCGTG
This sequence comes from Fuerstiella sp., assembly GCA_041688835.1. Lineage (GTDB taxonomy): Bacteria > Planctomycetota > Planctomycetia > Planctomycetales > Planctomycetaceae > Fuerstiella. The sequence continues at coordinate 4,014 of JBDNHJ010000395.1, forward strand.
GGTTCACGATTTCTCCTGAAATCGATTCCGGAATCAGCCACGGCAGGATGTTGGAATCGGCCCCACCGGTCACGATGGTATTGTCACTATCATCGAACACCACGGCGGTATTGTCACTATCATCGAACACCACGGCGGTGATGCCACGTAGCTCTGGGTTTGGATTATTGGCTGGGCCACGGTAGGCCGCAGAATGGCGCTGGTCTCCTTCGGCGTCGAGAACTGCAATCGGAACCGCCTGCTTTGCGGTGAGTTGCAGCGCTACTCCCCAGCTTTCGACATCTTCGGCCTGGGTCCAGATAACTCCGGCGGCCACCAGACGTTGTCCGTCCGCCGAAAAGTCCAGAGCGTTCAATGCCAAATGTTGTGCCACGACATCGGCGGGAAGATTCACCTGAACTTCCTGCAATCCTTCGTTGGTGACATGCCAGATTCGCAGTTGCCCCTGCTGGATCGCCGCCAGATGCTTGGCATCGGGACTCCACGCCAAGCGGTTTGCCGCAGTCACCTTCTCGTCTTCCATCCACTCCACGCCAACGCGTTCTGCGGGACCAGAGTCGAAACCGGCAGCCATGGGCGGCGAACCATCTGGGTTCCATTCCCACAACCGCACGGTTCCTGCGGTGTCGATACTGGCAAATCGATAGTCCTTTTCGGCCGAAGAGAATTCGACCTGTTCGATCAGTCGGGGGCCAGCAATTTTTCTCGGCAATCGAAATATGGGCAGCCCATGGTCGGGGCTTTTTTCGTAGGCGTTGAAGACACGAATGGAGTCACTGGCCGTGATCACATATTTTCGGTCGACAGAAAAACCAGCTCGCACAATGGGGCCGTGTGAACGAAAATCTGCGATGTGCTCGCCAGTGCTCAGGTTCCACATTTGAGCGCGGCGACCATCGAATGTGGCCACGCACATACCTCCCGGACCTTTGGGGGCAATGGCCCCACGGACGGCATCATTGCCCGCAGGTAGCTGAAACGCCTCGGTTGGTTTCAATGAGCCCGAGTCCAAGACGACCAATTTGCCATCGTGCACGAACAGGATCTCCTGACCATCTTCCGACCACGAAATGTCGTGACGGTACGCGCTGCCAAGATCATTCTGCGGCGAAGAAATACTGAGTGGCAGCGATTGCCAACCGTCGCTTTGCGACCAATGGCTGAGCGTGAGTCGGTAGTCCTTGGACTTCCGTTCGCGATTTAAATCTGCCGTAATAAACCGTGTTCCATCGGGGCTAGGCCGCAGCCGGATAATGAAGTCGGGGTCTTTCTGTCCTTCTGGACGTCCAATCGCGGTTTTCGTGAGTTCACCATTGGCGATTTTCCAGCGTAGCACGCCGCCGTCAAATCCAGCGGAAATAAACTCCGTGTCAGATACGAAGAAGACCCCGGAAACTCCGTCCGAATTATGTGCTCCGTCAGCTTGAGCGAGGACTTTTGTGCTTTCAATATCCCACAGCACGAACGCCCCGCGACGTGTTGCGGTCACAGCCGTTTTTGAATCTGGGGAGATCGCCGCAGCGGTGATCTGGTTCTTAAAGACACCTTTCAGCTCCTTTTCCGGTACCACCTGTCCGCTTTTCTGAATGTCGGCCGTGTCCCAGATGGCCGCAAAATATTCGTCTTTCGAATTTTCAAGACTCGCAGCCCCATCGTTACGAACGACCCCCGCGATCAACCATTTGCCATCGGGCGACACCGCCACTTCGCAGGATGGGTCTTCCACTTCGTACGGCTCACCGACCGTGCGTACATCCACCGGGAACTTTGGCAACAGTCGTGATTTTTCGAACCCGATTCCATCGTCGTCGTCCTTCGCATCCCACACCGAAAGTGAACCGAAGTAGTCGAACGTCAGCAATAGTTCGCCTTTGGGAGGCAGGAACATCAGCGACACGATTTCCGGAATATGCCCTTCGACGAAGTTGTTCTTTTTCGGTGCAAAAAACGGATCGCGAGGACGCAGCATCGAAGCGGTCAGAGTCCGTTGACCGGTGCCGGTCTGAAACGCATGGGCGGCCAGATCGTTAGCCCCAATGATGACTCGCTGCGAGTCTGAACTGAATTCCGCGGAATAGATTTTTCGTCCCTGTTTGAAACGAAGTGCCGTCGATTCCAGTGGCGTGTCACTGGCCACTTGTGCGGCCGTGAGATGGTATTTCGGGCGGGCGATTCGGGTGACGAAAGCTTCGGTATCTGTCGGTGCAGTTTCAATCTCGATTTTGGACGTGCGGTTGCCAAGGTCATTCAATTGCGGCAAGGCGACCAGTTTTTGACCGCTGGCGGCCGCCACGTACTCGCCGTAGGTTTCGGTATTCCAGAGTCGAATGATGTCGTCGGCGGAACATGACAGCAGTCGATTATTGGTTCCTTTCAGGAATCCGGCAGTCAGAACGTCCTCGCTATGAGCTGCCAGACTATGCCCGGCATATAGACCATCTATGTCGCTCATTTTCCAACCGTTCGGCGTTTTATCCCAGACCTGAAGGTAGCGAGACTGAGCGACCAATAACCGTGAGTTGTCTGCCGAAAAGCGTACGGCTCGAACGGTTGACTTGTAGTTACATTCGACGACTTGCACTTGATCCTCGTTGTAGGGGATTGCTCCGACCGCCGCCGAATTTGCTCGCTTAAGAATCAGTATACGTTCCCCTCGTTCAATCGCGGCGATGTGTGCTCCGTCTTCGGAAATTTCGAGTGCTACTGGCATGAATTCCTTACCAGCCGCTTTGTCGACTGGCAGCAACGGGTAAAAATCTATCGCGTCTGTGCCTTTTTTATGCAGTGCCAGTTGACACAGCGAACCCTGCCAGCTTATACGGACCAGACGAAGATTTCCCTCCGGCGTCAACAACAGCAGTCCGGATTCGTCTGGGAGCAAAACTGCATCGTTGACGGTGATTTTGCTATTCATGAATTCGCACAGATCAGCGCGGATCACGAAAGCCGCTGACTGTTGACTCACAGAGTAAATTTCAACGAGCAACTCATCGTCCCCACCCACGCCAATCAGATAGACGTGGTTGTCTGCACTGGAGACCAGACACTTGGAAACAGTCGTCATGGAGCTGTCATCACGCGGCAGGGCAATCGGGCGATAGCTGTTACCATTCCATTTCCACGTCTGCACGGTTTTGCGACCGACTACGCAGATGACATTGCCAGTCTTAGAAACTGTCAGTTGCGTGACCGATTCTGACAGTTTGAGCTCATGGCCAGAACCTGCCTGTGGAGCTGATGTTTGAACGTCCCGAAAGACGGTGAGCGTTTCTCGCGAGTCTGCAACCAGAGTACCGCCATCACCACTCAACAAGCCCCCACGCAGTTGTTTGCCGATATCGATGGACTCGTTGTCGGCTGCATTTCGAAGGTCTTTGATCACCTTAAGAAGATCACCTTCTTGGCGTTTGATAAGTGGGTTCGCATCATTTCTGGACAGTTCTGCTTCAATCAGATCCGCCGCTTCGTCGAACTTGAAGATATCCTTTTTGGCGTTGATTTGATCTTCAAAAGCCGCGAAGGCTGCTAACTGTGCTGTCTGAACGTCTTTGTTAGCTGACGCGATTTTTCCTTCAGCGATCTTCTTCTGGATCTCAGCGGCATCAGCAAGTTTCTTGGCGATATTCGCCCGTTCTTCAGCCTCCACCTTATCCGCTAAAGCAGCGATCTTTTCGCGTTCCGCCTTTGCTGCGTCCGCTTCGACGGTAGTCAGCAGAGCCTGCGTGATGGACAAGGTTGCCTTCGCTTCATCTGCTTCCTTGATAGATTTTGCTGTGGTGACGATCGCCAACTGAGATGCGGTGACGAGCTTGGACTCCTGCAATTTTAAATCATTGATTGTGCCAACCTGATCCTCCACTTGCTTCTTGGCAGCGACTGCTTCTTTCTCTGCCGCGACGGCTACTCTTTCTGCCGCGACGGCCTCATTTCGCTGCTTACCAGCTTCTATTGAGTACATGAACGCAAAGAATGCCGCCACCACCGCTGCCACGGTTGCCAGTCCCCATGTGCCGCGCATGATTGCCCGATTACGGCGCGTGCGTTTTAGTTTTTTGCGCACCGGTTCAAAGTCACGATCGGTGCGTTCCGGCAGCACTTGCAGGCCGAGGTCCACGTCACCCTTTTTTAAGGCCAATTCGGCGTAAGCTTTTCGAGCTTTGCGGTCGCCTTCCAGCGCGCGGCGGTTACTCGGCCATTTTCGCAGGGCTTCGTCGTACAGCGCGACGGCCGTTTGATACTCTGAATAACCAATGGTCTTCTTCGATTCGACTTTTTGCATCAGCTCTTCCGCGCGACCGGTGACTCGATATTCCCGAATGGCTTCTTGAAGTTCGGCGACCGAAGCGTGCCGGTCCATGGGATGTGTTGACATGGCTTTGCGTGCGATCTGCATCAATTCTCCCTCGTTGTGTACTTGCGTCTCAATCTCGTTCTGCAGCACGGCCCACAGCACCGCGTTGAGCTGTTCGGCAGGGTCTGCCATGTGTTCAATTCGACGTAGCCAGTGAGGACCGCGGCCTTCTAAAATTTCAAACAGCATCGCACCCAGCAAGTAGACGTCCGTGTGGACTCCCACATTGCTGACATCGTCTTCGGCAAGTTCCGGAGCCATGTAGATCGGAGTGCCACCACCGCCCCGAAAGTCCAGCATCACGCTGTCGCGTCTGGCGAAACCGTCCGTGGTCAGGGCCAGTCCCCAGTCGAGCACCACGACTTCGCCGTAATCGCCGATGATCACGTTTTCAGGCTTGAGGTCGCGGTTGATCACTCCACGTGAATGAGCAAACGCGACGCCATCGCAGACTTTCAGAAAGGTGTCTAGGTTTTGTTCGAGCGTCATTTCTTTGATGGTGTGATGCCACGGGGTGCCGGTGACCTGCTTCATGGAATAGAACAGCTTGCCATCGGCCGTGCGGCCGAGATCATGAATGGGGACGATGTTCGGATGAACCAAATGAGCCGTCACGACAGCTTCGGAAACGAACATGGCCTGATCGTATTCCGGGTTGGACAGGCCCGGTTTCAGTGTCTTGATCGCTAGGTCTCTGTTGAGCGATGTTTGGCGAGCACGATAGACGACGCCCATGCTGCCTTGGCCTAGTTCGCCGAGCACTTCGTATTCGGGCAAGGATTCGTGGACCGCCAACGCCGACAGCAGTCCCGTCGCTTGGCTGGGGTCCGTCGGGATTTCGTTGATGATTCCAGAAATGTGTCCGGCCACACCTCGTTCGCGAATTCGCAAATTCCAGGTACTCTTGCCAGCCGTTGGTGATTTGGGTTTGCCCGTGGATCGCCGCGTTCCTGTGGCAAAGCCTTCGGGTTCGGGCGCAGAAACAGCGCGTTGCTGAGTGCGGGCGTGTTTAAGAATTCGACCGACCTCGCCGTCCCCAGACGCATAAGTGCGCGACACAATTTCTGTGGCAGGCGGTACAGTCGTACGTTGCTGCGACGGAGCAACGGGTGACGATGCTGGCGGGGCGATGAACGTGCCGTGAGCCGGACCGGTAACAGGCGTGGAGTCGCTGCCTTGTGCGTTGTGTTTGAACTCACTGTCTGGCGAGACCCCAAAGCTGCCGGGAAGCTGCGTGCCGTGGGCTGATCGGCTATCAGCACCGTTGTCTTGAGAATTCCTGCTGCTCATTGTTCTGGTGGCCTGTCTCGCATGAATCGGAGAAGTGCGGCGGTCCCGCAGCGGTTATGTTCGTAACGTATGGCAGCTGATGCAATCCCAACGCCTGTTTTAGCCTCAACCGCCTGGTGGCGACTGCGGTTGTCGTCCATCGGCTGACTGAGCCTCTGTAAACTCCAAGGAGCGTTCCGACCCATCGCCAACGTGGACATTTGTACAGACTTCGGCTTCCACTACTTTCCCGACAATCGATTGAGTATACGAGACACCAGCGACGAATGTTCGGAAACCTTGGGCTGCCGTTTGTTCTGCAGAGACGACACAGCAATTGTGGCCATGGCTGCGGACATTGTGCGGCTGGCCGAATCAACGCGAACGGAGGAATCATCTTCGGGAATGAGCAGCTGGGGTTCGTCAGCGTCTGGTTCGTCGGTGGGGGAATCCTCGTCATTGTTCACTGCCGGAGGATCGCCGTCGATGATGTCGCCCAGTTCGTCAACGTCCAGACGTTCCAGTTTCAGTTCCGGCATATCATCCAAGAGATCTTCTTCCATCGGAAACGGCTGATCTTGGAAGATGTCGAACTTCAGCACCGGTCGTTCAAACGTCACGTCCTCACCGTTACGCGTCTTGGTGGTGATCAGCCACAGTTCGTAGCCTTCGGCAGTCGGCAGTTCTGCTTTCAAAACCCATTGTTTCAGGCGTTGAGGCTGCAGCAGTTTCCAGCCGACGGCGTCATCGATTCGCTCAAACCCTTCGACCGGCTGGCCGCCACTATCGACTGTTCGCAATTGAAAATAGTCTTCCGACTGCGTGGAGAACGATGTCAGCGGTTCTTCGACCGGCTCCGCCGCATTAACGAGTAACGGGGGAACTTCTGGAGGAGGCAGAACGGCAACAGGTGTTGGAGCGGGATCCGGTGGCGGTGGTTCGGGTGGCTGCACGAATCCAACCTCAGTAGGCAGCACGACCTCAAACACTCCATCTTCGAAGTACAAGTCGACGTTGTCCAGCGTTTCCAGACTAGGCCCCTTGTTTGCCTGCACGCTGGCAGATCCGACATTAGTGAAGTTGCTGTCGTTGGGCGGCAGATTAGCTGCTGCGAGTGGATTGAACGTGCCCGTGTTCGGATCATCCGTGGAGTTCCGTGTTCGCGTTTCCGAGAAATTATTGACCGTTGATGCCGAAGTGACCCGAATCGAATCATGGTGACTGACAGAGAAGTCGGCGTTGATGCTAACTAGGCTTTTTCTGGCGAACGGCGACAGGTCGAGTAGATTGGAATAGACGTGCCCGACTTCAATTTCCCCACCTTGGCCAACCGAAAACGTTTGGTATCGATCGGAAGTTAGCTCGTTGTAGGCTTGGCCGGGGGCCTGCGCTGCGGCTGAGTTGTCTGGATCTCGCCAGTCGACATGCACCTGCAGGTTGACTTCATCCCTTGCACCCACGCGGACCTTCCACACACTTAACAACTGATCCGTGTTGCCTGGGATATATTTTTCATTCTGCGTTGTTTGAGCGATCGGAGGCCCCGGCAGATCTGGCTCAAACTTGTTGGCCACACCTGCTTCGGTGATAAGTTCCGCACCATCGCCGAAAGTCAGCCTGTCTGTGGCGTTAATCCTGATTTTGTCGCCAGTCGGCGTATATGCGGGCGCCGGATCACCGACAGTGGCACCGACGGGCCTGTTAACTGCTGTTGAGATCTTAACATTGTCCGAAATGGTGATGTCATTGGCTGCCAACGCGATCTGTTCCCCGGTGAGTGCTGTGTTATCGGGGACGGAATCCTCAGCAGTGATGTTTCCGTTGATGATGATGGCTTCAGCCGTGTTAACACCGACAGCGACCTTCGCCAGCGTGTGGAATGCTCCAACTCCCGTTCCGGTCAGGTCGATGGCAGTGCCTGCCGCTGCATGTTCGTGATTCAGCGCGAGTCGAATATTGCTGGCGTCGTCCACGATGACAACATAGGTGCTACCGGGTTGCAGAGGGGCGTTAGGACCGTCGGCACCGTCGTCGTACACCACGACATCGCCCGTTGCGAACGTGTGGCCATCAATGTTGATTTGGTCCGATGTTGGCGAAACAGCTGTGGCGGCATTAAACGTGTGGATCACCGTCGGCATGCCGGAATTGGCCGTCACAGGTCCGTTCAGAGTTGTGGTTCCGGTTCCCGAAAGCTGCGAAAAACTGGATGCGTTGATGGCTGCCGACGCCGTAACGTTGTTGGCACTGTCGATGGACAGATCTCCGAGACGTCCGATCGCTCCGACGTCACCTGTGAATGTCACATTACCAAACGTTGTGGTTGTCGCTTGATCCGCCGTCCCGGCCACGATCGTCAGGTTCTTCGTGGGGTCCACTGGGCTGAGCAGGCTATGGTTGGTACCGGTTCCGATGGAGGTCAAATCAATCTCCATGGCGGTGGTCGCATTGGCCTCAGAGATTGCTAATTGGATCGTATTCGCGTCGACAACGATGGCAAAGTACGTGGTTCCGGGGACCAAACCCGCAATGTTTGTGGCACCCGCGCCGCCGTTGTAATATGCGATTCTATCACCGGTCGACAGCCCGTGTCCTGTCCAGCTGATTTGGTCTGCACCTGTGTTGACGGCAGCCGACGGGTCGAATGTAAAGAGTGCTTCTCCGTCAAGCGTCGAGGCGAAAGTCACGTCTCCCGAAGTATTTCCCGTGGTGGTGATGATTATATCGACAGCTGGCACCGAGGGATCACCCAGTTGAGTCGGATCATTGAAGAGAAGGTTCGTCCCATCACCGCGTGTGGCCGGCCCTGCAGCTGCGTTCACATTCTCACCACCAGCCGCAGTGATGTCGTCTCGAAGAAAGACTCGCGGAGTTGCACCATTGGAATCGAGACTGATCGTTCCCGCATCGCCCGCAACATCCGTGGTGGCCGCCCCGACATTTCCTCCAGAAGAATCGATCATCGTGACGCGGATAAAGCCATCCGTGGTCACGATGGTGATATCGCCGCCGTCACTGTCGACGGAACCGGTGGGATTGTCGAAGCCGCTGCTGTCGATGGTGCCAACCAGATCAATTTCGCCCGCCACGTTTGAGTTGATCGTGACGTTGCCGCTGTCTTCGTTCGGCTTGTCGCCAGTCGTTGTGACTGTGCCGGTGGCCGTGCTGGTAACGTCCCGTCCGGCATCGATGTCAACATGAGCTCCGCGTGTGGTGATTTCTTCTTGAATGATCACGTCCAGATCTGCATCGATCACCACGTTCGTGTTCGCCGCTTCCGTGGATGTTTCCAGTGATTCATCAATGGTCACGCTGCCCGTGTCGTCATTTGGGCCATCCACATCGTTGGCTGCCAGCGTGATTGCACCGCCTTCTCCCATCATCGAGGCGTCGGTTGTGGCACCACCCCGCGTGTCGATGGCTGGTGTCACGCCGTTATCAGCATTGCCATCGGTGATCGTGATGTCACCATTCGTTGTGGTCACGCTGACCGTACCGGCGTCGCTTGTCAGTGCGTTGGTCGTGTTGTCTAAACCGCTGGTGTCGATGTTCGCAGCCAGCAATGCGTTCCGACCGGCGAGCATGTCGACGTTGCCGCTGTTTTCACCCAGCTGGTCCCCGGTTGTGATGATGTCGCCGTTGTTGCTCACGCCGCCGTTATCTACAGTTTGGATATCTCGCCCCGCATCAACATCGACGTTGCCACCTTTCGTAGTAATCGTTTCTTGGATCGTGACGTCCAAATCAGCATCAATGACCACGTTTGTGGCGGCTGCAATCGTTGATGTGTCGATGGTTTCATCCAGCGTGATGCTGCCGACGTTGTCATTGGCTCCGTCCACATCGCGAGCGGTCATTGTGATGACGCCGCCTTCACCCTCCAGCACGTTGTCTGTGGGGAAGTTGGCATCGCCGCCGCGAACATCAAGGCTGGCTCCCGTGCGGGTGTCGATGTTTCCGTTGACCGTTGTCAGCGAAATATCGCCGCCTTCACCGGGCAACAGAATGTCCGGTCCACCGTCAACGTCAATGCCGCTGGTGTCGATTGCTCCTGATAGGTCAATGCGGCCTTCCACAGCATTGTTGGTCGTGTCGATTGTCACATCGCCGCTGTTTTCGTTACTTTTGTCGCCGCTGGTGGTAATCGTGCCCGCCGCAATGCTGGTGACGTTTGAACCGGCGTCAATGTCCACGTTTCCGCCACGAGTATTAATGGCTTGATTGATATCGACGTCTCGATCAGCGTCGATATTGACTTTCAGCGTTGCCGCCACTTCCGTGGACGTGTTGATCGCACCGTTGACGGTGACGTCACTGGCA
>JBDNHJ010000009.1:0-26094 GCA_041688835.1 Fuerstiella sp.
GATCATCAAGGATCGACTGAAATCTCACCCGGCACTTCAGGGCCGCCAAATCGAATTGGTCCGACTGGCGACTTCCGGATATAAGCAACCCCAACAAGTGATGGCATTGAACTTCGTTCACGTGCTGGGCGGCGAATTCGACGCGGTGGTCAACATCGACGGCTACAACGAAGTCGCCTTGGCCTTGCTTGAGAACGGATATTGCGGCACCGCCATCGCGTATCCTCGTTCGTGGCAGACGCGCACGCTGTCCGCACTGAATCCGGAAAGTTACGCGTCGGCGGCAAGGCTGCTGCATCTGCGAGGCAGTCGCCAGCAAGCGGCCAAAGACCTGCTGCAGTCGAATTTTCGGTGGTCACCATTGCGAAATTTGATGTGGTTGGCCGGCGATCGGGCCAAGCTGACTGCCATGGTCGAATTAGGAATGGAAGTCAGCAAAAATCGCAACAACAGCTTTGTGAATCATGGTCCATTTGACCACGACGCTGACGAGGCCGAGCTGAAATCGGCCGTGATCGACTTATGGAAACGATCCTCTGTGCAACTGCAACGCTTGTGCGAGGCACACGATACCATTTACCTGCACGTGCTGCAGCCCAACCAATATGTGACAGATTCGAAGGTGCTGTCTGCCGACGAAATCAAACATGCGTTTTATGCGGCACAGGATCTTGGCCAAGTGATCAAAGAACAGTACCCGCAACTCATCGCCGAAACCGATTGGCTGAAAAACGCGGGTGTGACGTTCAGCGATCAAACGATGCTGTTCGTGGCTGAAGCCGGCACCATCTATTCCGATCCATTCTGCCACTATAACCAGCGCGGCAACGAAATGCTGGCCGCAGCGGTCGCCGAAGAACTGACGCAACTGATCACGGCACGCCAGCCATAGCCACGAAAGCGAATGCTACTTTTTCCCTAAACTTCGAATCGCGGCATCCAGCCCTCTGCCTTTTTTGGCGGTTGCGGCAGCCAAGCCTGCCTTCAACACACTGCCGAAAATCTCTGACGTTAGTGATTTTTCTTCGCCAGCAGTGGCTGCATCAATTTCGGGGGCGTCGCTGCGTTCCGGAACCGGTTGCAGGTCGCCCACTGCAGTGGACAGCGGATCTGGTCCGCCAGTCTGTCGTTGAATTTCGAACTCACGGGCCGCCGCGCCGCTGGAAGATTTGCCTTTCCCTTTACGTGCTTTTTCGATGGCGGAAATCACTTCGTTCAATTGCTCGGTCGGTCGCTTAAACCACTCTAAGCTCCAGATGCGGTGCAGACTCCAGCCTTGGCTGCCCAACACGGCGGCCCGCGTGCGGTCTCGATCGCGAGCCGATCGAGACGTTCGGTAGGACTCACCATCAACATCGATTCCCAACAGATAGCGATCCGAGTTCTCGGGATCAACAACGGCCAAATCCACAAACACCCCGGCGATGCCAACATGAGTTCGGACTTCGTACCCCTTTTCCGCCAGCTGTGTCTTTAGCACTTCGACCAAACGATCGGTAGATTCACTGCTTATGGCACCTTCCACTTGGGCACCGGTTTGAGCGAAACGCAGATATTCACGAAACGCCGCCGGGCCTCGCCCAGTCGCACGATTCAGATCGATGTCTTCTGCTCGCAGCGACGCAAAGATTTCGCAACGACGCTTGGCGCGCGTCATCAAAACATTCAATCGGCGTTCGCCACCGGACGAAGACACGGGACCAAAGTTCAACGATACTTGGCCGTTGTCTCCGGGACCATATCCGCAGGACACAAAGATCCCATCGCGTTCGTCTCCTTGGATATTCTCCAAGTTCTTGACGAAGAACGGATCCGGCGCGTTGGGATCGAAGAAGGATTCCAGCTCGGGCGTCTCTTTGCGAAGAGCTTCCAACGCCTTAATGATTGTGTCGCGCTGTGACACACTGAATGCTCCAACCCCGAGTGTCCAGTTCGGACGGTCTTTGGCGTGTTGAATAATCGCTTCGGCCACCACCTGAGCTTCGATCAGATTCTGACCGCTCCTGAAACCCCCGTTTTCGATGTAACGATGCTTCACACCCAATTCGCCGGTGCGGTAGGCACTGGGAATCACATACAGTCGGCCATCGTAAAATTCACGATTGGAAACAGCGATCAGCGATTCGTGCTTGCTGCGATAATGCCATCTCAACATTCGCTGCGGCATATTTTTGGCAATGCACAGCCCGAGAATACTTTCGACGTCTCCGGCCTGCATCGCTGGAGACTCTTCATCATCGAGGTCCACATCACCGACCACCACGCCGAAGAACTGAGTCGGCGGCATTCGCTTGTCGTCACCCACAACCACCATTTGGCGACAACGCGCGGCGGCTCCCAGTGCTTCCACCGGACGCACTTGGCTGGCTTCGTCGATCAGCAGAATATCGAATTCCAGCACCGCCGGGTCAAGATACTGCGACACAGACAACGGACTCATCATAAAGACGGGCTTAATGGCCTGCACAGCGTTCCCGGCACGACGCAACAGAACTCGCAGCGGCAAATGGCGACGTTTCTTTTGCATTTCGTGACGTAGCAAACCGACGGCTTCCGCCATATTGCCGGCGCGTTTTCGGCCAATGCCCGCCCAATGTCCGGCCGCCACTTCTGCGCGGGCCAGTTGTAGTCGCTGTGAATCCAGAGCTTGGAATTTTCCGATGCGCTGTTCGAATCGGTCTCCATCGAACGCTTCTAACGTCGGGTTGTCTTTCAGGACTTTCCGCAGCACAGATTCGAAAAACGCGAAGCGAAACATGGGCGAAATCTGATCCGCCTCGATCGTACCGTTGTCAATCCCCGCCGCGATCGCGCCGCCGGCAATGTTCTGAATCACTTTGCGAGAACGCGAATACTGTCGCCAGTGCTGCAGACCTTCCGGGTTGTCTTTCCACGCTGCCATGCGATCGCGGATGTCCGTCAGATGCACATCCACCGCAGGCCGCAACCTCAACAGATTGGCGGCGTCGGGCTTGTGCTGGGCTGGAGAAGCATCCGGCGCAGCCTTCACAGCGGCGGTTCCGAAGGCGGCTGGAATGTTAAGCTGCAGCGAATCGCAGATCGAACAAAAGCCGTCCGCAAAACTGTTGAGCTTTGTTTTCACATCGTCCGCCCGCGTCTTCAGTGAGGCGGGGTCGTCCAGCAGAGTCAGCAACGCACGAAAACGAGGTGAGGCCCCAGATTCCGTGGTGGTCGTATCCCAGGTTTCCCAGTCGACAACACGCTGCCAGTCTGTTTTATTGCCCAACCAAAATTTCCCGAACGCTTTTTCCCCCAGACTGCTGTTGTCGACCGCGTCTTTGACGCCCTTCTGATGACCATACAACAGGTTTAGAATTTTCAGACGGCCTTCAAAGGGATCCGGCGCAGGACCGACCAGCAGGCTGTTCAAGGTGTTGCGAGCCGCTCGATACAACGAATAGAAAATGCGGAAGAAGGATTGGCCGTGCGTCGCGTAGTCTTGTCGAGCTTGCGCGACATCCGTATCCCACGCGGCATCAGACACAACGCCATTCAACTTTTCCTTGGCTAGCAACACTGCCCGAGCTCCGTCGGCCATTTCGCCGACGGCTTTGCGATTGTCGATCCAAATGGTGTTGGTGGCGGCCTGAGCATCCAATGCTGGAGCTGACAGCAGGGCCTCGACCGTGTTCAACTGTTTCGACACGTCCGACAAAGACAGGGCTGGATCATCGCCCAGTTGCTTACGGAACGCTCGCACGGATTCAATCAGTTCGTCGGTGCTGGAGATCGACTTCGGCACAGCCGTCACCAAACGTTCCAAGTCCAGCGGTAGAATCTGATCCAGCTCACAACCACGCCATGGATGTTCGGCCACGTTTCCGAGATTGCCGAGCACACGCGACAGTTCTTCGATGGCTTCGTTGTTGGCTTGGAACTGCTCGCCACTCCACCCGATCGCTTCGTCCATCTTATAGTCTGGCAGGCTGACTCCAGAAGCGCGCAGGTCGATCAGTTCTGTGAGCACCTGATAGGGAGTCATGCCGCTGGGCGATTGTGGCGTGTGCATGCAGTCGACGTAGCTGTTGAGTTCATCGCGCCGTTCTCGCAGTTTGTTAACCGTGTCCTGTAGTTTGTCCGGCAGCTTCGGACTGCCGAGTTTTAGTGTGCGGTCCAGTTCCTGCAGCACTTCGCGTTTCTTCGCCTTGTTGCTGTGCAGTTCTAAGCACATGTCGCCAATGCCAATGTTGTCCAAACGACGCTTGACGACTTCCAGCGCCGCCATCTTTTCGGCAACGAACAGAATCGTTTTTCCGGAATGCACGGCGGCCGCGATCAGGTTGGTGATTGTCTGCGATTTTCCGGTGCCCGGCGGCCCTTGAATCACTAGGCTGCGGCCGCGACAGGCTTCTTCGATTATCAATGACTGCGAACTATCGCAATCAATGACGTGCGCTGTTTGCGCTGGATCGAACAGCGAATCGATCACCGCATCGTCAGCGCACAGCGACTCAACGGGGGCGAATCCTTCACCCAGCAGACCACGAATGGTGGTGCGTTCTTCCAGCGGTTTGTCGTCCGGCCAAGTGTCCGGATCCAGATCACGATACATCATCAGCTTGGTGAACGAAAAGAACCACAGCACCATGTCGTCTTCGAGCAGTTCCCAATCGCCTTTGTTGGCGATCACGCGCCGAACTTCCTTAAAGTAGGCTTCCACAGACATTTCTTCGACGTCGGGGACTTCGGGCAGGGCGATGTCGAAGTCGATTTTCAAACGAATCTTGAGCGTCAGGTTCGTTTCGATTTCGTGACCCGTCCACTTAATACTAAACCTCACACCCGCTTTGTCTCGCAGCAGTTCGACGGGAACCAGAATCAGCGGTGCGTCGAACGATTTTCCTTCGTCGTCACACCAACGCAAAAAGCCCATCGCCAAGTACAGGACGTTGATGCCCTTTTCTTGGAACGACGCATTCGCATCCGTGAACAGCGAAATCAGGCGATCGTCAAGTTCTTCGGGATCGAGTTCGGTGTGCAGAATCGAATCGGTCTGGGGGTCAACGGGGTCTGAGTTTTTCTTGACCGTCGTCTTTGTCGTTTTGCGCTTTTTGGTGCCGCTCGATTTTGCCAATTCCCCTTGTTCGAACTGTATCACCGCTTCGTTGACGATCAGCAACTGAAAGACGTGCTGCGATAGCTCGTCCTTGATTTCCACTGCGCTGCCTTTTGTCTGATCGCGCTTCGTATTCAGCACTCGGTTTGATGTCGACAACTCCAGAAGATCTCGGCGAGCGATTTCGAGTTATTTGAGCAACGTGTCGGACATGGAATAAGACCGTGAATAGTTCGAAAAGGATTTAGAGAGGAGGCAACAGGTCGAGCCAACTGCGAGCAAGTGTAGTCCGACTGCCCCATGTTGTACTGCACGCGGGACAAGCTCAGATGTTGTTGATGTTTTCAAGCAAGCGGTGGTCACCACCGTGATTTCTCGGCGGAGACCGCCGAGCTACGAAAACGAAATCCTAAGTTGAGCAGTCGGAGCTGCTTGGCGCGTTAAATTAGCAGGACTGCGGCGTGTCGGCAAACGCGTGGCATTGTCGGCACAGCGTTTCCGGAACACCTATCCTGTCCCATTGGCTGAGATCTGCAAATGCTGAATTCGCGGATGAACGTTCCTGCAGAAATCCACCGGTCGACGCCGCTGTTGGTGGCGATGACAGAAAGCAGACCGACTGTTCTGAATTGGCGGATGCCGGAAGCCGTAAGAGTTCTCGACCATGTTTTTACCGAGATTCAGCCAGCTTGGCCGTTGATGATTTGCTGAATGGCAACAAAACGCTATCTTGAAGACAGGTAGACTGCGCGGAATTTCGAATATGGCTTGGCGAACCATCTTCTGCGTGAAAACCCGATTCACATCCCACCGGAACAAGGCTCTCCCCTGATGAATTCGTGCATGCCGTTTGTCCCCAAAACCCGACGCATCGCATCTTGCGCCTGCTGCGTATTTTCAATGTTGATGATGGCTGTGGCCCATGGACAAGGGATCGTCAACAACAAGTATGCTCCTCCGGACGCCTTTCGGCAGCTGGAAGAAGTGCTGCCCACAGCCAATGACTATCGCACCGCGTCGGGAGCCCCAGGGCACGAGTACTGGCAACAGAAAGTCGATTACGACATCGATGTGCAGCTGCACGACGACACGCAAAAAATCACCGGCAATGAGCTCATCACGTACACGAATAACTCGCCGGACACCTTAAAATATCTGTGGCTGCAACTGGATGCGAATCGGTTTGATCCCGATTCCGCCGCCAATCGTCATCGCGAAGCGCCCTCCATCGGCGATCAGATGACCTTCAATTCGCTGAACAGCGTGCTCGAAGCCGCCAGATTCCCCGGCGGCACCAAGATTTTGGAAGTCAGCGATGGCAGCAACAACAAGCGTTTGAAGTTCACAGTGGTCGGCAGCAACATGCGCGTGGATCTGCCGACACCACTTGCGCCGCGAGCCGTGTTTAGTTTCCGCGTCAAATGGACATACAACATCCCTGACGGCACGGTGCTGCGGGGGCGCGGCGGCTTTGAACACTTCGAAAAAGACGGCAACAACATTTACGAGATTGCTCAATGGTTTCCACGTCTGTGTGCTTACACGGACACCACTGGCTGGCAACACAAGGAGTTTTTGGGGCGCGGTGAATTCACGCTGGAATTTGGCGACTATCTGGTCCGGTTGACCGTGCCCGCCGATCACATCGTCGCTTCCACCGGAGAACTGATGAACCCCCACGAAGTGCTGTCGGAAGACCAGCGTTCACGACTGAAAGCCGCCGAGACTTCGGAAAAACCGGTGTTCGTTGTGACGGCTGAAGAAGCCCTTGAGAATCAAAAGGAAGGCACGGAGGACACGAAAACTTGGATCTACAAGGCTCAGAACGTTCGCGACTTTGCCTTCGCTTCGTCTCGCAAATTTATCTGGGACGCCATTGGGCACAACAGCAGCGGCAACAAAGTGATGGCGATGTCGTACTATCCTAACGAAGCCGAACCGCTGTGGAGCAAGTACTCCACACATGCCATTGTCCATACCCTAGAAGTCTATTCTCGCTACACGTTCCAGTATCCGTATCCCGTTGCGATTTCTGTGAATGGACCGGTTTATGGAATGGAATATCCCATGATCTGCTTCAATGGTCCGCGACCGGAAGAAGACGGCACCTACACGGCCCGCACCAAACACGCGCTGATTTCGGTGATCATTCACGAAGTCGGGCACAACTATTTTCCTATGATCGTCAACAGCGACGAACGTCAGTGGACGTGGATGGACGAAGGCCTGAATTCCTTTGTGCAGTATCTGGCGGAATCCGAATGGCAGGATGATTATCCGTCTCGCGGGGGCGAACCGAAGAAAATTGTGTCGTACATGAAGAGCTCCAATCAGGTGCCGATCATGACGAATTCTGAATCCATTCTGCAATTCGGCCCCAACGCATATTCGAAGCCAGCCACAGCTCTCAACATCCTGCGCGAAACGATTGTGGGGCGCGACGTCTTCGACTTTGCCTTCAAAGAATACTCACAACGCTGGATGTTCAAACGCCCGTACCCAGCTGACTTTTTTCGCTCAATGGAAGATGCGTCCGGCGTAGACCTCGACTGGTTCTGGCGTGGTTGGTTTTACAGCACAAACCATGTTGATTTGGCGATTTCCGGCGTTCACCACTATCAAATCGATAACGGCGACCCGGTCGCGGACAGCAAACGTAAACAGCAAGAACGCGATGAGCAGCCTGAGTCTTTGTCCGCCAAACGTAACGCGAAGGTGGTGCAACGGGTTGACAAATATCCTGAACTAAAAGACTTCTATAACAGCTTCGATGACTTGGTCGTCAGCGACGCACAGAAGAAAAAGTTCGCCGGCTACTTGAAGGGCCTTGAACCAGAACAGCGAAAGCTGCTGGGCCTGAAGACTCACTTCTACGTCGTTGATTTCGAGAACAAGGGCGGTTTAGTCATGCCCGTGATTCTGAAGGTCACGCACGAAGACGAAACAACTCGTGAAATTCGATTACCCGCTGAAGTGTGGGTAAAAAACTCACTGGAAACGTCGCACCTGATCTTATCGGCCAAACCCATTGCGGCCATCGAACTGGACCCACATCTGGAAACCGCAGATGTTGACCGTGGCAACAATCATTTTCCTCCTCAGATGATCAAGAGCCGATTCAAGCTGTACAAGGACAGCAAAAGCAAGAACGAAATGCAGAAGGCAGCCGCCGAAAAGAAGGCTGCACAACAAGCGGCCGAAAAAGCAAAAGCCGCCAAGAAAAAGAAGGCTGCGGCAGCCAAACCAGCCACGCAGGAGGCGGCCAAATGAAGCTGCTAAGAATGATGGCCGTCGTAACGACGGCACTGCTGGCAACGACCAACGCCGACGCGCATCCATTTCATGCGTCGGCCACAGAAATCGAATGGAACGCTGATTCGCAGCGTTTCGAAGTCGCCATGCAACTGCGCATCGCCGACCTAGAAGATGCGATTTCAGCCAAAATGAAATCGCGCTTTCGGCTGGAAACAGATCCAGAACGTAAGGCTTATGTGCAGGCCTATCTGCAGGAAAAATTCTCCATCACCTTTGCGGAACAGCGACAATGCCGACTGCACTGGATCGGCTGTGAACTGGAACTCCACGACGTGTGGGTGTATTTCGAAGCGGAATCGATCCCTGCGTCAGATGCTGAGCCAGCGGTCACGATTCAGAACACCGGAACGCAGAAAATCAGCAGCTGGGACGGGTTGTTTCGTGCCTCCACATCAACAGCTGCACGAACACAGCAGACCGTTCGCATCCAAAACACCGTGCTGTTGGAACTTCAGCCGGAACAAGTGAATCTGGTGTCTGTGAAAATCGGAGTCGACCGCGCCACCACGTCGTTTCATCATCAAAAGCGTGATGCCGAGACGTTGGCAGTGCGCTGACGTCCCGGCCGGTGGCATCCGCATTCCGGCGGGTGGCACATGCTGGCGCAGCCTGCTTGTGTGGCGCAGCCATCGGAAACCGCTCTGGAACGTCCAAACCACGGCCAACGTCGTTTGTGAAAAGAACCCATGAGACACACACGATCGGATTCTAAGTGCGGGACGTCTTTCATCACGAATGCACAAGAATTTGATGCCGCTATGCCTGTTGATTTGTGTCCATTCGTGGTTTGATACTCCAGCATTCCCAGTGAAGCTGACTGCATAGAGAAAACGATAGAGTCAGGCACCGGTGAGAGCGGTTTCCGATCGCTAAAGCGACACTGCTAGCCTGACGGCAAGCAGTGCCACCCGAATGGTGCGATTCCGCCGCACTGGGCGGCTTTCGCCCGACCGCTAACCGGTGGCTCATGAATTGGCTGCAATCAGATCGAACATTTCGTCCAAGGAATGGACCACATGCGTCGGCCGTGCTGCCTGCAGTTGTGTTTGTGTCTGAGCACCGGTCGTGATGCCGAAGGTCATGCCGCAGCCTGCGTTTTTGCCTTCTTCGATGTCGATCGCTGAGTCGCCGATTTTCGCGACGGCCTCGCAGTTTTCTACGGCTGTGGATTTCATCGCGAGGTGAATCATGTCCGGCGCCGGTCGTCCATTGTTCACATCGCTGGCGGTAATCAAGGCGTCGATATCTTGGCCGACGATCCAGCCGATTTTGGTCACCAAACCTTCCGCCGTCGTTCGATCGTAACCGGTGTTCAGCACCACCGCGATCCCCCGCTTCCGCAGCGCCGCGAAAACCGCTGATGTGCCGGGCTGTTCGGTCACGTCCAGCGTGTCGTAGGCTGTGGCCAGACGCAGTTTGAAGTCGTCGAAGATGGTGTTGACTTCGGCGTCCGCATGCGAATTTCCGTCCAGTGCCAGAATATCGCGAATGGCCTGCGATTTTTCTTTGCCGGCTCCAGCAGCCTGCACCTGTTCCTGCGTGAAGTCATAACCGGCCACGTTGATGGCGGCGCGCACTGTTTTGTAGACGACGTTGCCTTCGTCCACCGTGGTGCCTGCCATGTCAAAGACGACTAATTTAATCATTGTAGATTTCCTGCAACTGATGCTTGGCAAACCCAGCGCTGCTGGTCATGCCTTTGCCACCGATACCGGTGACGATATGAATGTTGTTTCCCATTGTCTTCGTGAAAATCCCAGAAGGATGGCTGGTCTGACAATAGACTCCAGACCACGCCGATTCAACTTCCCACGACGGCAGGTCAAAAATCCGGCGACCTTCTTGCAAAAAGAAGTCGTTGATGTCTTGCCGCAGATCGAAGTTCAGTTCATCCGCTTGAATTGCCGGAGCATATTCGTGTGAATCACCAAGGATAATTCCGCCGTCCGCTTCCTGCTTAAACAGAATGTGGACGCCCCATTTCTTTTCGAAGCTGTCACCGGATTCTCGGCTTTTGATATCAGCCCATGACGGGCACTGCGAAAAACTTTCGTAACGTCGGATCGAAAGTCCTGTCAGCACGTTGCCGGGTAGCTGGACGTTAGATTGAGCTTTTAGTCTTAGCATTTGCAGGCGAACGGCCGTCAGATCACTGGCCGCAAACACGTCGGGAAACAGCAAGCGAAATTCGCTGCCACCGCACACAATGGCGCGCTGGGCGCGGAAAGTTCGTCCGTCTGTTGTGCGAGCTTCAACTTCATCGTCGACATCCTGCAGTTCACAAACGCACGATAGCAGATGCAAGCTGTAGCCGGGCTGCTGTTGTAGGTAGCGATGCAATTGATGAATCATGAGCCTCGGATTGACGGAAACCTCATCCGGATAATACAGCCCGCCGCGACAATAGTCCGATCGTAATTGTGGGTACTTCGCCAAGCACTGCCGCTGCGTCCATAGTTCGGACGAATAGTCGTTGGCGGCGTCGATTGCGTACAGTTCTTGCAGTAGAGTCAGCTCGTCTTCGTCGGAAGCAAGATAGATGCTTCCCAGCTGAAGAACGGAGATGTCGAATTGCTGCTGAATGGAGCTGTAGATTTCGAGGCTTTCGCGTCCAAACTGCTGCCAGTGTTGATCCATGCCTGACGGAACGACCTGCCCAAAATTGCGAACCGTCGCCCCCACAGGCGCAGAACTTTGTTCCAACACCACGACACTCAACCCACGTCGTTGAGCATGATAGGCGTGAAACGCGCCTAACACGCCGCCACCGATAATCAGTAAATCATGTTTGGGTTGCATGCTGGTCAATTTGCTGGGGGCCTTTTTCTGGACAGCATAAAGCATATCGCGCCACGGAGAATGGAGAATGGAGAATGGAGAATGGAGAATGGAGAATGGAGAATGGAGAAAGGGAATTGACGTTCGAGGCGAAGTGGGCAGAATACCGACGGCACCTGTTGGGGGCGACCCAACACGGTGCAGATCACGCAGGATACGGAACACGCTCACCACGCACATCAATTGAGATCGGATCTATCATGTTTCAATGGCTGACGACGATTCCGACGGCTCGCATCCGATTGCTCCACGGTCAGTTGCTGCGCAGCACAACCACCGTTGTGACGGTATCATTGTTGTTCGTTGTTTTGCAATTGTTTTCGACAAACCGACTTGCTGCCGAGCTACCCCCGCGTCCGAACATTGTACTGATTCTGGCCGATGATCTCGGGTTTTCGGACCTTGGCTGTTACGGCGGAGAAATCTCAACACCGAATTTGGATTCGCTGGCGGCGAATGGACTTCGATTCACTCAGTTCTATAACACGGCTCGCTGCTGGCCCACTCGCGCCGCCTTGATGACGGGATATTACGCGCAGCAGGTTCGGCGAGATCAGCTGCCCGGTATTCAGTCGGGCGGTGGCAATCGAGGAACTCGGCCGGAGTGGGCCGTCCTGTTGCCAGAAATGCTGAAGTCGGCCGGCTATCGGTCTTACCACACTGGCAAATGGCACATCGATGGTATGCCGGTGGCCAATGGATTTGATCATTCTTATTTGCTGAAAGATCAGGGCCGGTTCTTTAACCCAACGCAGCATTGGAAAGACGATGTCGCTTTGCCAGCGGTCAAAAAGGGCACCGACTTCTATGCCACAACGGCACTCGCTGATCATACGATCGAAGTCTTGGCGCAGCATGCCGAACAACATCCGGACGCTCCGTTTTTTCAGTACTTGGCGTTTGCCGCGCCGCATTTTCCGTTGCATGCGTTGCCGGAAGATATTGCGATCTACAAGGATACCTACAGCGGTGGCTGGGAAGCCATTCGACAACAGCGTTGGCAGCGAATGCAACAGCTGGGACTGCTGAATTCGGCTGCCGTGGCTGAGCTTTCCGCAGTCGAACGGGATTTGGGACCGCCGTATGATTTTCCTAAAGCGTTGGGAATTCTGGGAGACGGCGAGGTCAATCGGCCATTGTCTTGGGACAATTTGACTCAGAAGCAACGCGACTTTCAGGCGACGAAAATGTCGATCCATGCAGCGATGATTCATCGGATGGATCTCGAAATCGGTCGCGTGTTCGATCAGATTCGAAAGATGGGGCAGTGGGACAACACGCTGGTGATTTTTCTATCTGACAACGGTGCCAGTGCTGAAATTATGGTTCGTGACGATGGTCATGATCCCAATCTGCCGCCTGGTTCGGCGAACACTTATCTGTGTTTGGGGCCGGGATGGTCGACCACTTGCAACACGCCGTTTCGCCGCCACAAAACATGGACCCATGAAGGTGGAATCTCAACACCGCTCTTAATGTCGTGGCCTGACGGAATTGCAGCGAAGGGCGAAGTTCGCCGAAATCCGGCACATGTCATCGACATCGTGCCCACGCTGCTGCAACTGTCAGCAGGTGCCCCACCAAGTGACGCTCCACCAGCGCCGGGAATCAGTCTGGTGCCGGTTTTGGAACAGGACAGTGCGATTGCACACGAATCGCTGTGGTGGTTCCATGACGGCCACAGAGCTATTCGTGTTGAAGATTGGAAAGCTGTCGCGGCCGCAGGTGAACCGTGGGAATTGTACAACTTGGCGCACGACCGTGGTGAATCAACCAACCTTGCAGATTCCGAACCGTGGCGACTGAAGCAGTTGGTGGCAGATTGGGACAAGCAACTCGCAGCAATCACGAAACTCGCGTCTCGTGACATAGATGGACGGTAACCGCATTATCATTATTGAACGCGGCTCAAAGCCCGCGATACTTCGACAGCGTTCGTCATTATCAAACTGAAATTCAACCCTTTTAATACCGAGGCACTCATGATCTGGACAATTCGAGTCGCTCTGCCGTCTGATGAAGATGAGTGGTTCGCCGATATCGAGCTTGATACGTCGACGACTCTTCAACAACTGCTTTTTGCAATTCAGAGGGCCGTTGAATTCGGCAACGATCACTTGTACGCGTTCTTCATCGCCAACAATGAGCGGAGTCGAGTTCGCGACGAATTCGATGACGAAAATGAGCGGCTGTACACCACACAGATCGGTGATTTGTTTCCACTGCCAGCGAAGAAAAAATGTTTCTATCTATTCGACTACGGCGATAACTGGATCTTCAGAATTTCGAAGACGCGAAAGGCGGCTCAAGAACCCGAGGACGGTGTTGTCTATCCGCGAGTTGTCGCAGAAGGGGGCATCGAACCAGACCAATACGCACCCTGGGAAGAGTGAACCCGCAGTGAGGAGCGATTCAGCCACGGCAGTGGCGGCAGACTTCGCGGCAATCGGGTGGCTCAGCTTGCCGCTAGGCTAGCTGTGTCGCCTTGGCGATCGGAAACCGATCTGACGGGTTTATTTTACAAACGACGTTGTCCGTGGCTTGGACGTTCCAGAGCGGTTTCCGATGGCTGCGCCACACAAGCAGGCTACGCCAGCATGTGCCACCCGCTGGCATGATTGGCCGAGGTAGAACACAACGCAATGCTGGTGCCATTGGGCGCTCGCCGACAGCAGAAGTCTCTGGCGCCTGTCGTGCAGGAAACGCGCAAGCTGGGGTTCCCATACCGAAACACTGCACGGGCGGAACCGGATAGTCGAACTAACGATTTGCCAGCGCCAAGTCGTCGGCCAGCGTTTCTTGCAGCTTCTCCAGATGTTGCGGTGTCATCTCCGTCACCAGTTGCTCACCAGCGGACAGTCCATTGACGACGCATGCGTATTCGTCGTTGGCTTCACCCAGTTGAACAGCACGCGGAATCAGTTCGGTGCCATCAAAGACGTAGACAAAATTGTGCCCGGCGATGCCCGTCACTGCGTCTCGCGGCACCTGCAACGTATCGGCGTGCTCAGACAAAGTGATGCGAACATTGACGTCGGCCTTTAGCTTCAAGATCGCCATCTGTTCCGCCGTCGGCAGTAATTCAACATCCATCCAATAGTCTTTGACGCTGGGGGTGTAAGAACTGCGTCGGCGTGGATACTTGGCGATTGTTGCGATGCGGCCAGCGATTTCCATGTCGTCGTATCCCGCCGGAATCACGGTCACTGGCATATCCTGTTCGACGCGGTAGACCAAGGCTTCATCGATTGGCACGCTGACTTTAATGCGATTCTGGTCAGGAATCTCAAAAATCTTCTGCTGGCGTCGCACACGTGAACCTTCTTCGATCTGCGTGATTCCTCGACTTCTTAGATACCACGAATTGCCGTGCATGACCTGTCCATCGCATGGCGCACGCAGCGTACAGGCTTCGATACTTTCTGTGGCGCGGCGGTGGTACCGTTCATAGATTTGCATCGTGCGTTCGTAGCTTAGTGTGGTGAGTCTGGCTTTGGTTTCGGCCAGACTGTTCTTGATTTTTGTGCGCGCCACGTTTCGCAGTGCGTTGTTGCGAGTGAACTCAAGGCGCAGGTTATCGCGTGGGCTTTTGAAGTTCGTCAGCAGGTTTAAGTTGCCACTCAGCTGATCGTGCTTCTGCTGCAGAGTCAACAGGTCGAGTGATTCTCGGGACATTGTCTGTCCGTTGATCAGTCCCATCGCCCATAATTTTTCCGACTGCTCCACCCCGTCCGCTGCCGTCCGAGTTTTTTCCGACAGCATGCTCAGATTACGTTCCATCTCTTCCAGTGTCTGCGGCAGGGTTCCGCTTTGATAGGCGCTTAGTTCTTGGTCCGCAGTTTGGTACTTAAAGCTGGCGGCGGATAGCAGGCGGTCACCTTGAGACGCCAGCATCTTTTCGTCGTGCAGCGCGTTATCAAGGCGGCCGCGATATTTGATCAGCAGGACTTCTCGGGTGCGAGCGTAGTCTTCGATTTCGGCAGAATCCATGACGCACACAACGTCACCTGCTTGGACCCATGTGCCTTCGGGCACGATGCTCAGGATGTTTGTGGTCCAGTAGCAGTCCGAGTACACAGCGGTCGAACGATACGGCTCAACAATGCCGTGGCGTTCCACTTCCCAGCGAAAAGTGGACGGTTCGATCAGCAACAGGCCGACTTCGACGGGCGCTGCCGTCGGTTCGACCGCACCAGTCAGCATAAAAATGGTGCCACTCGCCAGCATGGCTGAGCATAACGCGATGGGCCGACGTTTCAGCGCACGGCAAACGGAAGCTGGGTTGCGTAGGAACGAGAGTGCAGAATGAAACATGGGATGATCTCGATTGGCCGAAGGTGGGAGGATTGGCCGAGGTGGGAGGCGCGGAGGCCTTGTGGTGACTATAGGACTTTCTTCGGCTGTTTGCCACAACTGCGGAGGAAAAACGCAACGATCCGACGCCGCCCAGCGCCAGATTTTCCGAAAACTCCGTCGCAATCAGGAAAACAGGGAAAAACACGGACAAGCCGGTCGGATTTCGCTCCCTCAGGAAATTCTAACCTCAGTCGCAGAAGTGAGATCCGTCATTTTTTTGCCAACGCGGCCACTCAATTCAGCGTAGGACGAACAGCACAGACGGCGCGCTTCAGTCGCTGTCTGCCCCGATGAAGAACCTTGTTCCCGGTCGATCGGCGAATGGCGTTGCGTATTAGACCTATGTGTCAAAATCGAAAGTGTACTCCGTGACAGACCCGGCCGACGAAAATATCGAACAGCAGCAGAACGAATCTTCAGCAGGCGATGCACAGGGTTCCGCGAGTGCGGAGCATGTTTCTGCCTCCAAGGATGCTGGGGAAGCTGTGGTCGACGAACTGCCGGAGGATGAGGAGCTGACTCCGGAGATCGTCGAAGAAGAAGCGATTCGCGGCGACTTTATGCTTCGCTGGGCCGCCATCTTTTTGGCCGTACTGTTCGGGTTTGGCCAAATGGCAGACACGATGACCTTGGTCCATATTCGATCCGGTGATCAGCTTCGGGCAAACGGCGTTCTGCCGTTGTCTCAGGATACGATGTCCTATGCACTGGACGGACAGTCAACGGCAAACGTGAGCTGGCTGTTCGATCACGTTGTCAGCTTTGTTTATTCCTTGGGTGGCGAAAATCTGCTGACGGTTTTCAAAGCGCTGATTGCTGGTTTGATTGCGTATCTGTTGTCGCGGATTTCCATGCGAAACATGCCAACTTGGTGGAACTCAGTCTGCGTGGTCCTCGCGGTGGCGGCGTGTTCAGTCGATTTTCTACCGATCACAGATCTCGCTACATTGCTGGGTTTAAGTATCGTGCTGTTGCTGCTGCACAAACACACAGAAGGCACGGTCACGGGACTGCATTGGAAGTTACCGGTCGTTCTTTTGGTATGGGCGAACTGCGATCCACGGGCCTACATGGGCGTGATGGCGATTGTGCTGTTTGCCGCAGGTTTCAGTTTGCGAAAGACGCTGGCGGAAAAGGCCGGAAATCCTCCAGGAGCCGAAGCGGTTGTCTTATGGAAAGCGGGTGGGCTTTCGCTGCTGGCTTTGTTGATTAACCCGTTTCCTGTGGCCAGTCTGTTGTCCGTAGTGACGACTTACTCCGTTGAATATCCAACGATGGTGGCCATGAATTCGTTGAACGACGCATCCGCATTGTTGGACGGACGAACCGAGTTCTATTCGATCTTTACGCCGGAGGTCATTCAGGGCATTGAGTTCGCGTATGTGGCCGGATTTTCTGTGTTGGTGATCGCGTTGGTGGTCATGATTATGGGGCGAAGTCGCGAAGATCTGCCGTGGCTGATGTTGTGCTTGGGCTTCGGTGCCTTGGCCCTGTGGAAATTGCACGAACTGCCAGCGGCTGCACTGGTGGCGGCCGCTGCGGCGGGCACGGCCGCTCAACGCTGGTACGGTCGAACGTTCCGGCAAGACTACGCCGTCGATACCATGGAAGTCTTGTTTTCTCGAGGCGGTCGCGCTTTGACCGTGCTGGCCATGGCAGCCCTAGGGTTCTTTGCAGTGGCAGACCGCCTGCCAACGCGGACTGCGATCGGGATGGGATTTGAGCCGGAATTGCGAGAGACCATGGATTCGATGGAAACGCAGCTGGCGCAGATTCCAGCAGAGGCAAGGTTATTCAATACGGTGACGACCCAGGGCGACCTGCTGATTTGGCTCGGCCGACAAAGCTATACAGACAGCCGTGCCCGATCATTCGGAAGCCTGTCGGATCCGACTTCCGATGTGTCGCGATTTGTGAATTTAAGAAGGAACCTGATGTCGGAAGCTTTGCCAGCGGCTGCGGGCGAGGACACTGCGGTTCAGGATGCTGCCCAAGACGATCGTTCTGAGTGGTTGACGGAATACAACGAGTTGGGAATCACGCAGGTGATGTTGCGTTTAGCACCGCCTGGTGTTCCGCCGTATCCGATGGTGCGTCGATTGATGATTTCTCCCGAGTGGACAGAAGTCAGTCGGGGCCCTTCGGCAGCGATCTTTCAACATGGCAAACTGTCGGGTGACGCTCAAGCCGTCAACATCAGAGATCTTGCATTTCGTGAATCGGACAGCAGTGATGACGAGGACGCCGCAGATCTTGGAGCGCCGCTGGAAAGATTCGACTACGCTCGAGAACCTAGCTTCTATCAAAAGTATCTGTACAACAAACGAGCCACAGCGAGTGCTCCTTTAAGGACAGCCGAGCACCTTTTGAATCTTGATCTACTGCCGCCCCAAACGGTCTTCGAGATCGCTCGTGCAACCGGTGGTGACGCCATGAAAGTCGAACTCATGGCGCTACTGGGCCGCGCCTTGGCGGGACCAACGCTGGCGATCCGCGGCGCAAATGCCGCTCTGCTGGCTGATCCGCAAAATGCGGCGGCTTACCGAACGTTAGGTCTGGCGTACATCAATCTGCGCTCGGTGGAACAAGCGATCAGCCAAGCGTTGAATGGTGAGGACGCTTCCAAAATTCGCTATCTGCAGGCCGTGATGGCTTATCGTCAGGCGACTGTGATTGATCCTGAAGATTCCAGCAACTGGAGAGCCTTGACGGGCTTGTATGCGGAACAGGACCGTATCGATTTGGCACTCGAATGCCTGAACCGATTTCTGGATCTGGAAGAAATGTCCATGCTGGCGAACCCCGAAGCCGAAGCTGAACTCACCCAATTCTACGACAGAAAGAACCAATGGGAATCACGGGTGGAGGAAGTCGCCAAGAGCGTTGAGGAATTTGATGCGCAGCCAACACCTGAAGACGTGGCACAGATTGCGCAGCAGAAGTTAGGCATTGCTCAGAGCTTGGCGTCGAACGGGCACATCCGGATGGCTTTGACGCGACTTAACCAGGATATCGATTTTGTGCGCGGCATTCCGCAGGCGACGCTGTTGCGAGGCGAATTGATGCTGGAGGCGGGAGAACTGGAGGCGGGCAGTCAGTTGCTGAATCAACTGGCTGAAGTCGCGGCAAACCGCGCAGACGATCCCGCACTGGCAGGCGTCAAATGGCACATTCCCGTGGCTCTCGGACATCTGGCGAAAGCTAGTTATGGCGAAGCAATTTCCTCCTACCTAGCAGTGCTCAACATCTTTGATCGGTTCGAAACCAAGAGCCCCGATATGATGCGATCGATGCTGCAAATGCTGCCGTTGATTCCCGAGGTCGACGCGATTGGTGGCGGTCAAGCGCTTCCTGGCTGGCCGATTACCTTGCTGCAGCAGGCTCAAATTCCCTTCAGTGCAATCCCGACCAGTCGCAACGAACCACGATTTATGACCGGGTTAGCTCACCTAGAAGATGGCAATCTGAAAGGCGCTAAAGAAGCGTTCACCGAATTGTTAACGGAAGGCGGAGAGACTCCTTACCGAGCACTCGCTGCCGTATATCTATTGCAGTTGACGGACGATGGCGTGGCGACATTGGCTGATTCGTTTGTTTCGCCTTGGGAAGAATTCGTTTTTCCGGGCGATGAACCGGAGCCGGAAGCCTCCAGCACCAAGGACGATGCGTAGCTGATTGAGAGTCTTAACAGCCCGGTCTAACCCCCAATCGTCCTGCATTTCAGTTTGTTGTCCCGGCCCTGAAACATTGCCCGCTTTTCGTACTCGTCGGTTTGCGTTAAAACTGTCTGAGAGTCGATAAGCACGAGTATTATCAGCGGCATTAAGGAAGCGTCGGAATGGCAAACGGAACAGTCGAAATCGGTGAATATCGCGTTGGTACGGGGCATCCGCTGCTGTTCATTGCGGGCCCCTGCGTGATGGAATCAGAGTCCATGGTGCTGCGGGTGGCCGAGCATCTGGCGGAGCTCAAGCAAAAACATGGGCTGCAGATCGTGTTTAAGGCCAGCTTTGATAAGGCGAATCGAACCAGCGTCGATAGCTATCGGGGGCCTGGGCTGGAAGCGGGCATGCAACTGTTGGAAAAAGTCAGGCAGTCGACCGGGCTCCCTGTCACCACCGACATTCACGAAGCGGCCCACGCCGCTCCCTGTGCTGAAGTTTGCTCAATCCTGCAAATTCCCGCCTTTTTGGCTCGCCAGACAGATCTGTTGGTGGCGGCCGCCGATGCGGCAGTGGCCAGAAATATCTGCGTGAATGTTAAAAAACCGCAGTTTGTGGCCCCCGAAGACACCGTTCACGCCGTAACTAAGTGTGAATCGCGGGGACTACACAACATCATGCTGACAGAACGTGGGACAACATTCGGCTATGGCCAACTCATCAACGATTTCCGTTGTATCCCGGTGATGAAAGCGTTTGGAGTTCCGGTCGTGTACGACGCGACTCACAGTGTGCAAACTCCAGGCGGAGCAACCACAGGGGGGCAGCGTCACATGGTTGCTCCATTAGCTCGCGCGGCAGTCGCTGTCGGTTGTGATGCCGTATTCTTCGAAACGCATCCTGATCCTGACAACGCCAAAAGCGATGGCCCCAACATGGTTGCTTTGAATGCCGCGGAAACTCTGATCCAACATCTGACTACGATGCGAGAAACCGCAATGCAGCTGCGATGAACAACGTCGACGATTATTGAACAACCCGGACTGCATCTGCGTGCTGGCTGCTCGGCTGTGAACAGCAGCCGTGGGCAGACTTTTCCTCGGACGACTACGCTCTCTGCAAAACAGGATTATCACTGTGCTCTTCGCCAAAATTCGTCCGATGTCGGTGCTCTTCAGCATTCTGCTGACTATTTCTGTCGTCGGTTGTAACAACGCGCCGCAACCCGAAGCTTCCAGCGGAGGTGCCACGGTTCAACGGAAGGGCGGGGAGACGGACGCGGAGAAGTGTCGTCGAAAACTGTCGACGGCGATTCAACGGCTGACTCCCGAACGCATGGCTCGCCAAGGTGATGCCGAACGTTCTGTAAAAGGGCTCAACGCTTGGGTCGCTTCTTGTGCCACAGCGGAAGCCGAAGCATTGCGGCTTAACGAAGCCGCGTTGAAATTGTTGAGTAACAGTCCGCGAGCGACCGCTGGCCGCTACACGGCTGGTGATGCGTTGTATGTGCGTGACGCCCTGATGATGCAAAGCGTCCATCAGTCGCTGAGTGCTCGGCGGGGCCCGGTGGATGGTACGGCAGCTGATTTGGATGTGGCTCGAGTCATGCAAGCGTTCCGCTGGGTCACGCAAAACATTAGTCTGCTGCCGCCGGAAACCAATCGGCCGCCACTGGGTCTGTTTGATGTGGTTCTGACAGGTTTCGGAACGCCAGAAGATAGAGCATGGGCCTTTGCAGAGCTGCTTCGCCAGCAGCTGATTGATGCCGTGATCGTCACAACAAGCGCCGAACCGAAGTCCGAGGGTCTGACCTTGGAGACAGCCAGTTGGATCGTGGCTGTTGTCCAAAAAGACGATGGGTTGTTGTTTGATATGCAAACTGGACTGCCGGTCACAACGGACGCGAAGTTTGATGTCGCCAATCCAGTCGCCGCTAAGATTTCTGTGCTTCAAGATCACGAACGATGGCAGCAATCGACCGTGCAGGTCATCGGGCAGGTGGCCACGTTTTCGCCACGCATGCTGGTGTTGCAGGACCAGTTGGCAGCCGAAGACGCTGCTGTCTTGTTCGAAGAATTGACGGGCGGCGTGTCAGAAATTCGCCCGTTGTTGGAACGCGTGGCTGCCGGAGGCCGTGAACTCTGGTCCACAAACGACTTTTCTGTTTGGCCGTATCCGGAAGAACGAGTGATTAGTTCGAACTCTCTTTCTGAGTCGGAGTTGGGGGAATACAAACAGCTGATGAGACCGTTTGAGGCTCCATTCGAGCGCGATGTGCTGAAGCCGGAAAGCGCGGAAGAAAGAACGTCTGTGCCGGAAGAAATGACAGACGAAGAACGCCGCGAATTTTCGCAACGCAGAATCATGGAAGCGTACTTGGCCGTGATTCAGTCGACTGACAAGATGTTTGGCAAGCCGTCGTATCGCTTACTGGAAGCTCGAACGCAACAGATACTGGGAGTTGTGGACACCAGTATCATTCAGCAACTGCAGCAAATCCGGCTGACAAGTCTGGATGAATTGATTGAGATTCAGGTGCCGGATGAAGTGTTGGCTGAGAATCCCGGCATGCCGGAAGTGGTGGCTTACGAATTGCCGACTGTGATTCAAGACGTCAATCGCAGCTCAACCGGAAGTTCGATGTATTGGACCGCCTTGTCACAACTGGATCGCGGCGAATTAGGGATTGGTATCAGCACAATGGCCAACTATCGACGCCAGTATCCGGACGGGGCATGGAAATATCCGTCGCTGATCAACCAAGCAATGACCCTGTTGTCATTGGATCGCACAGAAGACGCCGTGCAAGCTCTTCAGGAAGCAAATGCCGCAGACAACCCAGAACAGCTGCGCGTGAAACGACTCCTGACAGCTCTGGTGCCAGAACCAAAACTGGAGTCGTAAAAACATCGGTCGGGTGGGTCAAATGGCGATCGCCATGTCGCCCCACCATTTTCTTTGTCGATACGGGGCGTAGACGTCCGGTGGGTCGGCGTCGCTTGGGCTCCTTGACCCACCGGACACGATCTACACAATCAAATCCCAACAATGAAGCGGGCCATTGTTAAGAATTGGAGTTTGGTTTTTGTAGCTCGGCGGTCTCCGCCGAGAAATCACGGTGGAGACCACCGTGCTACGTTTTCGACAACGCTCAAACAAAGCTGGCACAGACAGACCATCAGTGGTCCTCGCAAAATCACAGCGTCTGTCTGAGACGCTGAATGTGGGACCGACGCCCGCTATCGGGCGGCTGCTTTCAAGTGTTTCACAAAGTGTTCAAACGGCGGCGTTTGTTGTTGCGGAATCTTGGCGGCATCGTCCCACTGCCGCAGTCGGATGGCGTCGAGGTAGAATAGATTCTGCTCGAAGACAGCAACCTCGTCGGCAGACATCAGGCCGCCTTGCAACTGCAGGCTGATCATCGAAGGCTGACTTAGTTTTGCGTGATAACCTTCGACTGTGGTACACATGTAGCGTTTTGCGAGCACATGTAATCGAGCGGGTTCTGTCACGGCGTCGCTGAAGATCTGTGTCAGAAAACGATCGCCGAGTTCTTCGTGAACGTCATCCAATCCGCTGTCGGGCGCGTCATCGGGGTGAGCGTGTAGCAGGTGGCCGATGTCGTGCAGCAAAGCAGCGGAAATCAATTCTGATGACGCGTCTTTCTGTTCCGCCAGCAGTGCACATTGCAGCGCGTGTTCTCGCTGAGTGACCGCTTCGCCCCCGTATTCGGAGTCGCCTCGTTCTTGAAACAACGTGATGCAATGTTCAACATTTGGCATGGGGTGGCCTGTTTATGTTATGGACGCACCGCGACTCGAATCGGTCGCTGAGCTTCCGCGTGTTCTAGGGCTGCTTGAGCTTCATGCAGCGGAAAGGTGGCTTCCACCAAATCGGCAAATGGAAAGTTTTGATGATGTTGTTGCAGAAAATCCACAGCCGTCACTAGGTCGTCCGGTTTGTAATTGTGAACACCATGAATTGTGATGAGTCGCCGCACAATCTGTTCAGGATCGAGTTCGACGGACTTCGATGGACTGACAGATCCGACCAACACGACGACGCCACCAATCGCCGCCGCTTGAATGCCGACCGCGACGGCCCCCGAACTGCCCGACATTTCGAAGACGAAGTCGAAATCATGCGTGTCGACGCTGCGTATTAATTGAGTCGCTCCGAACTTGGTCGCCAGTTGTAACCGCGACTCATCCAGGTCGCACACCACAACGTCCGCTGCGGCGTTCGCACTGGCGAATGCACACGCGGTAAGTCCCAACATGCCGGCACCTGTGATAAGCACGCGTCGCTGGCTGACGTCGCCCGCTGTCCGAAAAGCAGCGGCGACGGTCGCTGTGGCGCAGCTGGCGGGACAGGCCACAGCATCGGGTATTTCAGCCGGAATCGTGACGATTCTGGTCCCTGGTTGCAGCACACAGTATTCGCTCAAACCGCCACTTAATGGGAATGCGTTGAAGTTTTCGTGCCCGTACTTAAACAGCGAATCACACTTCTGCGGAAGTTCGCGGCAGCAGCGTTCGCAACTGCCGCATGACGCCGCGATCGACCACGTGACGCGGTCACCCACGCGGACCTTGGAAGTCGAGCTGCTGGATTGGTCCGCATGCACGCCCGCTATGATGCCGATGATTTCATGACCCAGAATCGTGGGCAACGGACCTTTCCGACGACCGGTAAATGTGTGCAGGTCGCTGCCACAGATGGTACTGGTCGTGACCTTGACCAGTACTTCGCCCGCGCGAAGTTCTGGTACATGAATGTCGACAAGCTCCAATGGTTGCCCAGGCTGGTTCAGGACAGCGACCTGAGAATGAAGTGCGTGTGGTTTCATGGGGTCACCTCAACATCGCGTTCACGCGCTTCTGGTAGTTCACGTGGTTGAAACACGTGCTGAAAATAGAACAAGGCACAGATTACGACGACGATGCTGACGCCAGAACCCCAATACAGTGAACTGCGAAACCACCACAGCACATCAATGTCTTCCGGTCCAAACATCTTCAGCGACACCACGGCCGCGTATCCCAGATAGCCAATGGAATCCGCCAGATACATTAAGAACCCCAAATTCCCGCTGTGTTGAGACGCTGCCACAATGCGTTCGAAGACCGTTGTGTGAAACGCGACATACGGAATATAAAGTCCAATTCCACAGGCCACCATAAACGGAAACGGCTGGATGCGACCCTGTTCAAGAGCCACAGTGGCTCCAATCGCCACAATGAAGCCGGTACAGATTAAGACGGCGGCCGCTCGCAGTGCAGACAGATTTCTAACGAAGCAAATCGCGAACGCATTGATCAACGTGGCGACGATTCCCACAATCGTCTCAGACTTCGCAAACACCGATGGCGTCTCCTGAATGCCCAGACTCCTCCAGATTTCGACTCCAAAATCATCGCGCACAGTCCGAATGATCGTGAGCACGACATATACAAACAACAGCATCAAAAGTCCCGGAGCATACGCGCGAAAGAACGTCTGTCGGTCTTGGCGGCTCATCGCCTTGCGTTCGGAACGTAGTACTCGATCGTGAAGCGTTGGTTCGGGTGTCTGGTGCAGCAACCACACGAAAAAGAACAGCGGCGGCAAAAACATGGCCCCCACCAGATACGGCATTTGAAATTCGCTGATGCCATGCTCTACAATCAACCATCGGCCGATCGACTTCACAACCCCCGACGACACGATAAAACTCGCACACAGCCCGGCGGCCAACGCTTCTGTTTGACGCCGGCCTTCCAGATAGGCCAGCACAAGCCCAAACACCATTCCCAGCGGCAACCCGTTCAAAAACAGCATTACGACTTTCATTGGGGTCGGCAGGTAAGCGAAGCCCACGAGTGCCAGTTCTGCGAAACCAATCAAGGCTAGCAGCGTCACAGCCCGGCGTGATCGCGGCATCTCAGAAACGACCTTCACCCCAATAAACTTCGACAGCATGTAGCCGCACAACTGAGACAACACCAGCACGGTCTTCAGGCCGAGTCCAAACACGGCCTGATCTTCGAATGTACCGGCGGTAAACGGCTTGCGAAAAGCGTACATGCAAAAGTACACCGAAAACGCTGCAACCGCAGCCGTCAAATTCGACAAGAAAGAATTTTGGCGAGTCTCATCCACATCATGCTCCGGCACGGTCATCAGGGGCGTCTTAAAAAGGCAGACGATGGTTTCAGTTTTGGTGTCGACCATGTTGCACTCGGCAAGATCGATATTGATCAAAATTTTCGGCTGCGGGACAGCATAGCCGACCGCGATCGTCAATCCATGGTGCCATGGTATCGAATACTTTCAGCCAGTTGCGTCAGGTTCAACATTCACGTGGGCTGTGACTTTAGTAGTTACCACGTCTAAACGATCAGCGAAGCGGTGAAGCTCTGCGAATTCCGAATTCGTCGAACATTATGACGATGATTCTTACGCCCCGAGAGACTGAACGTTTGCTGCGACCTTGCAGCGGAACTTTTTTTCAAGCGGCCATTCTTCATCAGTCTCTCTTTATCTCTACATAATTACTTAACAGTTGGAAGGTGAAATTTCGGCAATGAAGATTGCTGTGATGCAACTTCTTTGTGGCAGACTCCTGTTTAGAAAAATGACGCTGGAAGGATTGATCATGTGAAAACAACGTATTACAAGACATCGAAACGTTTCCCCCGATCGCCGTGGTTTCACTCTGATTGAGGTAGCTGCCCATTTTGCGCGCGTCTGCTTTTTACGTGGTTTTGAAACCCGCATGAGTCTTTGGAACGGCCGTCAGATCAACGGGCTCAGGTTGGCGGAGCTCTTTTTCCTTGGATTGCTTCGAGTTCCAGTTCGAAGAGC
>JBDNHJ010000396.1:0-16434 GCA_041688835.1 Fuerstiella sp.
ACACAGAAGATGGCTGCCTGAGCATTGATAACAATCTGGCCGAGAGACAGGTCAAGCTGCCGGCGATCGGTCGCAAAAACTGGCTGTTCGTCGGCAGCGAATGCGGTGGCGACCGAGCCGCCATCCTGCTGAGCATCATTGGGAGTGCGAAGCTGTGTCAGGTTGAGCCATGGGCCTGGCTGACCGAACTGCCCATCCGCAACGCGGCGAGTCCGCCGGACAAACCGCCGGGCCTGACCCACCTGCTCCCGGATGTCTGGCTCGCAGCCAATCCCCAACACCGCTGGGAAATCGACGAACTTCGAGAAAAAGAACGAGAACACTCCAGAAAGCAAAAGATCAACAAACGAAAATCTCGCTAAAGCAACACCCGTGCTTCACCGTGCGCTTCATCACTGGGATTTAGTCTACGTTCTTCGTGAAACATCCATGGCCAGCAGAATGCGTTCGCCCGCCACGAGCGTCTTCACAACCAGCCCGAGGACCGCCGCCGCGAGCTTCGCCGATGCTTCGCCGATGCTTTGCCGATGCTGATCAGAGCATCGTAAAATCGATCCCAGTCATCCTTCACACCAGCCGCGACGAACCACGAACTGGCCGTGCGTCGCCCGTTGGCCAGCAACATTCCCGACACAATGATGGGCAGGCGAAAGGCGATTCTCGAATCCATCACCGCCTGCAACTCGGCAACAGCCGACTTCATCCAGCCCGTCAAAGGCACTCGAGCCTGTGCCGTTTTTCGTCGACCGGGATTCGCACGATCGAGCCGCTGACGCTTGTCATGCCCGGATTCGGAAGCCTGCTTATGCTGCCGCTGCGGACGAGGAGATTTCTTCTTACGCTTGGCCATCCGTGGCTCTCCAAGGGAAGTGTGAAGGTTGAACAATCACAACATCTTGGAGAGCCACTCTTTTGAAAAGACCAATCTCTATCCCGCTGTCGTTTACCTAAAGTGCAGTGATTCATTGATGTGTCGCGTGACTTGGTTTGTGTCCGTCTGGATTCTTACGAAAGCACTGAACACGATGAATTTCGACTTCGAAGACAGCCACGACTGGACGACGACAGTCGACCGCAACGTTCAACACGATCGTTCGGATCGATGAGCATCCCACACGGTCAGCTGCCCTGATTGGCCGAGGCCGCTTAAAGATGCACCATCCGCAGCAAACGACAGACTGCGAATCGGCGTTTCAGGACGATCCCGTAGGCGACCGATCCTTAACCGGGCATTCGGCGGAATTCATCCAACGGATAATCCGAAACAGGCAGCGTTTCAGAGATCTCGAACAGTTCCTGCAATCGCCGCCAACCGCGTGTCAGCAGAGTTTCCTGCGCTGCGACGTAGTCGGGGTCGAGTTCCGCTTTACTGAACGGTCCATCAACAGTGACGGCAGAAAACGAATCGTCGACGATAAACTGTGCCACAACCGGATTGCACAGCAGATGTCGTTCTGCGCTGCCCAGTAGCTTTTGTGAATCGAGTTGCCCCGTCACAAACCGCAAATACAAATCGCTTTCGCGAATGTCTTCGACTTCTTCGCCGCAGACATCGCACAAATATCCCTGATCACACTTGGCCATAAAGCAGACTCGACAAGTTTTCTAAGTTTGAATATTTCAGTGACCACTATTTCCAATCGGCTCCAACGACGGCTGTGAACAACCGTGGAACATCAACAATGCCAAGACGGCAAGCAGCGGCACCGGGATCGAAACATCTGTCATCGTAACTCCAACGCCTCAGTTGAATAACCAGCAACATCGCCTGCAGCGACGCATTGCAGTGAAATGGAAACGGCCGCGGCCACGTTTCGTCCACTGACTTTATCATTTTTTCAAGTGCAGCAAAACAGTGCGTCGAGCTGCTTAATGTCGCAGTCAATCCGTTCGCCAAGCGGCTGACTTTGTACATTTTTCAATCCGGATGCGGATCCGTTCGATGGGTGAAAGCGGCATCGGCTGTGCCGCAGTGTGGTCGGTGCTGGCTGTCGTCAGGTTGATGGCTGCTGTCGCCAGATTGGTGACAGATACACGGCGGCCAAATGGCCCGGATGCAGAATCCGCACGACCCGTTGAATCGGAACTGCCGTGTTTTGCCGATTCATCCGGTGATCCGCGGAATTTCTTACTCGCGACCGCCGACTGGCACGCCGTCTGCTTTTGACAGACGTGACGTGACTGACTTCACCTTGACCGTGAACCATCGCTCACACAATTCCCCAGCTTGCGGTGAGCACTTTGGAAGTCGTTCTCTGCGGCGTCAGTCAGTTACATGAAGCCAACTTTCGCTCAGAAAAAGCCCAGCCAACTGAACCTGCCCCACACACTGCATGTCCACTTTTTGAACAACACTGAAAGGATGTCAACCATGTCATTCAATACTCAAACACTCGAACAACAACTTCTGGAAACCGCTGCTGGCCAAGCCGTTTACGATTCGCTGATTCAAGCCAACGTCAATCTGTCGACTGTATCCGTCGAGTCCGTCAAGCAAATGCTGGTGGCCGAATGCCTGTTCCGCAAGAACATTGGTTCGCAATCACTGGCACTTTGCTAAGCCAGCGACTGGTCGATGGTGCGAATCGAATCGCAAGACTCAGCAACCTTGTGCCGATCACGAACTTTCGGACGGTACTACGATCGCCCGATTCGATACGGATGCGGGTCGATGTGCGGCTTTTGATCTGTGATCAATTCTGAGATCAGTTTTCCGGTGGCGGTGCCCATCGACAATCCGAGCATGTTGTGGCCCGCCGCCACCCACACGTTTTTGAAACGCGGTGTGCGACCGATGTACGGTAAGCCGTCCCATGTCATGGGTCGCCAGCCAAACCATTGTTCGGCCACAGGTTCCGCCAGCGGGTCCACCAAATATTCGGTCGCTCCATCGCGCAAGTATTGCAGACGTTGCGGATTCATTTCGGAATTGTAACCGCTAAGTTCCATGGTGCTGCCGATCCGATAGCCAGAATCCCACGGCGTGATTCCCACGTGGACTTCTTGTAACAGCATCGGATAGCGCGGGCAGATTTTCGGTCGCGGCATCGTGATCGAATAGCCCTTGCCCGGCTGAATCGGAATCCGGCAATCCAGCTGAGTGTTCAACATGGGAGTCAACGGGCCGGTGGCGACCACGAATTCGTCGGCCGCGATTTCGCCAGACGCCGTCACCACAGCAGACACGCCATCCGACCGGCGGACGAATTTGGTGACGGTTTGGTCCTCAAGAATCGTGACGCCCGTTTCTTGCAGACGCCGTTGCAATTCTGACATCAAGCGATCCGGTCGCAGATGTGCGTCGTTCAGATAATGCCAGGCTCCGGCCAAGCCGGTTTTTAGAGCTGGTTCCATCTTGGCCAAGGCTGCGCCATCTATGGCTTCGGCGGGCACGTTGAAGTCGGTTCTTAGCAGCCGGTCGGTTTCTGCGAACTGTTCGAAGTGCTGTTTGTCGCGGAAGACAAACAGCAGCCCGTCGGTTTTCCATTCGACCGACAGTTGTTCGCCTTCGATGATTTCTTGGTACAGCTGGCGTGAAGATTGCAAAATGGCCGTTCGAGCCGATCCCGCCTGCAGCATGTCGCGGCGGTTGCAGCGTGAGCCGAATTTCAATAACCACGCCCACAGCGAAAGCGACAGTCCCGGACGAATTCTGAGTGCCCCCTTGTTGCTAAACAAGGCTTTCAGGCCGATCCCCAGCTGCCCCGGTTTGGGCAGTGGCAGCACGTGACTGGGCGAAACATAACCGCAGTTCGCGTGCGAACAACCAGCACCGAACTTGCCTTTGTCGACAATCGTGACCTGACGTCCAGCCTGCTGTAAATAGTACGCGGAAAAGGCGCCAATTACGCCGCCGCCAATAACAAGAGTGTGCTTGGGTTGAGTCATGGCAGAATTCCCGCAACAAAAGGATCGGTGTCGTCTAGTAAAAGTTCCGCTTCGCCGGTGATCCAGGCTGACCCTGTGATCGTCGGAACGATCATAGGCCCATCTGCTGTTTCCGCCACCATGTCGCTTGTCATGGCCAATTGGTAACAACCTTCGAAGACACTGCCCACAATACTTTGCTGCCGCCAAGTTTGGCCCGCCGCCAGTTTGCCGTCCGCCGCCAAACAGGCCAGCTTGGCGCTGGTGCCGGTTCCGCAGGGCGAACGATCGTAGGCTCCACCTGGACACAACACAAAGTTTTGGCTGTCCGCAATTTGCGAATTGGTCGGCTTAGCAAACAGTTCGATGTGATCAATCACGCCACCATCGGCACCCGCGATCCCGTCGCGTTCCAGAGCCGCTCGGATTCTGCGGCAGAAGTCAGTCAGCTGCCCAACGCGATTCAGAGCGAACGGCTGACCGTGATCGGCAACCAGAAAGAACCAGTTACCGCCCCAAGCGATGTCGCCCGTGATTGTTCCGTGTCCATCAATCTGCACTTTCACTGCTGTGCGATATCGAAACGACACCACGTTGGTCACCGCCACGCGATGCTGGTCCAGCAGTTCGGCCGTAACGATACCGACCGGCGTTTCGATCCGGTGCGAACCAAGCTGCAGCTGTCCCAGATGCGCCAGCGTGACCACCAGGCCGATGGTTCCATGGCCGCACATATGCAGGTAGCCGGTGTTATTGAAGAAAATAATGCCTGCGGCACATGTGGCATCTGTGGGAACACACAGCAGTCCGCCGACCAACACATCAGACCCGCGAGGCTCCAGAATAACGGCTGATCGGACACTGTCGAAATCCGCTTCGAAGCGATTCAACCGTTCGCGCAAAGAACCGTCGCCCAGTTCCGGACCACCGTCGACGATGATCCGCGTGGGTTCGCCTCCCGTGTGAGAGTCGATGATTTTGATCCGCCGCATGAAAGGCCTTTGAGTGATTCGCTGGTGAAGCGACATTCTGAGCCTGATGTAAACGGGCGTCGAGTGTCGTTGCGGGATTTCCCATGTTTGAACGAACTGCCGCGCTCCAGCTGTAGCGCGGTGGTCTCCACCGAGATTGTCATACCGCAATTCACGCCGCATTTTTCAGCAGACTTGCAACACTGGAAACGGAGCTGCGAATTGTGGATACTGATCCAGCAGCAAAATCTCACCTTACCTGACTCTTATCTGGAGCCTTCGATCGTGTCCAATCTTTCCCGTCGTGAATTCATGGCTTCGGCCGCAGTTGCAAGTGCGGCCATGACCTTTCCTTCTGCCGCCAAAGCCACCATGGCTGCCGACGACGTCAACCTCGGATTCATTTCCTGCGGCGGGCGAGCGGGCGATCATATGAAACTGTTCGGGGGAGTCGCCGGCGTGAACCATGCCGCGTTGTGCGATCCGGACGAAGGAGCACTCGGTCGAGCTCAAAAGCGATTCCCCAAAGCCACCGGACACGCCGACCTCCGTAAACTGCTGGACGACAAAAGCATTGATGCCGTGGTTGTCGCCACCACAAACCATTGGCACTGTCTGGCTTCGATTTGGGCCATGGAAGCGGGCAAGGACGTGTACGTCGAAAAACCATTGTCGCACAGTCAATGGGAAGGTCGTCAAACAGTCAACGCCGCTCGCAAGTACAATAAAATCTGCCAAGTCGGAACGCAGCAACGCAGCGACCCGATGCAGGCGGAAATCAAACAGTTCCTGCACGAAGAGAAAGCTCTGGGAGAAATCCAGACAGCGCGCGTCAATCGCTACGGCGTGCGGGGCCAAATCGGAAAGCGCGACACGCCTTTGGAAATCGGCAGCAACATCGACTACGACCTGTGGCTGGGGCCAGCTCAGGATCAGCCGATCTTTCGCGACAAACTGCAGTACGACTGGCACTGGGACTTCAATACCGGTTCGGGAGAAATGGGCAACTGGGGCGTGCATGTTCTGGACGACCTGCGGAACGTTGTGTTTCAGGATACCGTTCGCCTGCCGAAGCGCGTGTTCGGGGCGGGTGGTCGAGTCGCATGGAATGATGCGGGCAACACGCCCAACGTTCACTTTGTGTACTTCGATACCGGCTCAATCCCGGTCGTCATCGGCCTGACCAACATGACCGCTGGCCCGAACGAAAAGAAATCGCCGCAACATCCCGGCCCCGGCAGTGGTTACATCGCCTATTGCGAAGGCGGTCGCTACGAAGGCCAGCGTGGCGGTGGTGCGGCTTACGACAACGATGGTCAGCTGATCAAAAAGTTTAAGGGCAATGGCGGCAATGGCCTGCATCACCAAAACTTTATCGATGCGGTTCGCAGTCGCAATGTTTCGAGTCTGAATACGGAAATCGAAGTCGGCCACTTGTCGACAGGTTGGTGCAATCTGGCCAACATCGCATTTCAGTCTGGTCAGCCGTTTACGAAAGCGGCGGCGGCAACCGTCACGGGCGACAGCGGCATCTGGATGAATTTGGTGAACGACATGGAGCAACACGTCGGAGCTCACGGAATCAAACTGGAAAGCAACGACATTCGACTCAGCCCCATGCTGACAGTCGACGTCGACAAAGAAGTCTTCGTCGGCCAGCACGCGGAATTGGCGAACCCCTTCCTGAAACGCGAATACCGCGAAGGATACGTTGTCCCGCAAGTCGACGTCTAACCGACCGTCGGAACAGTCCTTGAGACGTGGATCTCGCCAAAGATTCTGTCCATCACCCGTCCATTTGTGAGCGGCACGGCGCTAACCGCCGGCTTTGCCAGCGTTTTTCAGTAGGTTGCCGGCGGCTAGCGCCGTGCCGCTCAATCAATCATCGGTGGAGACATGTTTTTGCACTCCTTGTGCGGCTGCTCTGTGCTGAGCAAGTTAGTCGGAGCGGGTTGACGCGGCATCACAACTGGTACAACTGGCGCAACGATCTTCTGTGCTTCGGCGCGAGTTGAATGCCAGAAACCAGCCTTTGGCCGGATTTTCGATCGGCAGAACGCTGAAGTCGGAATAAGCCGAGCGATATCGAAACACGCCGTGCAGAGAAGCACTTCTTTCGAAATTTGGTCAATGAAGACGGCGGCCGTTTTCCGATAGCCCAGCAGGATCTTCTGGCCCAAGGCGGGGCGAACACTGTCTTTAACATAGCATCTTACATGTCCCGCATCGCTGGTTCGAACTCCACAACTCTCTCAGCCGACAGAACTGTTCGGATCGATACCGATCACCATCTGGTTGAACTGATGCAGTCCGCCGTCGATCGGCTGCATGGCAATCGCGTCGATGTCCAGCTGTGCGATGAGTACGTTTTGCTGCGAGGCTCAGTCAACAGCTGGTCCGCCAAACAGTCCGCTCAGGAAAGCATTCGCAGAATGTCCGCCTCACGCACCATTCAAAACGACCTAGCCGTGATCGGATCTTAAGTCACAGGTTGCCGTTCAAGTCATGGCAGCATAATGAGGGCAAAATGACTTGCGCTGTCATCATGCGTCCATCCTCGTCTTGCGTTCGGTTCCCTCACCTCGTTCCCAAACTCCAGTTTGGGAACGAGGGGAAACCGGATCACCCCCAACATTCCATGGCTACGAAGTGTTCCGGCGCTGACTAATCCCCAGCCAAAATCACACCCGCATATCCGACCACGCGTTCTGTGTCTCCCCCCGCATCGGCGCTGGTTGCGTAGCCGATTCGGCGGATGTTGAGCGGGATCTGCATGGCGTGCAGCGTTTCCATCACAATCACGGCCGGAATCACACCGCACATGCTGATGTTATTGGAAGACACAATGTGGAACAGTTCTTCAGGATCTCCGGTTTCCATCGCGGCCAAAGCCATTTCGTCCAGACGTCGGTTTTCAACGTCCGTCGCAAAGTGATGCATGTCGCTGGAAATGATTAACAGCGGTGCCTCAGGCAGGTCTCGAATCACAGCCGCCAGTTCCGCCGCAAACGACTGGCATTGAGCGAACGTCGCGCCGCCCATGGCGATGCTGACCACGTTAACTTTTGGCGCGATGCGTGCCAGCAGCGTTAAGATGATCTCTGTGCTGTGCTCCTGAGCGTGAGCGGCGGCGTCGAGTTCTAAGCCGTTGATTTGTGCGGCCAGTTTTTCCGCCAAAGGCACGTCTGCGGCGACTGAGCAACCGGGCAGTTGCCATGTTTGGTGTGGAGCCACCGCCCAGTCGACGCCGTCGCGCGTGTGTTTTGGTCCGAGGATGATGACGGTGTTGGGAATGTGAATTCGGTTCAGAACGTCAGCCGCAATTCGCCCCGAAAGCCGCAGCCCGGCATGAGGCACCATGACCGCAGAAGCGGCGATGATGTCGTCGGGAGCCGTACACGCGGCGTAACAGTCGTTCACGACCTGTAAGAATTGTGCCGCATCTGCCGGGTAAA
This sequence comes from Fuerstiella sp., assembly GCA_041688835.1. Classification (GTDB taxonomy): domain Bacteria; phylum Planctomycetota; class Planctomycetia; order Planctomycetales; family Planctomycetaceae; genus Fuerstiella. The sequence goes on from JBDNHJ010000396.1 coordinate 8,294, forward strand.
ATGTGCCAGCCACGGCTGGGGGTCGAACGGGTGTTCCAGCCTGCGGCACAGGCACGTTGGAATCGCTGATGTCAGTTGCGGAGGACCGCACTGCAAAGCTGTAGACACTGGCGGTGTCGGCGCGATTTCCAATGCGTGCTGCGGCATTGGTGATCAGTTCGTTAACCGCTTTGTCGCCGCAAAAAGACCACGCACGCCGCTGGCCTTCGACAACCATGATGGCTCGATCTGCCGTTGACAATTCCACCACGCTCGACTGGCCGACGATGCCGTGCATGGCCGGATCTGCAAACACGACGCAGTCGACATTCATCTGCGACAGGGATTGCTGATTCGCCTGAACAGACTGCAACCAAACGGCCGCCGCTTGAGTCAACTGCAGCAGTGTGGTTTGCAGTGCGAGACCCGCGCGTACTTGGAAATTCGAAAATGTCACGCCCAGTGTATCGCCGGGCAGCAGTAGTCGAACGACGATTCCATTCACGCTGCGATCCGGACATTCCGGCCCCAGACAGCTGGGGATAGCTCCCTGAATCTGAGCCATAATGTTGGCTTTGGCAAACCGACACAGCGCGTCCACTTCGGACTGCGTCATGTCGAAGGCGGCGCGATCTTCGCCGGGCAACAACACACTGTCATCGAATTTGTCTTCGATCGTGTGCCCTTCGAATCGCAGCAGTTGCGTGTCTGCTTCCATCCACGAAGTGACGGGCAATCCTGCCTTGCGACACACCTGATTCAGAAACTCACGAGAATCCCAACCCGCGTCAACCGCAACGCTTGGCAGCAACAGCCCCGTTTGATCGCCACTCACAATCTTCAGTCCGTGCGTCCCCACTTCCACGGCAGCCACACGTTCTTCGCCCTGCTGTATCAGCGGTTCGAAGTCAGACAGCAGTGTGATGTCCAGCGTGAGTTGCGAAAATTCGGTCGGTGAGATCGGTGGGAAGCGATGATCTTCCGTTGCCGTTCGTTCTGCCGCATGCCGCACAGCCTGCAGCAGCGACATGGGGTTTCCGACTGTTCCGCAACAGGCGCGCAGCCGTCCGTTGGTGTTCAGCGTCACAAACGCCCCCATCACCGTGGCCGCACCGGTTCCGTCCGCGCTGAAGGCACTAACGGCGTCCAGAATTTGCGAGTTTACGGTTCGCTGATGAATGGCCGCCGCCACAACTTCAGATGCCAATCGATGAACTGCAGATTTCTGCTCCGCAGTCAACACGGGCTTGGCGGCCGTTACAATTTGATCAGGCATCGTGGAATTCGTTCAGGGAGTAATGATGGCCATGCTGCTGTGCCTTTTGCAAATCGAACGCCAGCAGTCTATCGGCGAACTGTGCCGGAATCCATCAAGCTGCTTAGCCGACCGGATGGTGCTGCAGCAGCTTGCGATCTGAACGATTCATTCGCCTGTTTTGTAAGCAGACCAGCAGCGCGGCTGCGCATGCGGGCTGAGCGATGTTGATTCCGTGAGCCAAGTGCAACTTTTACAAAACGAATTTTACCAGCTTTTTGATGCCTCAACAGGCCTCAAACCACGACCGCACACAGATTGTCCGCAACTTTGGCGCGCTGCTTGCTTTTGCAGCCTGCGACGAGTTCACAGTGAGTGTGCAGTGAACGTTTATTTGAGTGTGATTCGAAATGAATTGAATCCTGGAGGACAGGCGAAATGAGAATGTTGACGAGTCAAAATGGCCTTCGCTGGCTGATGCCACTGGTGATGGCATTGATGCTGGGCGGAACCGTGACCTCTTTTGCAGACGAAGCAGCACCTGCTGCAGACGCCGTGGCTGAGGAAACCGAAGCGGTCGAAGTGACTGAAGCAGCCGCACCTGAATACTACGAAAAAAAAGAAACCGACTATGTAATCAACACGCTGATCATGTTCATTTGTGCGGTTCTGGTGCTGTTCATGCAAGCGGGCTTCGCCATGGTCGAAGTCGGCTTCAACGCTTCTAAGAATGCCGTCAACATTATCTTCAAGAACGTGATGGACCTGTCGATCGGGGTCATGCTGTTCATGCTGGTGGGATATGGATTGATGTATCCGGGTGATGCCGGTGCTGGTAAGTGGTTTGCTTGGGGCGGTGTCTGGGGCGAACGTGACGGCGTTGAGGAAATTGCGGAACTGGGCGATTACAGTAACGCGGCTGACTTCCTGTTTCAGGTTGCTTTCGCTGCGACCGCCGCCACCATCGTGTCTGGTGCTGTTGCCGGTCGAATGAAATTTACGGGCTATCTGTGCTACAGCGTAATTCTGACCGGATTAGTTTACCCGATCAGCGGGATGTGGAAGTGGGGCGGCGGTGCTCTAGCGGAATGGGGATTCGCCGACTTCGCGGGATCCGTCGTGGTGCATGCGGTGGGCGGATTTGCCGGACTCGCCGGAGCCATCGTGCTTGGGCCACGCATCGGCCGATTTTCGAAAGAAGGCAAGTCTCAACCAATGCTGGGCCACAACATGCCACTGGCAGCTCTGGGAGTCTTCATTCTGTGGGTGGGCTGGTACGGGTTTAATCCCGGAAGTCAGCTGACTTATTCAGGAGCCGCCAACGCGGAAGTCACAACGTACATCGCAGTCACCACCACACTGTCAGCGGCTGTCGGTGCCTTCACCGCGATGCTGCTGTCTTGGGGGATGTTCAAGAAGCCAGATCTGTCGATGTGTCTGAACGGTGCTTTGGCCGGACTGGTTGGCATTACCGCCAACTGCGATCAGGTTTCACTGGGCAGTGCGGCCATCATCGGTGCGGTGTCTGGATGTTTGGTTTTCGCCGGCATCCTGCTGCTGGACAAGCTGCGAATTGATGACCCGGTTGGTGCGTTCCCTGTTCACGGCATCTGCGGTGTGTGGGGCGGAATTGCCACAGGGATCTTTGGCACATCAATCCCTGAAGGAGCCACTCGAATGGGCTACATCAGCATTCAGGTGCAATCCACTTTGGTCATCTGCGCTTGGGCATTCACCACGATGTTCATTCTGTTCCAGATCCTGAAAGCCATCGGTCTGCTACGAGTTTCCGCAGAGGAAGAAATTGAAGGATTGGACATGTGCGAACATGGCATGCCCGCCTACCCAGCCGGGTCAGGTGTCACGGGTGCGATGTCCGCCACGATCAATCCCTAGCGTCTCGCCTGTTCCCGCTCACATGGGTGCGTAGCCCGAGCGGGAAGCTCCTGCCGTGAGTCTGCGAAAGCAGTTATCGGCGGAAAGGTGGGGAGGTTTACCTCCCCACCTTTTTTTATGCGCGCTGAACCGTCGCATCGATTTTGTTCTCAGCCACACAGCTCCGTTTAACCCGACCCAACAAGCAAAACCGTTTAACCCGACTCAACGAGGAGGACATCTGCACAAAGTGCAGGTGTCTCGAAGCCATCTCTTGGAATCAGGTTCTACGATTCTTGCCAAATTTCGAATTGTCGCACATCGCTGGTGGCGTCAAGGTGGTACTGCAAACTTGCGGTTTCCTGCAACTTCGCGTGACTGGCCTGATCAATCGAATCCTTGCGTCTACTAACATACGCGGGCATTCACAAAATTTGATCTTTCGATGGGTTGGCTGACAATGAAGTTCTTGATCACAAACGACGATGGCTACGACGGACCGGGCCTTGCGGCTTTGTACAACGCGCTGAAGCCGCTGGGGGATGTGCGAGTGGTCGCGCCGGCGGTGTGTCATAGTGCCAAAGGGCATGCCGTGAATACTCATTCGCCACTGCGAATCGAACGTCGTGAAGTGGCGCCGTTTGGCCCGATTGATATTCTGGATTCGTCGCCCGCAGATTGTGTGCGCGTCGGACTGCGAGCTCCCGAGGCGGAGATGCCGGACTTTGTGATCGCGGGGATCAACACGGGAGCCAACCTCGGAGTCGACTTGTTCTATTCTGGCACGGCCGCTGCCGCTCGAGAAGCCGCGATTTTGGGAGTGCCGTCATTGGCGCTGTCTCGCTATATACGTCCCGAATTTCCCGTGAACTGGCAAACGCTCACTCAGCATGTGACGCGCGTCGTCGCGGAACTCATCAGCGCCGATCACCGGTTGCCGCCGGGCCAGTTTTGGAACGTCAACTTCCCCGCCATCGCCGAAGACGCTCACCCAGCGGGCATTACCTTCGCCGCTCAAGGAATCTTGTCTCACGATATCGGCTTCAAAGTCAGCGAAAACACGGCTGCCGACAGCCCCAACGTGACCGTGCTGGAATACGCGGGAGACTTCCGATCGCGCGGAAAGACGGACATTTGCGATGTTGGCGTCCTGTTTCAACAGAATATCACAGCCACGCCAATCGACCTGTGTACCACTGCAAACCACCCGTCTGTGGTAAAGTCCTGAATTCTCCATTCAACGCGTCTTGCGCTGATTGACTAAGCTGTGATTTCTCGTCAGCATTCAGGCTCAGATGGCTCACAGCAGCCAGCCCGAATCAGGGAATCACGCCTTTGATACCCCGCTGACTCCACCAGCGCAGCCGACCAGTTTCAACAAGATCAGCGTCCCACATGTACGAACGCCTGACGATTCTCAGCGGACGAGCCAATCCGGCTTTGGCGACAGAAATTGCGGACTATCTTGGAATTGGTTTGGGGCTTCTGGATGCGTCGAATTTTCCGGATGGCGAAATCAGCGTTAAGTTGAACCAAAACATTCGCGGTTGCGACGTCTTTATCTGTCAGGCCACATCGCCTCCGGTGAACGACAACCTGATGGAGCTGCTGATTCTGATCGACGCCTGCCGTCGCGCCAGTGCGGCTCGAATCACGGCCGTGATTCCGTACTTCGGCTACGCACGTCAGGACCGGAAGGATTCGGGTCGCGTGCCCATCACTTCCAAACTGGTGGCCAACTTGATTGTGCAGGCGGGAGCTCACCGAGTTCTGACCATGGACCTACATGCGGCTCAGATTCAGGGCTTCTTCGATGTGCCAGTGGATCATCTTTACGCCGCCCCAATTCTGGACAAGCATTTCAAGTCTCTGAACATCCCCCAAGACGAAATGGTAATCGTCAGTCCAGACGAAGGCAGCATCAAACGCAGCCTGCAGCACCAAGAACATCTCGGGGGATCGCTGGCGATCGTCGACAAACGCCGCGCGAACGCGTTGGAGACGCGGCAAGCCAACCTGATCGGTGGTCCCATCGAAGGCAAAACCGCGTTAATCTTCGACGACATGATCACCACGGGCGGATCCATCACCGGCGCTGTGCGCGTGGCCCGCGAACATGGAGCCCGACGAATTTTCGTATCGGCGACTCACGGTGTCTTCTGCGGACCAGCCGTCGAACGCCTGAATGCCGCGAACGTCGACGGCATCATCGTCACCAACACCTGCCCCGACGCATCGAATCCCCTGTTGAGAAATCTGACCACCGTCAGCGTGGCTCCGTTGCTGGGCGAAGCCATCCGCCGAGTCCACCGCAACGAATCTGTCAGTCACCTGTTCGACTGATTCGACAGCGTCCGTTTCATTCGTAGCACGGTGGTCCCCACCGTGATTTCCGTTGATTCACGGTGGAGACCATCGTGCTTGTTGATCGGTAGATTCTTGAGCACAGTGCCGTTTGGATCCGAGTACTTGACGACGAAATAAGTTTTTCTTTTCGCTGCTGTCATGACGGACGACTGTACCAGACGGATTGTGGTGCTCGGCGGCGCCGAGCAAGGATTTCTTTGAAGGGTCGGTATTCGGGGAGTGCGGTTGAAAGTCGCTGGTTCAGCGGATGCGTTGTCTGCGTGGTCCGTTCGCTGCGACGGTCGGATGTCGGCTATCGTTCGTTGGAGATCTCACCGTCGGTTTTCTTACCCAACAGTGCAGGGTTGCCGTTGTCCAGTTGACACCGCGACTACGAGCTTTTCGACATGGGAATTCCATGCCGTTGACGGTAGCCACTGACTCGACTCGCAGTAATGCCCAGTTCTTCCGCCACTTCGCGGTCAAGGCGTTTTCCCAGTTGAGCGACGACTTCCGCAGTCCACAGCATCTCGGCTTGCTGCGTCACGGAGTTGGGGATTCCCAGTGCGATGCGTTTGATGGCCACTTGGTGCCGATGCAGATTTAGCCGCCGCCCCACTTCCTGATCGGGCCACTTCCCGAGCATTGCGATCTGCTTCTTGGTCCAGTTGTGTCCCGCTCGCCCGCGGCGGTTTCCCATCGGGGCAATGCCGAGGGAGCGGCGTTTCCATGCCACGGTTGCATTGTCTAGGCCAATCTTCCGAGCAATCGCAGCGTCCCGGATTTTCCCCAGCATCTGGATCTGCTTTTTGGTCCACTTGTGGCGCGAATCCTGCGTTGATTTTCCGAACGCCGCGATCCCCTGTCGTTGTCGCTTAGCATAGACGCTGGTCGCCCCGACACCGAGCCGTTGGGCGATCTGTTGATCTGGAGCCGTTCCCAGCAGAGCCAATTGACGGGCGTTCCAGGCAAGTCGAGCAAACGCTGGCAGTCCTCGTGACAGACGCTCCTGCCTCACTTGGGCGTACGGCAGGTCATACTCATGCGCCAACGAAGAATCAGACTGCCGCCCCAGCTTCCGAATCAGCGCCGCTGGTAGTCGAGACACGGTTCGATTCGTTTTTTTCTTTTTCTTCACAACGTTTGGCTTTCGTCATCGGCTTTCGTCGAAAGCCAGAGACACTGGTCGACAATCGACGATGGTAGGATCTTCGAAATAAAGCAACATGGACGAGCCGAACACATCCGCCGAACACAAAAACTTCCACACAGAAAGCATGCCCGTAGCTGCCGTCCAGACACCGTAGTCGATCTCTTTTGCTCGGGATTGTAAGTCTTTGCACAGCAATTTCCAGCGGTCATGCGGGACACTGTCCGATCGATGGATCACATGCAGAATCGCAATTTTTGCCGCTGCCAACACTTCCGGACGCCGCAATAACTGGCTGGGTTTCGACAGTCCGAGAAGAGAATAGGGGGCCATTCTAATTTATGGGAAAGTACAATGTCCCCGTTTTGATTTCCGAACGGGTCATGGCAAGTTCACTCGGCGCGAGGCGTTTGGTAAGGGCCAGATTCACTGGACGTGTTGTGCGGCTGGTCCGAATGGTCAGGAAGCATGGCGCAAATCACTAAAGCGCAGAAAGTCCCAAGTACAGTGCCGAGGAGAGCACCACCGATGGCTTGGTCAATTCGGCCAGATGCCCAACTGCCCCCAAGGATGGCACCTCCGATAGTTGTGAACAATGCAATTGCGATCCCGATGACAGGATGAAGGTCTCGACGACCGCAAGCACGACCACAGGTCACAACTGTGAAGAAGATGATGGCAGCTTGGATCATCGATTTGAAGCGGCAAACAGTAGGGTTGGGGCATAACGAATTGCGAACTATGCGTCGGCAGGAAGCCGCCGTATCGATCGTGCGTTCAACTTTTCCGCTTCGTGTGCGGGGGGCGGCGGTTAGACGTTGATCGTTTGCCCTTGCGGATTCAATGACGTCATGGAATCCTGTCTGGGTTCCAGTTTAGCCTGAGGATAAGTGGTTGTCACGCCCGAAGGTGGCGGATGTGCTTTGTCGATGTTTCGAATCGCGGCTGTGATCCGAGTGCTCGCTCACGCTTGAATGCGTTCCGTTGCTCGCGGTGCAAAGGCTTAACCTTTGGTGCGGTTCAGGTGACGACAGATTGGTGCGTTGGCGAAGTGAGTTCGCGTATGGTGAGTTCGCCACAGGAGCACTTTTGGGCAAACGAATGAATGAATGCCCCCGCCATTCGTCTGCCCTTCGCGTGCCTTGGCACAAGATCCTGAATCCCTGATCGCAGCGGTATCCAGCGGGTGTGCTCAGGGACGGTTGTTCACTTGGTTGAACCCCAATCGGCGGCTGTCAATCCGCAGGCTCAGTTCCTACCGCTCGCGCACTTTTCGTGAGTGCACCCATTTTCTAACCCGCCATTTTCTAACTATATGCCATCCCGTCAGTGATCAACGAACCGTCCGATCCTCAGCAAGCCGTCCGCAACTTTGACATCATCACCGCCCCCCAGTTCCAACCTCCCCCAAGCGCAGCGCCAGGGGGAGGTCGGACCAGCGGAGCGATGTCCGGGAGGGGGCCAATCCACAATCCACAATCCACAATCCACAATCCACAATCCACAATCCACAATCCACAATCCACAATCCACAAT